>JADCHE010000073.1 GCA_020248665.1 Burkholderiales bacterium | reverse complement strand
CGCAGTGCACCGAGGAGGCCGAGCCGGTCACTCACGGCGCGACCCCGGCGCGACGCGACGGGTCCCGGTCCCGGCACGCGACGCGCGGCCGGCGGCTCGCGCCCGGCGGCCGGGCCCGCCGGTCCGCGGACCGGCACGCTCGGCTAACATCGGTGGACCATGCCCGGTCCGACCCTCGCCGCCCTCGCCGCCCTGCCGCCGCCCCTGCTCGTCGCGATGGCCGCGGTGCTCGGGCTGTTGGTCGGCAGCTTCCTGAACGTCGTGATCCACCGCCTCCCGAAGATGATGGAGGCCGACTGGCACGCGCAGGCCGCCGAGCTGCGCGGCGAGGCCGCGCCCGCGCGCGAGCGCTACAACCTCGTCGTGCCGCGTTCGGCCTGCCCGCACTGCGGCGCGCCGATCGCCGCGTGGCAGAACGTGCCGGTGCTGTCGTGGCTGCTGCTGCGCGGCCGCTGCGGCCGGTGCTCGGCCCCGATCCCGATCCGCTACCCGATCGTCGAGGCACTGACCGGCGCGCTCGCCGCGTGCGCGATCGCGCGCTACGGCCCGACCGCGGCCGGCACGGGCGCGCTGCTGCTGACCTTCTTCCTGATCGCGCTCGCGTTCATCGACCTCGACACGCAGCTGCTGCCCGACGATCTGACGCTGCCGCTGCTCTGGATGGGCCTCGCGTTCAACCTCGCGGGCACCTTCGCGCCGATCGCCGACGCGGTGGTCGGCGCGATGGCGGGCTATGGCATCCTCTGGGCCGTGTTCTGGGCGTTCAAGCTCGCGACCGGCAAGGAAGGCATGGGCTATGGCGACTTCAAGCTGCTCGCCGCGCTCGGCGCGTGGTTCGGCTGGCAGGCGATCCCGGCGATCATCCTGCTCGCCTCCGCGGTCGGCGCGACGGTCGGCATCGCGATGATCGTGTTCGCACGGCACCGGCGCGAAGTGCCGATCCCGTTCGGCCCGTATCTCGCCGGCGCAGGGCTGCTCGCACTGTACTTCGCGCAGCCGCTCGGCGCGCTGTTCGGCATTGGCTGAAGCCGTCGCGCGCCGCGTGCCGGTGATCGGCCTCACCGGCGGGATCGGCAGCGGCAAGAGCACGGTCGCAGACCGACTGGTCGAGCGCGGCGCCGCGCTCGTCGACACCGACGCGATCGCCCACGCGCTCACCGCGCCCGGCGGGGACGCGATCGCGCCGATCCGCGCGGCCTTCGGCGACGGGGTGATCGCGGCCGACGGACGGATGGACCGCGCCGCGATGCGCGCGCTCGCGTTCTCGGACCCCACCGCTCGCAGGCGGCTGGAGGGCATCCTGCATCCGATGATCCGCGCGCGCACCGAGCGCGGCATCGCCGAGGCCGCGGACGCGGGCGCACCCTACGTCGTCGTCGCCGTGCCGCTGCTCGTCGAGTCGGGCGACTGGCGCGGCCGCTACGACCGCGTGCTCGTCGTCGACTGCCCGCCGGAGGTCCAGGTCGAGCGCGTCGTGCGGCGCAACGGCCTGCCGCGCGAGCAGGTCGAGGCGATCCTCGCCGCCCAGGCGAGCCGCGCGCAGCGCCTCGCCGCGGCCGACGACGTGGTCGACAACGGCGGCGCGCCCGAGGCGCTCGCGGCCCAGGTCGAGCGGCTCCACGCGGCCTACGTCGGTTTGTCAAGGTCGGACGAATGAGCCAAAATGGGTCGATCGCCTCGTGCGTCGACGTCGTCCCGTCCGGGACCCGCCCGGGACTCGCCCTCCGTTGACTCTCTACGAATACCCGCTCAACGAACGGATCCGCACGCTGCTGAGGCTCGAGGACCTGTTCGTGCGGTTCGACCACTTCGCCGGCCAGGCGGGTCCGCTCGAGCACCACGTCGCGCTGACGACGCTGTTCGAGATCCTCGAGGTCGCGTCGCGCGCCGACCTGAAGTCCGACCTGCTTCAGGAGCTCGAGCGCCAGCGCCAGACGCTGATCGCGTTCCGCGACAACCCGAACGTCTCGCTCGAGGCGCTCGAGGCGGTGCTGGCCGACATCGATGGCGCCGCGCAGGCGCTGAACTCCGGCACGGGCAAGACCGGCCAGCACCTGCGCGACAACGAGTGGCTGATGAGCATCCGCAGCCGGGCGATCATCGCCGGCGGCACCTGCGAATTCGACCTGCCCTCGTACCACGCGTGGCTGAACCGGCCGACCGAGGCCCGGCTGCGCGACATCTCGGCCTGGGCCGCGCCGTTCCGCGCGCTGCGCGACTCGCTGGTGATCGTGCTGCGGCTGCTGCGCGAGTCCGCGCAGCGCGCGGTCGTCACCACGCACCAGGGCAGCTACCAGCAGACGCTCGGGGGCAAGGTCTACCAGATGCTGCAGATCCGGGTCGACCCGGCGAGCGGCGCGATCCCCGAGATCTCGGCGAACAAGTACATGCTCTGGATCCGCTTCACGTCGCAGGGCGGCGACATGCGTCCGCGGCCGTACGAGGGCAACGTCGAGTTCGAGCTCTCGCTCTGCAACCTGTAGGCGCGACGCGCCGCACGATGCCGCCGCGATGACCGCGATCGTCGACTGCCCCGTGTGCGGGCGTAAGGCCGAGTTCTCGCCGGCCAACCGGTGGCGCCCGTTCTGCTCGGAGCGCTGCAAGCTGATCGACCTCGGCCAGTGGGCCACCGACGGCTACGTGATCCCGGGCGACGCGCCCGATCCCGAGGAGCCGGGCGCGTCGCCCGCGCCCCGCATCCCGCCGCACGACTGACCGGCCGCGCGCGTCAGCGCCACGCGGCGCGCATCGACGCGACGCCGTGCGCACCCGCCGCCTCGGCTTCGCCGAGGTCCGAGGCATCGAGCCCGCCGAGTGCATAGACCGGGATCGGCGTCGCCGCGACCTCGCGCGCGAAACCGTCGAATCCGAGTCCGGGCGCCCCCGGGTGGCTCGCGGTGGGCCGCACCGGACCGAGCACCGCGAAGTCGCAGCCGAGCGCATCGGCCGCGGCGAGCTCCGCGCCCGCGTGGCACGACGCGCCGAGCCAGCGCACGCGCGGCCGCTCGCGCGCGGCCGCGAGGTCGCGCGCGGTGAGGTGCAGGCCGTCGACCGCGCGCGCGAACGATTCGGGATGCCGGCTGCTGACGACGACGCGCAGCGGCCGCCGCTCGCGCAGCGCGCGCAGGCGGCCGAACAGCGCCTCGAGCTCGCCCGCGGGCAGGTCCGGCTCGCGCAGCTGCAGCAGCAGCGGCGTGCGCGCGCCCGCGGCCTCGCGCGCGTCGAGCGCACGGCCGAGCGCGCGCTCGAACGCGTCGACGCCGAGCTCCGCCGCACACGAGATCGCGTACGTCGGCGGCAGCCGCAGCCAGCCGATCGGCGCGATCGACGCGGGCAGCAGCGGCGCGACGTCGATCGCGCCGGCCGGCCGCCACGCGAGCGCCTGCCCTTCGCGCGGGCGCGGCTCGCCGCGCCAGCGGCGCACGCGGCGGAACCACAGGCGCACCGTCGCGTGCGGATACGCGTGCCCGCGCACCACCCAGGGCGTCGAGTCGAGCACGTCGAGCCCGAGCTCCTCGTGCAGCTCGCGCGCGAGCGCGTCGGCGACCGACTCGCCGGCCTCGAGCTTGCCGCCGGGGAACTCCCACCAGCCCGCGTAGGGCTTGCCGGCCGGCCTCTGGCCGATCAGCACCGCGCCGTCGTCGCGCAGCACGACGCCGACCGCGACGTCGACGACGCGCGGCGGCGCCGGGGCGCTCACCCGCGGGCCCGCCCGCCCCGCTTCGACGCGGCGGCCTTCGTCGCGGGCTTCGCCGGCACGCGTTTCGCGCCGTTCGCCTTCGACGCACCGTTCGCCTTCGACGGGCCGCCCGCCTTCGCCCCCGCGCCGCGCTTCGGCGCCGGCCGTCCGCCCGCCCAGTCGCGCGCGAACTGCCAGGCGACGCGCCCCGAACGCGAGCCCCGCTCCAGCGCCCAGCGCAGCGCGTCGGCGCGCGCGGCCTCGACCTGTGCGTCGTCGCAGCCGAAGTGGCGCAGCCAGTGCGCGACCACCGCGAGGTAGTCGTCCTGCCGGAACGGGTAGAACGCGACCCACAACCCGAAGCGCTCCGAGAGCGAGATCTTCTCCTCGGAGGTCTCGCCCGGGTGGATCTCGCCGTCCTCGGTGTGCTTCGCGGCGAGGTTCTCGCTCATCCGCTCGGGCATCAGGTGGCGGCGGTTGCTGGTCGCGTAGATCAGCACGTTGTCGGAGGCCGCGGCAACCGAGCCGTCGAGCGCAGTCTTCAGCGCCTTGTAGCCGGCCTCGCCTTCCTCGAAGGACAGGTCGTCGCAGTAGACGATGAACTTCTCGGGCCGGTCGCCGACCAGATCGACGATGTCGGGCAGGTCGACGAGGTCGGTCTTGTCGACCTCGATGAGCCGCAGGCCCTCGTGCGCGTGCGCGTTGAGGCACGCCTTGATCAGCGAGCTCTTGCCGGTGCCGCGCGAGCCGGTGAGCAGCACGTTGTTGGCCGGCAGTCCCTGCACGAAGCGGCGCGTGTTGCGCTCGATCAGGCGCTTGGGCTCGTCGATGTTGTGCAGGTCCTCGAGGGCGATCGTCGCGCGGTGGCGCACCGGCTGCAGCCACGACTGCCATCCGAATGCGGTGGGTCGGCGACGCCAGCGGAACGCGACCGAGGCGTTCCAGTCGGGCTCGGCCCGCTTCGGCAGCAGCGTCTCGACGCGCGTGAGCAGCGACTCGGCGCGCTCGGCGAGGCGCTTCAGGGTGGAGGTGTCGAAGAGCATCGGAGGTCGGTCAGGAACGATAGTCGGCGTTGATCGACACGTAGTCGTGCGACAGGTCGCAGGTCCAGACCGTCGTCGACGCGTCGCCGCGGTTCAGCACCACGCGCACGGTGATCTCGCGCTGCTTCATCACGCGCTGCCCGTCCTCCTCGCGGTACGACGGATGGCGCCCGCCGCGCGTCGCGACGTGCACCTCATCGAGGTAGAGGTCGATGAGGGTCTGGTCGAGGTCGTCGATGCCCGCGTAGCCGACCGCAGCGAGGATGCGGCCGAGGTTCGGGTCGGACGCGAAGAACGCGGTCTTGACCAGCGGCGAGTGCGCGATCGCGTAGGCGACCGCCGCGGCCTCGGCCGGGGTACCGGCGCGCTCGACGACGATCGAGATGAACTTGGTCGCACCCTCGCCGTCGCGGACGATCGCCTGTGCGAGCTCTCGCGCGACCTCGACGATCGCGCCCCTGAGCGCCGCGGCGCCGGTCGACCCGTCGTCCGCGACGGCGGCCTCGCCGGCTCCGGTCGCGATCAGCACGAACGAATCGTTGGTCGAGGTGTCGCCGTCGATCGTGATCCGGTTGAAGCTCGCGTCGGCCGCCTCGCGCACCCAGCGCGCCAGCAGCGCCTGCGGTACGCGCGCGTCGGTCGCGACGAAGCCGAGCATCGTCGCCATGTTCGGGCGGATCATGCCGGCGCCCTTGGAGATGCCGGTCACCGTCGCCGCGCGGCCGTCGACGACGACGCGCCGCGACGCGGCCTTCGGCAGCGTGTCGGTCGTCATGATCGCCTCGGCGGCCTCGGCCCAGCGGTCGGCGCGCAGGTCGTCGCGCGCCGCGGGCAGGCCTGCGACGAGCCGCTCGACCGGCAGGGGCTCGAGGATCACGCCGGTGGAGAACGGCAGCACCGCGGCCGCGGGCACGCCCAGCAGCGCGCCGGCCGCCTCGCAGGTGCGGCGCGCGTTGGCGAGCCCGGACTCGCCGGTGCCGGCGTTCGCGTTGCCGGTGTTGACCACCAGCGCGCGCACGCCGGCCCCCGCCGCGAGGTGCTCGCGGCACACCTGGACCGGTGCCGCGCAGAAGCGGTTGCGCGTGAACACGCCGACGACGCTCGCCCCCTCGGCGAGGCGCACCAGCAGCACGTCGCGGCGGTTCGGCTTTCGGATCGCCGCGCGGGCGGTGCCGAGCTCGAGACCGGCGACCGGGAACAGGCGGGCTGGATCGGGAGCGGCGAGGTTGACGGGCATCGCGGTCTCTGGCGGGCCCGCGCCGGGCGCGCGGGGAGACGCGATTGTACTGCCCGGGCCGCGCGCAGCCCGGCGAGTCGGTCCGGGGTCGCGGGGGTCGCGGCCGTCAGCGCGGGACGGCGCTCAGCCGAGCCGCCCGTGGCACTGCTTGTACTTCTTGCCCGAACCGCAAGGGCACGGGTCGTTGCGGCCGACCTTCGCGCCGAAGCGCCGGAACGGCGCCTCCTTGTCGTCGTCCGCCGATACCGGCGCCTGCTGCACCGCCAGCGCGACCGACTCGGGGTCGGCGTCCAGCGCGGCCGGGAACTCGGAGTGCGTGTAGGCCGCCTGCTCGAACGACTGCTCGGCGCGTGCCTCGACCTGCTGCTCGACCTGCTGCGCCTCCTCGGCCGACTGCACGCGCACGTTCATCAGGATCCGCGTGACCTCGTTGCGGATGCTCTGCAGCATCGACTCGAAGAGCTCGAACGACTCGCGCTTGTACTCCTGCTTCGGGTTCTTCTGCGCGTAGCCGCGCAGGTGGATGCCCTGGCGCAGGTGGTCGAGCGCCGACAGGTGCTCGCGCCAGCGCTGGTCGATCGACTGCAGCATGATCGAACGCTCGAACCCGGCGAAGCCCTCGCGGCCGACCATCCCGACCTTGTCGCCGTAGTGCGCGTCGGCCGCCTTCAGCACCGCGGCCAGCATCTCCTCGTCGCTCGCCTCGCCCCTGACAAGCTCGTCGAGCGGCACCTTCAGGCCCCAGTCGTCCTCGAGCTCCTTCTGCAGCCCGGGGATGTCCCACTGCTCCTCGACACTCTCCTGCGGCACGCGCGCGCGGAACAGCTCGGTGAACACGCCCTGGCGAAGGCCGGCGATCAGCGCCTCGGTGTCGACGCTCTCGAGCAGCTCGTTGCGCTGCTGGTAGACGACCTTGCGCTGGTCGTTGGCGACGTCGTCGTATTCGAGCAGCTGCTTGCGGATGTCGAAGTTGCGCGCCTCGACCTTGCGCTGCGCGCTCTCGATCGAACGCGTGACCATGCCTGCCTCGATCGGCTCGCCCTCGGGCAGCTTCAGGCGGTCCATGATCGACTTGAGCCGGTCGCCCGCGAAGATCTTGAGCAGCGGGTCGTCCATCGACAGGTAGAAGCGCGACGAGCCCGGATCGCCCTGCCGGCCCGAGCGGCCGCGCAGCTGGTTGTCGATGCGGCGCGACTCGTGGCGCTCGGTGCCGATGATGTGCAGGCCGCCGGCGGCCACGACCTGGTCGTGCAGCGCCTGCCAGCCGGAGCGCAGCGCGTCGGCCTGCGCCGTCTTCGCGGCCTCGTCGAGGTCCTCGCGCGCCATCAGCTGGTCGGTCTGCTTGGCCGCGTTGCCGCCGAGCACGATGTCGGTGCCGCGGCCGGCCATGTTGGTCGCGATCGTGATCGCCTTCGGGCGGCCGGCCTCGGCGACGATCTGCGCCTCCTGCGCGTGCTGCTTCGCGTTCAGCACGCTGTGCGGCAGCCCGACCTGCTCGAGCATGCCCGACAGCAGCTCGGAGTTCTCGATCGAGGTGGTGCCGACCAGCACCGGCTGGCCGCGCTCGTGGCAGTCGCGGATGTCGGCGAGGATCGCGTCGTACTTCTCCTTCGCGGTGCGGAACACCTGGTCCTGGCGGTCCTGCCGGATCATCGGCCGGTGCGTCGGGATGATCACCGTCTCGAGGCCGTAGATCTCCTGGAACTCGTAGGCCTCGGTGTCGGCCGTGCCGGTCATGCCGGACAGCTTGCCGTACATGCGGAAGTAGTTCTGGAACGTGATCGAGGCGAGCGTCTGGTTCTCGCTCTGGATCTGCACGCCCTCCTTCGCCTCGACCGCCTGGTGCAGGCCGTCGGACCAGCGGCGCCCGGCCATCAGCCGGCCGGTGAACTCGTCGACGATGATCACCTCGCCGTTTTGCACGACGTACTGCTGGTCGCGGAAGAACAGCGTGTGCGCGCGCAGCGCCACCGTCAGGTGGTGCATCGACAGGATGTTGGCCGCGTCGTAGAGGCTCGCACCCTCGGGCAGGATGCCCAGGCGGGTCAGGATCTGCTCGGCCTTCTCGTGCCCGGCCTCCGACAGGTGCACCTGGTGCGACTTGCGGTCGACCCAGTAGTCGCCGGGCGGATCGGGCTCGTTCGTCTTGGGCTCCGCCGCCATCGGGGTGAGCAGCGGCGGGACCTGGTTCATCCGCACGTACAGCTCGGTGTGGTCCTCGGCCTGCCCCGAGATGATCAGCGGCGTGCGGGCCTCGTCGATCAGGATCGAGTCCACCTCGTCGACGATCGCGTACGAGAGGCCGCGCTGCACGCGGTCCTTGACGTCGTACACCATGTTGTCGCGCAGGTAGTCGAAGCCGTACTCGTTGTTCGTGCCGTAGGTGATGTCGGCCGCGTACGCCTCCTTCTTGAGCGCGTGCGGCATCTGCGACATGTTCACGCCGACGGTCAGGCCGAGGAAGTTGTAGAGCTTGCCCATCCACTCGGCGTCGCGCTGCGCGAGGTAGTCGTTGACGGTGACGACGTGCACGCCCTTGCCCGCGAGCGCATTCAGGTACGCGGGCAGCGTCGCCATCAGCGTCTTGCCCTCGCCGGTGCGCATCTCGGCGATCTTGCCGTCGTTGAGCGCCATGCCGCCGATCAGCTGCACGTCGAAGTGCCGCATGCCGAGCACACGCCTGGCGGCCTCCCGGCAGGTGGCGAACGCCTCGGGCAGCACCGCGTCCAGCGGCTCGCCGTTCGCGACGCGCGCCTTGAGCTCGGCGGTTCGGCCGGTGAGCTGTTCGTCGGTCAGCGCCGACACCGTGGGCTCGAGCGCGTTGATCCGCTCGACGACCTTGCGGTAGTCCTTCAGCAGGCGCTCGTTGCGGCTGCCGAAGATTCGGGTCAGCAGTTTCTGGATCATGGGAACGCTGCGTCCGCGCCCGGTGGAGGGCCGGCCGGCCGGTGGCCGCGCCTCCCGTGCCCGGGCGTCGACAGGGACTCGTGGGCAATCGTCGAGTCTAGCACGCGACACCGGGCCCCTCCGGGGGCCTCGGCCCCGCCCGGCACGGCCGTCGGCGGGGCGCGCGCCGTGATCGGCTACAGTGACCCCCGCACCGATGAAGCAACCGTCACGCCGCTCCCGCCACGCTGTCGACTGGCTGCAGGCCGAGCCGGGTTTCGCCCGCCTCGGCGAGCAGGCCGCGCGGCTGGCCGCGATCGAGGCTGACCTGCGCGAATGCGTGCCCGGCCTCGTGCTGACCGCGGTCGCGCTCGAGCGCGACGTGCTGGTCGTCGGGGCCGCGCACGCGGCGGTCGCGGCCAAGATCCGGCAGATGGGGCCCACGGTCGTGGCCGCGCTCGGCCGCCGGGGCTGGAAGGTCGCCTCGATCCGCTTCAGGCCCTCGTTCCGTCCGGTCGCCGCGCCGGCCCCGCGGACCGTCAAGGGCACGCCGACGCCGGACGCCGCCGCCGGCTTCGCCGCGCTGTCCGAGCGCGTCGACGACCCCCGGCTGAAGGCCGCGCTGCGCCGATTCGCGGCCCGACACGGCGCCGGCGGCTCGCGCTGAGGTGAGCGCCCGCTCCTAGCGCACGCCGCCACCGGATGCGGCGAGGCGCTTCCGTATCGCGCAGGCTTCGACGAATCCCCGGAGCGTGTCGAGCGGCACCGGGGCGCCCCAGCGCGCGGTGCCGGGCGGCAGACCGCCGTGCGCGGCGAGGTCCGTGTCATCGAGCGCGGTGGCGACCACGACCGCGACCGAGCGGAACTCGGGCACCGCGCGCAGCCGCCGCAGGAACTCGAAGCCGTCGATCGGCGTCGCGCGCAGGTCGGTCAGCAGCACGTCGGGCCGGTGGCGCTCGATCGCGACGAGCGCATCGAACGCGTCGTTCGCCCACAGCAGGCGGACCGGCTCGCTCCAGCCGGCGACCGCGACCTCGAGCCGGCGGCGTGCGGCCGCATCGGGCTCGACCGCGAGCAGCGCGACGCCCGCCGCGTCGACGCGCCGCGCCGCCTCGCCGGCGGCGCGCGCCTCGCGCAGTGCGTCGATCGCGGTGCGGGCGATCCGGCGGTGGCCGCCGCGCGTCTTCCAGGCGTGCAGCTCGCCGCGCTCGACCATGGTCTGCACGGTGGTGTTGGAGACGCCGAGCAGTCGCGCGGCCTCGGAGGTGGTGCAGACGCCGACCGCGGCCGACGGGTCGGGCGGCGCCTCGCCCGGCGCGGGGCCGCTCATCGCGGCGCGGCGCGCGCCGGACCGCTCACGCGATCCGCTCCAGCAGCAGCACGCCGAAGAACACCAGACCGACGACGACGCCGACGCGCACCAGCTTCAGCGACCAGCCGAGCCACCTGCGCTCGCCGGTCACGATCCAGAGCGCGGCGGACACCGCCACGCCCAGGCCGAGCAGGATCGCGACGGTCCTCAGCAGCAGCACGGTACGTCGCTCAGGCCGGGACCCAGTCGCGCGCGAACATCCGCGGCGCCTCGCGGCGCTGCGTGAAGGTCGCGAGCTCCCACGCGTCGGCGTCGGCGAGCAGCGCGCGCAGCAGCGCGTTGTTCATCGCATGGCCGGACTTGTGCGCCGAGTAGGCGGCGAGCAGCGGGTGCCCGACCAGGTACAGGTCGCCGATGGCGTCGAGGATCTTGTGCTTGACGAACTCGTCGTGCGAGCGCAGCCCGTCGGCGTTCAGCACGCGGTACTCGTCCATCACGATCGCGTTGCCGAGGCTGCCACCCTGCGCGAGGCCGTGGGCCCGCAGCGCCTCGACGTCGTGCATGAAGCCGAAGGTGCGCGCGCGCGAGATCTCGGCGACGTACGAGTCGCTCGCGAAGTCGACCTCGACCTCCTGCGCGGTCGCGTCGATCGCGGGGTGGCCGAAGTCGATCGAGAAGCGCAGCTTGAAGCCGAAGTGCGGCGCGAGTCGCGCCCACTTGTCGCCGTCGCGGACCTCGACCGGCCGCTTCACCCTGATGAAGCGCTTCGGCGCCGCCTGCTCGACGACGCCGACCGACTGCAGCAGGAACACGAACGAGCCCGCCGAGCCGTCGAGAATCGGGATCTCGGCGGCGGTCACGTCGACGTAGAGGTTGTCGATGCCCAGCCCGGCGAGCGCCGACATCAGGTGCTCGACGGTGGCCACCTTCACCGACGGATCGGACTCGGCGGTCAGCGTCGAGGCCATCCGCGTGTCGTTGACCCGCTGCGCGTCGGCTCGGATCTCGACCGGCTCGGGGAGGTCGGTGCGGCGGAACACGATCCCGGTGTCGGGCGCGGCGGGGCGCAGCACCAGCTCGACGCCCTGCCCCGAGTGCAGGCCGACGCCCGTGGTGCGCACCAGCGCCTTGACCGTCCGTTGCCTCAGCACGCGGGTGCCCGTTCCGCCGGCCGGCCGCTCAGAGCTGCTTGAGCATCGTGGCCGCGTCGCTGACCTCGAACTTGCCCGGCTGCTCGCGGTTCAGCTGCTTCACGACGCCGTCCTCGACCAGCATCGAGTAGCGGTCCGAGCGCACGCCCATGCCGCGCGCGGTCAGGTCGAGCACGAGGCCGGTCTTCTGGGTGAACTCGGCGCTGCCGTCGCCCATCATCCGCACCTTGCCCCCGGACTTCTGGTCGCGGCCCCACGCGCCCATCACGAACGCATCGTTGACCGACACGCACCAGATCTCGTCGACGCCCTTCGCCTTCAGCGCGTCGTAGTGCTGCACGTAGCTCGGCACGTGCTTGGCCGAGCAGGTCGGGGTGAAGGCACCGGGCAGGCCGAAGATCGCGATCTTCTTGCCCTTCACCAGGTCGGCCACCTTGAAGGCGTTGGGGCCGATGCTGCAGCCGTTGCCCTCGACCTCGACGAATTCGGTCAGCGTGGCCTCGGGCAGTCGGTCTCCGATCTTGATGGTCATGCGAGCGGCTCCTGTGGTTGTTCGACGGTGGACGGCGTCCGGCTCGGCGGCCGAACCGGAACGGCATCGATTGTAGCCCGCCGCGACGAGCGGGCCCGGGGCGTGCCCAGGACCCGCTCGTCGCGTCGCGCAATGCCCCTCCCGTCGCCGGGGGACGAAGCGTGCCGAGAGGCGGGCCGGACCGCGGGAGGCCCCCCGCGGTCCGGTCGGTCGTCGCGTCGTCGTCGCGCCTCAGTCCGCCTGCTTGCGCAGGAACGCCGGGATGTCGAGACGGTCGACGCCCTTCTCCTCGAGCGCCGCGACCTGCGCCGACGCGCTGCCTCGCGCGGTGCGCCAGACCGCCGGCGTCTCGAGCTGGCTGTAGCCCGCCGGCTCGGCGTGGCGCTGCACGTCGTGCGTGCCGGTCGCGCGGAACGGCTGCTGCACCAGCTGCGGCTTGCGGGCCGTCTTGCCGATACCGGTGGCCACGACGGTCACGCGAAGCGCGTCGCCCATGCCGTCCTCGTAGACCGTGCCGTGGATGATCGTCGCGTCGTCGGCGCAGAACTGCTTGATCGTGTTGATCACCTCGTTGGTCTCGCGCAGCTTCAGCGAGCGGCTCGCGGTGATGTTGACGATCACGCCGCGGGCACCCTGCAGGTCGACGCCGTCGAGAAGCGGGGAGGCGACGGCCTGCTCGGCCGCGAGGCGCGCGCGGTCGAGGCCCGATGCCTCGCCGATACCCATCATCGCCTTGCCCTGCTCGCCCATGATCGTCTGCACGTCGGCGAAGTCGACGTTGACCAGGCCGGGCACGTTGATGATCTCGGCGATGCCGGCGACCGCGTTGTGCAGCACGTCGTCGGCGCGGCGGAACGCGTCCTCGAGGCTCGCATCCTCGTCCATCACGTCGAACAGCTTCTGGTTCAGCACGACGATCAGCGAGTCGACGTGCTCGACCAGCGACTCGATGCCGTCGTCGGCGACGCGCATCTTGCGCTGGCCCTCGAAGTCGAACGGCTTGGTGACGACGCCGACCGTCAGGATGCCCATCTCCTTGGCGACGGCGGCGACGACCGGCGAAGCGCCGGTGCCGGTGCCCTTGCCCATGCCTGCGGTGATGAACACCATGTTGGCGCCGGCGAGCGCCGCCTTGACCTGCTCGCGCTCGGCCTCGCAGGCCGCGCGGCCGGCCGACGGGTTCGCACCTGCGCCGAGGCCCTGGTCGCCGAGCTGGATGATGCTCGGCGCGAGCGAACGCTTGAGCGCCTGGCGGTCGGTGTTGACGGTGATGAACTCCACCCCCTGCACGCCGCGGTTGATCATGTGGTTGACGGCGTTGCCGCCGGCACCACCGACACCGACGACCTTGATGACGGCACCGTCGGCTTCGGACTCGATCATTTCGAACTTGGACATCTGATGGGCCTCCAACGAGTTGTTTCGCTTGCGCTGACTGATTGACGACTGACGACTGACGACTGACGGACAAGAGAACGAGGGACGACGACGCGGTGCCCCGGGGCTCAGAAGTTCCCCAGGAACCACTCCTTCATGCGGCGCAGGGTCTCCTTGAACGAGCCCGACTGCTCCGCGACCTTGCGGCCGCGCAGGCGCTGCATCCTGGCCTCCTCGAGGAGCCCGAGCGCCGTCGCGAACCGGGGCGTCCTGACCACGTCGGCCAGCCCGCCCGCATACTCCGGCACGCCGATGCGCACCGGCTTGAGGAAGATGTCCTCGCCGAGCTCGGCCATGCCGGGCAGCATGCTGGTGCCCCCGGTGATGACCACGCCCGAGGACAGCAGTTCCTCGTAGCCCGACTCGCGGATCACCTGCTGGACCAGCGAGAACAGTTCCTCGACGCGCGGCTCGATCACCGCCGCGAGCGCCTGGCGCGACAGCGAACGCGGCCCGCGGTCGCCGATGCCCGGCACCTCGATCTTGTCGGCCGGATTCGCGAGCACCTGCTTGGCGATGCCGTGGCGCAGCTTGATCTCCTCGGCGTCGGGGGTGGGCGTGCGCAGCGCCATCGCGACGTCGTTGGTGATCTGGTCGCCGGCGATCGGGATCACCGCGGTGTGGCGGATGCTGCCGCCGGTGAAGATCGCGATGTCGGTCGTTCCGCCGCCGATGTCGACGAGCGCCACGCCCAGTTCCTTCTCGTCCTGGGTGAGCACCGCGGTGCTCGAGGCGAGCGGTTGCAGGATCAGGTCCTGCACCTCGAGCCCGCAGCGGCGAACGCACTTGATGATGTTCTGCGCGGCCGACACCGCGCCGGTGACGATGTGGACCTTGACGTCGAGGCGCACGCCGCTCATGCCGATCGGCTCGCGGATGTCCTCCTGGCCGTCGATGATGAATTCCTGCGGCAGCACGTGCAGGATCTGCTGGTCGGTCGGGATGTTGACCGCCTTGGCGGTCTCGATGACACGCGCGACGTCCGCGTCGGTGACCTCCTTGTCCTTGATCGCGACCATGCCGATCGAGTTGAACGAGCGGATGTGGCTGCCGGCGATCCCGGTGTAGACCGTGCGGATCTTGCAGTCGGCCATCAGCTCGGCCTCCTCGAGCGCCTGCTGGATCGAGGCGACCGTGGTCTCGATGTTCACCACCACGCCCTTCTTCAGGCCCTTGGACTCGTGCTGTCCCAGCCCGACGATCTCGTAGCGCCCGTCGTGCTGCATCTCGGCGACGACGGCCACCACCTTCGAGGTGCCGATGTCGAGGCCGACGATGAGGTCCTTGCTGTCTCTGGTCATTGCGAACGCTTGGAGATGGTCGACCCGGCCTGCGCGGGGGCGGGCCTGCTCGGGGACGCGGCCCGGGCGGCGGCCGCGCGCGCGCCGCCCCGCTCGGACGACGTGGTGTCGATCGCGCCGGGGGCGCGGATCGCGAATCCGTTCGGGTAGCGCAGGTCGACCGCCGCGATCTCGCGGTTGAGCCGGGCCTGCACCGTGGGGGCCAGCGCGACCCAGCGCGCGATCCGCTCGGCGATCGGCAGCCCCTGCTCCCGGCCGAGCAGCAGCACGGTGCCGTTGTCGAGCCGCGCCGACCACGCATAGCGCGGCGACAGCGACAGGGCCTCGGGCGCGATCGAGAGCGGGCCGAGCTGCTCGCGCAGCTCGTGCCAGCGGCGCGTGACCTCGGCCTCGCTGCCGGGCGGGCCGGAGAACTCGAGGAGCGCGCCCTCGGCCTCGGCCTCGCCGACGTTCGCCGCGAAGAGCTCGCCCTGCCGGTTGACGAGCCGGCCGTCCTGCCAGACCGCGAGCGGCTGGTGCTCCTCGATGCCGACCCGCAGCGTGTTCGGCCAGATGCGGCGCACCTGCGCGCGGCGCACCCAGGGCACCTGCTCGAACGACTCGCGCACCGCGCCCAGGTCGACGGTGAAGAAGTTGCCCTCGAGCCGCGCGGCGCCCGCCGAGCGAAGCAGCGCGCGGTTCACGTGCTGCAGCGGCTGTTCGAGCGAGGCCGGCTCCACGACGACCGCCTGCAGCGCGAACGCCGGCCGCTGGATCAGCCACGCCGCGACGCCGGCGAGCAGCGCCGCACCCGCCGCGGCCATCAGGCCGTTGGCGGCGGCGTTCAGCAGCCGGACATCGTGCCAGGGGTTCACTTCGCGGTACCCCCCGCCTTGAGCCGCGCGGTCTCCAGGATCCGCACGCACAGTTCCTCGTAGGAGATGCCCTCGGCCTTCGCCGCCATCGGCACCAGCGAGTGCCCGGTCATGCCGGGCGAGGTGTTGATCTCGAGCAGGAACGGCTCGGAGTCCGCGCGCCGCAGCATCACGTCGGCGCGCGCCCAGCCCTCGCAGCCGAGCGCGTGGAACGACGCGAGCGCGATCTCGCGGATCCGCGCCGACAGCGAGTCGGGCAGCTCCGCCGGGCACACGTAGCGCGTGTCGTCCCGGAAGTACTTGTTCTGGTAGTCGTAGTTGCCGGCCGGCGCGACGATCTCGATGACCGGCAGCGCGCGCGCCGCGGCGCCGCTGCCGAGGATCGCGACCGTCAGCTCGCGGCCGTCGACGAACTGCTCGCACAGCACGTCGTCGTCGTGCCGGCGCGCGATCTCGTAGGCGGCCGCGCACTGGTCGTCGGAGACCACCTTCGTGAAGCCGATCGTCGAGCCCTCGCGCGAGGGCTTGACCGCGAGCGGCAGCCCGAAGCGCTTCGTCGCCGCGCGCACGTCCTCGCCCGAGCGCGCGAGCGCGAAGCCCGGCGTCGGCAGACCGTGCGTCGTCCAGATGCGCTTGGTGTAGACCTTGTCCATCGCGATCGCCGAGGCCATCACGCCGGAGCCGGTGTACGGCAGGCCGAGCAGCTCGAGCGCGCCCTGCACCGTGCCGTCCTCGCCGTAGCGGCCGTGCAGCGCGATGAACACGCGCGCGAAACCCTCGCGCACCAGGTCGTCCATCGGCCGCTTGGCCGGGTCGAAGCCATGCGCGTCGACGCCCTTCGCCTTCAGCGCGGCGAGCACGCCCGAGCCGGACATCAGCGACACCTCGCGCTCCGCCGAACGCCCGCCGTACAGCACCGCGACCTTGCCGAACTCAGGTGGGGCCATTCGCGATCTCCTGGGTACGTGCCGGGACGCCGCCGATCGAGCCGGCGCCCATCGTGATCACCACGTCGCCGTCGCGGACGGTGTCGAGGATCGTCTCGGGCATCGTGCCGACGTCCTCGACGAAGACCGGCTCGACCTTGCCGGCGACGCGCACCGCGCGCGCGAGCGTGCGGCCGTCGGCGGCGACGATCGGGCCCTCGCCGGCGGCGTAGACCTCGGCGAGCAGCAGCGCGTCGACCGAGTTCAGCACCTTGACGAAGTCCTCGAACAGGTCGCGCGTGCGGGTGTAGCGGTGCGGCTGGAACGCGAGCACCAGGCGCCGCCCCGGGAACGCGCCACGCGCGGCGGCGATCGTCGCGGCCATCTCGGCCGGGTGGTGGCCGTAGTCGTCGACCAGCGTGAAGCGCCCGCCGCCCCGCGCGGCGGGCACCGGCAGCTCGCCCCAGCGCTGGAAGCGGCGGCCGACGCCGCGGAACTCGGCGAGCGCGCGCACGATGGCCTCATCGGACACGCCGAGCTCGTCGGCGACCGCGATCGCGGCGAGCGCGTTCTGCACGTTGTGCAGGCCCGGCAGGTTGACCGTGACCTCGAGCGGTGCGCGCGCCGTGCCGTTGACCCGGTGCAGCACGAAGCGCATCCGCCCGTCCTCGGCGACCGGGTCGACCGCGCGGAACTGCGCCTCGGACGCGAGCCCGTAGGTGATCGTCGGCTTGGAGACGAAGGGCATGATCTCGCGCACGTGCTTGTCGTCGACGCACAGCACCGCCGCGCCGTAGAACGGCAGCCGCGAGGTGAATTCGACGAACGCATGGCGCAGCCGCGCCAAGTCGTGACCGTAGGTCTCCATGTGGTCGGCGTCGATGTTCGTGATCACCGCGATCATCGGCGTGAGGTTCAGGAACGAGCCGTCCGACTCGTCGGCCTCGACGACGATGTAGTCACCGGTGCCGAGCTTCGCGTTCGCGCCGGCGCTGTTGAGCCGTCCGCCGATCACGAAGGTCGGGTCCAGGCCGCCGGCCGCGAGGATCGACGCGACGAGGCTCGTCGTGGTCGTCTTGCCGTGCGTACCGGCGATCGCGACGCCCTGCTTGAGCTTCATCAGCTCGGCGAGCATCAGCGCGCGCGGCACCACCGGCACGCGCCTCGCGCGTGCCGCGGTCACTTCGGGGTTGTCGCCGCGCACCGCGGTCGAGGTGACGATGCAGTCGGCACCGGCGATGTTCGTCGCGTCGTGGCCGCGGACCACGGTCGCGCCGAGCTCGACCAGCCGGCGGGTCGCCGCGTTGTCGGCGGTGTCGGAGCCGCTGACCCGGTAGCCGAGGTTCAGCAGCACCTCGGCGATCCCGCTCATGCCCGAGCCGCCGATGCCGACGAAGTGGACGTGCTTGACCTTGTGCTTCATGCCGTCCCTTTGCGCGCGATCGCCTCGCAGGCGTCGGCGACCTGCGAGGCGGCGTCGGGCTTCGCGAGCGCGCGGGCGCGCTCGGCGATCGCGAGCAGGGCGGCGCGGTCCAGACCGTCGAGCCGCGTGGCGAGGCCCTCGGCGGTCAGCTCGGCCTGCGGCACGAGGAGCGCCGCGCCCCGCTCGGACAGGAAGCGCGCGTTGGTGGTCTGGTGGTCGTCGACCGCGTGCGGGAACGGCACCATCAGGCTCGCGACCCCGGCGGCGGCCACCTCGGACACCGTCATCGCGCCGGCGCGGCACACCACCAGGTCGGCGTCGGCGTAAGCCGCCGCCATGTCGTCGATGAACTCGACCGCGTCCGCCTCGACGCCGGCGTCGCGATAGGCCGCCTGCAGCGCGGCGAGGTGCGCGCGGCCGCTCTGGTGGACGACCCGCGGCCGGCGCGCGGCGGGCAGCGCCGCGAGCGCCCTGGGCACCACGTCGTTGAGCGCCTGCGCGCCCAGGCTGCCGCCGACGACCAGCAGCCGCAGCGGCCCGCTGCGGCCCGCGTAGCGCTGCGCCGGCGGCGGCAGGGCGGCAACGTCGCCGCGCACCGGGTTGCCGCTCCACGCGGCTCCGGGGATCGCATCGGGAAACGCCACCAGCACGCGGTCGGCGACCCTGGCGAGCACCTTGTTGGTCAGGCCCGCGATCGAGTTCTGCTCGTGCACGACCAGCGGCGTGCGCGTCAGCGCGGCCATCATGCCGGCCGGGAATGCGACGTAGCCGCCCATGCCGAGCACGACCGCCGGTCGCACCTCGCGCAGCACCGCGAGGCTCTGGAGGAACGCGCGCAACAGGTTCAGCGGCAGCATCGCCTTGGTGGCGAGGCCCTTGCCGCGCAGGCCGCCGAAGCGCACCCACTTCATGGGGATGCCGTGGCGGGGCACCAGCGTGGCTTCCATGCCGCCGGGGTTGCCGACCCAGACGACGTTCCAGGCGCGCTGGCGCATCACGTCGGCGACGGCCAGGCCCGGGAACACGTGGCCGCCGGTTCCGCCCGCCATGACGAGGAGCGTGCGGCTCATTTCCAGCCTCGCGCTTGCGAGCGCTCGTCGCTCGACCGGCTCGCCGCGGTGCGGCTCGAAACCCCGGCCTCGCCCCCCCTCATCATCTTGCGGCTCTCCCAGTCGATCCGCAGCACGATCGCGAGCGCGACGCAGGTGACCAGGATCGCCGAGCCGCCGTAGCTCATCAGCGGCAGCGTCAGGCCCTTGGTCGGCAGCAGGCCGAGGTTCACCCCCATGTTGATGAACGCCTGCACGCCGATCCACAGCCCGACGCCCTGCGCGACCAGCCCGGCGAAGAACCGGTCGAGTGCGATCGCCTGCCGGCCGATCTCGAAGCAGCGCCGCACGATCCAGAAGAACAGAACGATCACCGCGAGCACGCCGACGAAGCCGAGCTCCTCGCCGATCACCGCGAGCAGGAAGTCGGTGTGCGCCTCCGGCAGGTAGTGCCACTTCTCGACGCTGCCGCCCAGCCCGACGCCGAACCACTCGCCGCGACCGAAGGCGATCAGCGAGTGCGACAGCTGGTAGCCCTTGCCGAGCGCATTCTTCTCGTCGAACGGATCGAGGTACGCGAAGATCCGCTCGCGCCGCCACGGCGACGCCCAGATGATCGACACGAACAGCACCGCCATCGTCGCCGACAGCCCGGCGAACAGCTTGACGCTGACGCCGCCGAGGAACAGCAGCCCCATCGCGATCGCGGCGATCACCATGAAGGCGCCCAGGTCCGGCTCGAGCAGCAGCAGCGCGCCGACCAGCGCGACCGCCAGGGCCATCGGCACGAAGCCCTTGCGGACCTCGTGCATCCAGTCCTGCTTGCGCACCGCATAGTCCGCCGCGTACAGGATCACGAAGAGCTTCATCAGCTCGGACGGCTGCAGGTTGACCGGGCCGAGCGGGATCCAGCGGCGCGCGCCGAGCACGACCTTGCCGATGCCGGGGATCAACACCAGGATCAGCAGCACGAGGCCGAAGACGAACAGCCAGGGCGCGGCCTTCTGCCAGCGCTGCACCGGAATCGCGAACGCGAAGAGCGCGCAGCCGAAGGCGACCGTGAGGGCGAACGCGTGGCGCGTCAGGTGGTGCGTGGTGCGCAGCGACGAGAAGCGCGCCGAATCGGGCAGCGCGATCGACGCCGAGTAGACCATCACCATGCCGAACAGCAGCAGCACGACCGCAGCCCAGACGAGGACGAGATCGAACTCGCGCACCGCGCCGGTCGGGCCGGCGCGGCCGCCGAGCGCGGCGCGGGGGCGGGGCAGGCGCAGGCTCAGCACGGCTGCCCGTCCTCCTCGGCGACGCGGCGGACCGCGTCGACGAACACCTGAGCGCGGTGCCCGTAGTTGCGGAACATGTCGAAGCTCGCGCAGGCCGGCGACAGCAGCACCGCCTGGCCGGGCTTCGCGATCCGGGACGCCTCGGCGACCGCCTCCTCGAGGCTCGCGCAGTCGAGGAGCGGCACGCCGCTCTCCTCGAGCGCGGCGCGGATCGCCGGCGCGTCGCGCCCGATCAGCAGCACCGCGGCCGCGTGCGCCGCGACCGGCAGCGCGAGCGGCGAGAAGTCCTGGCCCTTGCCTTCGCCGCCGGCGATCAGCACCGCGGACTTGCCCAGGCCGGTCAGCGCGGCGACGGTCGCGCCGACGTTGGTGCCCTTGCTGTCGTCGTACCACTCGACGTCGCGGATCAGCGCGACCAGCTCGCAGCGGTGCGGCTCGCCCCGGAAGGCACGCAGCCCGTGCAGCATCGCGGCCATCGGCACGCCGACGGCGCGCGAGAGCGCGAGCGCGGCGAGCGCGTTGGCCTGGTTGTGCGCGCCGCGGATCCGCAGCGCGTCGGCCGGCATCAGGCGCTTGACGCGGAACGGCGCCGCGGCGGCGCGGCGGCGCCGGCCCGACGGCATCGCGTCCTCGTCGGGCACCGCCTCGGCGAGCCATGCGAGGCCGCCGTCGCGCACGATGCCGAAGCCGGGCGCGGCCGTCGGCGCGTCGAGGCCGAACGTCAAGACGACGCGCGCCGCCTCGGCGACCGCCTTCGCCTCGGCCTCGGCCTTGGCCACACGCGCGGCCGCGCGGCGCGCGGCGAGCCGCTCGGCCTTCGAGGCGCCCTCGGGCAGCCCGTCGCCCGGCGCGGCCGCGGCCTCCTCCCCGACGTCCGTGCCGTCGGCCGGCAGCGTCGCGCCCGGCGCGCTCAGCGGATCGTCGCGATTGACGACGCACACCGTGCCCGGCGCATAGATGCGCTGTTTCGCCGCGAGGTAGTCGACCATCGTGCCGTGCCAGTCGAGGTGGTCCTGGGTCACGTTCAGCACGGTCGCGCAGTCGGGCGCGAAGCTCTCGGCGAGCCAGAGCTGGTAGCTCGCGGCCTCGATCACCCAGACCTGCGGCAGGTCGTCGTGCTCGACGGCCTCGCGCAGCGCGTCGAGCGCAGCCGGGCTGATGTTGCCGCAGACCGCGACGCGCAGGCCCGCCTCGCGGCACAGGTGGCCGACCAGCCGCGTGGTGGTCGTCTTGCCGTTGGTACCGGTGATCGCGACCACCCGGGTGTCACGGCCCTCGGCGCGCAGCACCGCGATCTCGCGCGCGAAGAACTCGAGCTCGCCCCAGACCGGCAGGCCCGCCTCGAGCGCGGCCGCGTGCAGCGCTGCGGCCGCGCCGACGATCGGCGACAGGCCCTGGCTCCAGCCGACGAGGTCGACGCCGTCGAGCAGCGCGGGCGCGAGGCCGCCACCGACGAAGCGCGCCTCCGGGCAGGCGGTGCGCAGCGCCTCGAGCTGCGGGGGCGCCTCGCGGCTGTCGGCGACGACCACCGACGCGCCCTTCGACGCGGCCCAGCGCGCGATCGCGAAGCCCGACTCGCCGAGCCCGGCGACCAGCACGCGCCGGCCGGCGAGCGCCGCGCGCGCCCGCGCGAGCGCGAGCGCCTGGGCGCGCGCGCGCTCGATCCCGGCCTGCCGCTCTGCCTCGAGCGCGGCACGCTCGGCGGCTTCGGAGGCGGCGTCCGCGGGCCGCGGGTCGACGGGGTCGAGTTCGTTCTCGTCCATCGCGCTCACCGCAGCTTCAGCGACGACAGGCCGAACAGCACCAGCATCATCGTCACGATCCAGAACCGGACGACGACCTGGGACTCCTTGACGCCGCCCACCTCGAAGTGGTGGTGCAGCGGCGCCATCCTGAAGATGCGCCGGCCGACGCCGAAGCGCTTCTTCGTGTACTTGAACCAGACGACCTGCATCATCACCGACACGGTCTCGGCGACGAACACCCCGCCCATGATGAACAGCACGATCTCCTGCCGGACGATCACCGCGACCGTGCCGAGCGCGCCGCCGAGCGCGAGCGCGCCCACGTCGCCCATGAACACCTGCGCCGGGTAGGCGTTGAACCACAGGAAGGCGAGGCCCGCGCCCGCGATCGCGCCGCAGAACACCGTGAGCTCGCCCGCGCCGGGGATGTACGGGATCAGCAGGTACTTCGAGAACACCGCGTTGCCGGTCACGTACGCGAAGATGCCCAGCGCCGCGCCGACGAGCACCGCCGGCAGGATCGCGAGGCCATCGGCGCCGTCGGTCAGGTTCACCGCGTTGCTCGTGCCGACGATCACGAAGTAGGTCAGCAGGATGAAGCCGAACACGCCGAGCGGATACGACACCGTCTTGAAGAACGGCACGATCAGGTCCGCCCGCGGCGGCAGGCTGAGCTGGAAGCCGCCCGCGAACCACTCGACGACCAGCTGGATCGCCTCCTGGTTGGAGGCGGCCGGCACCGCGAACGCGAGGTAGACCGCGGCGACGCCTCCGATCAGCGACTGCCAGAAGAACTTGTCGCGCGCCGACATGCCCTTCGGGTTCTTGTGCACCACCTTCCGGTAGTCGTCGATCCAGCCGATCAACCCGAAGCCCAGCGTCACGATCAGCACCGCCCACACGAAGCGGTTGCCGAGGTCCGCCCAGAGCAGCGTCGACGTGCCGATGCCGATCAGGATCAGCGCGCCGCCCATCGTCGGCGTGCCCGACTTCGTCAGGTGCGTCTGCGGCCCGTCGGTGCGCACCGCCTGGCCGATCTTCAGCTGCGCGAGCTTGCGGATCAGCCAGGGGCCCGCCGCCAGGCCGATCAGCAGCGCGGTCAGCGTCGCCAGCACCGCGCGCAGCGTGATGTAGTTGAAGACGGTGAAGAACCGGAAGTCCTTCGACAGCCACTGGGCGAGCTCGAGCAGCATCAGTGATGCCCTCCGTCGCCCGCGTCCGCCCCGGCGAGCGCCCGCACCACGCGCTCCATCCGCATCGAGCGCGAGCCCTTCACCAGCACCGTCGCCTGCGCCGACGCGAGCTTCGTCGCACGCCAGCAGGCGTCCTCGATGGTCGCGAGGTGCTCGGCGCCGTCGCCGAACGCGGCCGCCGTCGCGGCGCTCGCCGGGCCGAACGCGAGCAGCCGCTCGATGCCGCACTGCTTTGCGTACGCGCCGACCTCGGCGTGGAACGCCGGGCCCTCGTCGCCGACCTCGGCCATGTCGCCGAGCACGAGGATCCGAGGCGCGGCGTGCTGCGCGAGCACGTCGATCGCGGCCCGCACCGAGTCGGGATTCGCGTTGTAGCTGTCGTCGATCACCGCGGCGCCGGTGGTCGCGGTCATGCGGCGAAGCCGGCCCGAGGCGGGCCGGAAGACCGCGAGGCCCGCGGCGATCGTCGCCGCCGGCACGCCGATCGCTTGGCAGCAGGCGGCCGCCGCGAGCGCGTTGCGCACGTTGTGCGCGCCGTCGATCGCGAGCGACACCGGCAGCGGCACGCCCTCGATCGTCATCTCGAAGCCGTCGGGCCGCGAGGCCGGCGCGGCGCGCACGGCGCACGCGGCGTCCGTGCCGAAGGTGAGCGTTCGACGGCCGGCCGCGAGCGCGTGCCAGAGCGGCGCGTGCGCGTCGTCGCCCGGGAACACCGCGACACCGTCGGCCGGCAGCGCCGCGATCGCCTCGCCGTTCTCGCGCGCGGTCGCCTCGACGCTGCCGAGGAACTCCTGGTGCTCGCGCTGCGCGTTGTTGACCAGCGCGACCCGCGCCTGCGCGATCCGCGCGAGCCATGCGATCTCGCCAGGCCGGTTCATGCCGAGCTCGATCACCGCCGCGCGGTGCGTGGCGTCGAGCCGCAGCACGGTGAGCGGCACCCCGACGTCGTTGTTCAGGTTGCCCCGGGTCGCGAGCCGCGCGGCCTCGCCCACCCAGGCGCCGAGCACCGACGCGATCATCTCCTTGACCGTCGTCTTGCCGTTGCTGCCGGTGACCGCGATCACCGGCAGCTCGAAGCGGCGGCGCCAACCGGCGGCGATCTCGCCCAGCCCGCGGCGCGTGTCGCCGACCCAGAGCAGCGGCGCGCGGCAGGCCGGGGTCCAGCGGTCGATCATCAGCGCGGACGCACCCGCGGCGAGCGCGCGGTCGACGAAGTCGTGCGCGTCGTGGCTGTCGCCACGCAGCGCGACGAAGAGCTCGCCCGGCTTCACCGCGCGCGTGTCCGTCGACACGCCGGTCAGCCGCAGCGGCGGCTCGCCCGGGTCGGCGGCGATCAGCCGGCCGCCCGAAAGCCACCCGAAGGCCTGGCGCAGCTCAAGCACCGGCGGCCTCCATGCGGCGGCGGCGCGCGAGCGCGCGCGCGGCGTGCTCGGCGTCGAGGAACGGATGGCGCGTGCCCTCGATCTCCTGGTAGGGCTCGTGGCCCTTGCCGGCGATCAGCACGACGTCGGCGTCGCCGGCGCGCGCGACGGTCTCGGCGATCGCGCGGGCGCGGTCGGCGTCGCGCAGCGCCGGCGCCGCGTCCAGGCCGGCCTGGACCGCGTCGAGGATCGCCTCGGGCGGCTCGCCGCGCGGGTTGTCGCTGGTCAGCACGACGCGGTCGGCGAGGCGCTGCGCGACCGCGCCCATCAGCGGGCGCTTGCCCGGGTCGCGGTCGCCGCCGGCGCCGAACACGCACCACAGCAGGCCGCCGCGCGCGCGCGCCACCGGGCGCAGCGCGTCGAGCGCGTTGGCGAGCGCGTCGGGCGTGTGCGCGTAGTCGACGACCGCGAGCGGCGCGGGCGTACCGCCGCTCGCCGGCGCCTCGACCGCCTGCAGCCGCCCCGGCACCGGCCGCAACGCCGCGAGCCGCGCGACGACGGCGTCGAACGGCAGGCCGAGCGCGAGCCAGCAGCCGGCGACCGCGAGCAGGTTCGAGACGTTGAAGCGCCCGAGCAGCGGCGACTCGAGCGTCGCACGGCCCCAGTCCCCGTCGAGACCGACCCGCATCCCCCGCGCGGCCGCATCGATCGAGGTCGCGACGAGCCGCCGGTCGACCTCGCCCGCGGCGAGGTGGCAGGCGGGCGAGCCGCCGGCCTCGATCGGCATCGCGCCCTGCGCCTCGATCCGGTAGCCGATCCGCTGCACGCCCGGTGCGACCGGCGCGAGCATCGTCGGATGCCACGGGTCGTCGAGGTTGACGACCGCGGCACGCAGCCCGGGCCAGGCGAAGAGGCGTGACTTCGCCTCGGCGTACGCCTGCATCGTGCCGTGGTAGTCGAGGTGGTCGCGCGTCAGGTTGGTGAAGGCGGCGACCGCGATCCGCGTGCCGTCGAGCCGGTGCTGGTGCAGGCCGATCGAGGAGGCTTCGATCGCGACCGCGCCGACGCCGTCGGCCGCGAAACGCGCGAAGAGCGCCTGCAGCGACAGCGCATCGGGCGTGGTGAGCCCGGTGTCCTCGAGCGCGACCGACGCCGGCTCGCCGGCGGGACCGTCGACGAGGCGGCCCGCGCCGAGCGTGCCGACCACCGCCGCGCGGCGGCCACTCGCGTGCAGCCCCTGCGCGACCCACTGGCTGCAGCTGGTCTTGCCGTTGGTGCCGGTCACCGCGACGACGTCCATCCGCGCGGTCGGCGCGCCGTGGAATGCGTCGGCGATCGGGCCGGCGAGCGCCTTCAGGCCGGGTACGCGACGCAGCGGCACGGCGGCGTCGATCGCGGGCGAGGAGCCGGACTCGCCCTGAGAGTCCGCCTCGACGACCAGCGCGGCCGCGCCGCGCTCGAGCGCCTGCGCGACGTGCCGGCGGCCGTCGGCGCGCTCGCCCGGATACGCGAAGAACGCGTCGCCGCGCCCGATGCGACGGCTGTCGGCGGCCAGCGCACCGCCCGCGGGCATCGTGCCGCGCAGCCAGCGCGCGACGTCGGCAGCGGTCGCGATCGCGTCGGTCACAGGCTCTCCCGCACGGGCTCGGCCGGCACGATCACCGAGTTGAACGGTGCATCGGGTGGTACGCGCATCGCGCGCAGCGACTCGCCGGCGATCCGCGCGAACAGCGGCGCGGCGACCTGGCCGCCGTAGTACTTGCCCGCCGACGGCTCGTCGATCATCACGGCGACGACGACGCGCGGCGCCGAGACCGGCGCGAGGCCGACGAAGGACGCGACGTACCTGTTCTGGTAGACGCCGTTCTCGTTCTTGTGCGCGGTGCCGGTCTTGCCGCCGACGCGGTAGCCGGGGATCTGGGCGAGCGGCGCGGTGCCCTGGGGGCCGGCGGCCATCTCGAGCATCTTGCGCACCGACGTCGCGGTCTCGGGCCTGAACACCGGCACGCCGATCGCCGGCGAGTCCGAGCGCAGCATCGTGAGCGCGATCAGCTCGCCGTCGCGCGCGAACACGGTGTAGGCGCGGGCCATCTGCAGCAGCGACACCGAGATGCCGTGGCCGTACGACATCGTCGCCTGCTCGATCGGCTTCCAGGTCTTGTGCGGACGCACGCGGCCAGCGACCGCGCCGGGAAAGCCGATGTGCGGCGGCTGCCCGAAGCCGAGCGAGGTGAAGCCCTCCCACATCTTCTGCGGCGGCAGCTGGAGCGCCATCTTCACCGTGCCGACGTTCGACGACTTCTGCAGCACCTGCTCGACCGTGAGCGGCCCGTAGCGGTGCGCGTCGCCGATCGTCGCGGTGCCGATCGTCAACTTGCCCGGCGAGGTGTCGATGACCGACTGCGGCCGCACCTTGCCCGCCTCGAGCGCCATCGCGACCGAGAACGCCTTCATCGTCGAGCCCGGCTCGAAGGTGTCGGTGATCGCGCGGTTGCGCAGCTGCGCGCCGGTCAGCTGCTGGCGATTGTTCGGGTTGTACGTCGGCCAGTTGGCGAGCGCCAGCACCTCGCCGGTCTTCACGTCGACGACGACCGCCGCGCCGGCCTTCGCACGGTGCTCGCGCACGGTGTCGCGCAGCGCGTTGAACGCGAGGAACTGGATCCGCGTGTCGATCGACAGCGCGAGGTCCTCGCCGGCCTGCGGCTCGGTGCCCGAGCCGACCTGCTCGATCACGCGGCCGAGGTTGTCCTTGATCACACGCCGACTGCCCGGCTTGCCCGCGAGCCGCAGCTGCTGCGACAGCTCGAAGCCCTCCTGCCCGACATCCTCGACGTTCGTGAAGCCGACGATGTGCGCGACCGTCTCGCCCTCGGGGTAGTGGCGCTTGCGCTCGTCGCGCAGGTGGATGCCGGGGATCTTCAGCTCCGCGACCTTCTGCGCGACGTCGGCCTCGACCTGCCTGCGCAGGTAGACGTAGTTCTTCTCCTCGGCGAGCTTGCGCTCGAGCTCGCGCGGCTCCATGCCGAGCAGGCGCGCGAGCTGCATGCGCTTCTCGGGCGAGGCGACGACGTCGTCCGGATCGGCCCAGACCGCCTTGGCCGGCAGGCTCGACGCGAGCATCGTGCCGGTGCGGTCGACGATCTTGCCGCGGTTGGCCGGGATCTCGAGCGTACGCTCGTAGCGCACCGCGCCCTGCCTCTGCAGGTAGTCGTTCGACAGCGCCTGCAGCCAGAACGCACGCAGGCCGAGCGCGACGAACGCCACGGCGACCAGACCGAGCAGGAAGCGCGACCGCCAGGCCGGCAGCTTCGTGCTCAGCAGCGCGTTGCGCGTCAGCTTGACCGGACGCGCCATCAGCGGAACTCCCGCACGGCGGCGACCGCGGGCACCACCGGCAGGGGCGGCGCCGAGGCCGCGTCGGCGGCGCCGCGGCCGGCCGGGGAGGCGACGTAGAGCGTGCGCTCGGGCGCAACCGGCAGCATCCGCAGGTCCTTGCGCGCGACCGCGTCGATGCGGGAGTGCTTGGCGAGCTGCGTCTGCTCGAGCTGCAGCTGGTTCCACTGGACCTCGTGCTTGCGCGCCATCGCCTGCGCGCGCTCGAGCTCGATGAACGCCTTGCGCGCGCGGTGCTGCGAGGTGACGAGCAGCAGCGCGCACGTCATCAGGACCGCGATCAGCACCGCGTTGACCTTGGTCATGGGGGTCAGATCCTCTCGGAGACGCGCAGCACCGCCGAGCGCGCGCGCGGGTTCGCGGCGACCTCGGCGGCGTCGGGCAGCGTGCGCGACACCGCGCGCAGCCGCGGCGGCGAGTCGTGCACGGGCACGCCGGTCACCGGGTCGCGCCGGGCCAGGCGGCCCGATTCGCGGGCGACGAACTGCTTGACCATCCGATCTTCGAGTGAGTGGAAGCTGAGGACGACGAGCCGGCCACCGACGTGCAGCCGGCCTACGACGCGATCGAGGACGAGCGCGAGTTCCTCAAGCTCTTGATTGACGAGAAGCCGTAGAGCCTGAAAGGTGCGTGTGGCCGGGTCCTTGCCCACCTCCGGCCGCTTCTGCCGGCTGCGGACGACGCCCGCCACGACAGCGGCAAGCTCCCCGGTGGTGCGCAACGCGTCGTCGCCGGCATCCCGGCAGCGAGCAGCAATCGCCTTTGCAATCGGAACAGCAAACCGTTCTTCCCCATAGTCCCTCAGCGCCTCCGCGATGTCGCGATCCGATGCCTGCAGCAGCCACTGACGGGCGGACAGCCCCCGCGTCGGGTCCATCCGCATGTCGAGCGGCCCGTCGGCGCGGAAGCTGAAGCCGCGCGCCGGGTCGTCGAGCTGCGGGGACGAGACGCCGAGATCGAGCAGCACGCCGTCGACGCCCTCGATGCCGTGCGCGTCCAGCACCGCGCCGACGTCGGAGAACCGCGACTGCTCGATCGAGAACCGACCATCCCTCCACCCCCGTCCGACCGCGACCGCCTCCGGGTCCCGGTCGATCGCCAGCAATCGCCCGCCCGATCCCAGCCGGGCCAGGATCAGGGCGGAATGGCCGCCCCGACCGAAGGTGCCGTCCACGTACACGCCGTCGGTCCGGATCGCCAGCCCCTCGACGCACGCTTCAGGCATCACCGGCCGGTGGACCCGGGGCACTGCCGCGTCGACCAAGGCGCTTCGCCTCAGATCGACAGGCCGGACAGCGCGTCGGGGATGCCGCCTGCGATCGCCTCGTCTTCCTTCGCCGCCAGCCTGGCCGCGTCCCACACCTCGAAGTGGGTGCCCATGCCGAGGAGCACGACGTCCTTCTCGAGACCGGCCACCTGCCGCAACTCGGGGGCGATCAGCACGCGCCCGGAACCGTCCAGCTCGACATCGATCGCGTTGCCGAGGAAGAACCGTTTCCAGGCGCTCGCGCCGATCGGCAGCGCCGAGATGCGCTCGCGGACCGTCTCCCAGACGGGTCGGGGATAGAGGAGGAGGCAGCCGTCGGGGTGCCGGGTCAGCGTCAGCCGCCCCTCGCACTGCAGCGTCAGGGCGTCGCGATGCCGCGCCGGGACCGACATGCGGCCCTTCGCGTCCAGCGCCAGACCGGATCGCCCCTGGAACATCCCCTACCTTGTCCGATTCGCCCGAGGAAGACTCGATCTGCGCCCAACCGGCACCGATCTCCCACTTCGGACCACTTTTCTGCACCTTTTCCCACTGTACGGAAAAGAGGAACCCCGGTCAAGTTGCCACCGCTTTTCTTCAATCGGTACAAGCACTTAGCCGCGCTTTTTCATATCTGGATACATATCCAGCATGACGCGCGAAAGCGAGCGGAATCAGTATCTTATTCGATACTGCTCAGGTCGCGCATGAGGATGGAGCGGGTCTGTAGGCCGGATTCTGTGCGCCGGTTTCCCGGCGTGACGATCATTCGTCTAGGCCCCCGGTCACCCGGGGGCTCGAGCCACCAACCCGCACGCACGGAGGGGCGTCCGTCGCGGCGGGAGCCGCATGCGTGCCTATTCGGCGTTGCTCCGGGTGGGGTTTGGCGTGCCGTTCCCGTCACCGGGAACGCGGTGGGCTCTTACCCCACCGTTTCACCCTTGCCCGCAGCCACTTTCGCGGCCACGTCGGCGGTCTGTTCTCTGTGCCACTGTCCGTCGCCTTGGGCGGGCTCCGGAGAACCCGCTTGCTGCGCCTGGCCGCTAGCCAGCACCCTGCCCTCTGGAGTCCGGACCTTCCTCCCGGGCATCGCTGCCCCGGCGACCGTCCGACCCGCTCCGGCAACGATTCTATCCGCTCGGAGACGGGCGGCGTCCGGCCGGCGGCGCGGCCTCGCCCGGGGCTCGCCGGCCCCCTACCCTCGAACGTGTACCGCCCGCGCCGCGCGCCGCGCGCCCACCGGAGTCGCCGCATGACCCGATCCAGCCCCATCCGCCGCCACGTCCGCCGCCCGCTCGCCGCCGCCGCCATCGCGCTGGCCCTCGCCGCGCCCGGCCTGGCGGCCGCCCAGCCCGCGACGATCGACCTCGGCGACCCGAGCGTGATGTCGCAGCGCGGCCAGCGCCTCGCGCTCGCACTGCCCTACGGCTCGTCCCCGGGCGAGCGCGTGTCGGTCTCGCGCTTCGAGGTGGTGTCGGTGAAGGCACCCGACGGCTGGACGGCGCCCGATCCGGCCGGCTTCTCGTTCGCGAAGCCGCTTCGGCGCAACGTCGTCTACCTGCGCTCGCGCGAGACGGTCGACGCGCCCGAGCTGACGGTCACGGTGCGCGTCGCCGAGCAGCCCGACTCGCTGCAGACCTTCACGATCGGCGTGCCCCCCGCGCGGGCTACCGCCGTGGCCTCGGCGGCGCCGGCGATGACGCCGGTGTCGACGCGCTCGGCGGCCGCCCAGCGCGCCGCGCGCCGTGCTCCTGCGCGGTAGCGCGCGGACGCGCACCGAGGTCGTCGGTCACGCGTGCTCGTCTGACCGGCGTCAACCCGGCGCCGCGCGAGCCGTGGTCCGATCGTCGCATCGACGATCGGCGGGAGGCTCCGATGCTCGAAGGCAAGGTGTGCGTGGTGACCGGTGCGGCGTCCGGCATCGGCCGTGCGATCGCGCTCGCGTGGGCCCGCGACGGCGCGCGCGTGGTGGTGTCGGACCTCGCGTCGGCCGCGGCCAGCGGAGAGGAGACCGTCGTCATGGCTCGCGCGGCCGGCGCCGAGGCGATCTTCGTCGCAGCCGACGTCGCCCGCGAGACAGACTGCGCGGCGCTCGTCGCGAGGAGCGTCGAGCGGTTCGGCCGGCTCGACGCCGCATGCAACAACGCGGGCATCGCCGGCGCGCTCGCCCCGGTCGCCGACTATGCGACCGACGCGTGGCAGCGGGTGCTGGCGGTGAACCTCACCGGCGTGTTCCTGTGCATGAAGCACCAGATCCCGGCGATGCTCGCGACCGGCGGCGGCGCGATCGTCAACATCGCGTCGATCCTCGGCTCGGTGGGGTTCGCCGGCGCGCCGGCATACACCGCGGCGAAGCACGGCGTGGTCGGGCTCACCAAGGTCGCGGCACTCGACTACGCGGCGCGCGGGCTGCGCGCGAACGCGGTCGGGCCGGCGTTCATCCACACGCCGATGATCGCGGCGATGGAGAGCGACCCGGCGGCGCGGCAGGCGCTCGAGGCGCTGCATCCCGCGGCCCGGCTCGGGCGGCCCGAGGAGGTCGCCGAATTGGTCGCGTGGCTCTCCTCGGACCGCGCGTCGTTCGTCAACGGCGCGTACTACGCGGTCGACGGCGGCTACCTCGCGCGCTGACGCGCGCAGGTGCCCGCGGGGGCCGGTCGCGCGCTCAGCCGCGCGCGATCGCCTGCGGGTTGTCCTCGACGTAGGCGCGCACGATCGAGGAGAAGTCGGCGTCGGCGACGAAGCCCATCGACGACGCGCGCGCGGTGTCGAAGCGCGCGGCCCAGGTGCGCACCAGCCGCATCACGCTCTCGTCGAGCGCCGGCCTGATCCGCGCGACGACCGCGTCGCCGGCGACCGCGCGCAGCGCGGCGATTTCCTCGTGCATCGACACGGTGAGGCCCGGCAGGTTCAGGCTGCGATGCCAGCCCCAGTCGGCGGGCGACAGCGCGATCGCGTGCAGCAGCATGCCGACGACCGCGCGCGGCGAGGCGACCCACATCTCGGTCTCGGGCGGCACCGGCAGCGGGGCATCGACGCCGGCAAGCGGCTCGCGGATGATGCCCGAGGCGAAGCCCGAGGCCGCGCCGTTCGGGCGGCCCGGCCGCACGACGACCGTCGGCACGCGGACCGCGCGACCGTCGATGAAGCCCTTGCGCGTGCAGTCCTGCACGAGGAGCTCGCCGATCAGCTTCTGGGTGCCGTAGGAGCCCTGCGGCGTCGGCGTCGTCGCGTCGGCGACCACCGGCGGCAGCGCGCCGCCGAACACCGCGATCGAGCTCGAGAACAGCAGCCGCGGCTGCGTGCCGAGCGCGCGGCACGCCTCGAGCAGGTGTCGCGTGCCGTCGAGGTTCACGCGCATGCCGAGGTCGAAGTCGGCCTCGGCGGTGCCGCTGACGACGGCCGCGAGGTGCACGACCGCGCCGGTGTCCTTCGAGACCAGCGCGCGGACCTGCGCGGGGTCGGAGATGTCGCCGGCGACGTTGCGCACGCGCGCGTCGCGGATCGCGCCCTCGCCCTGGTCGAAGCAGACGATCCGGTCGACGGTCTCGTCGCGCCCGCCGCCCGCGTCGTGCAGCCGCAGCGTGCGCTGCGCGAGCAGGCGCGCGATCAGCTGCTGGCCGAGGAAGCCGGCGCCGCCGGTGATCAGCATCTCCATCGTGTCTCCATGTCGGTGTCGGGTCCGTGGGGTGGCGCGTCAGCCAGGGCCGCGGCGCGGCGCGGCGCGCAGCCGTCCGGGCCGGAACACCGCAGCGTCATTGTAGAACCCGGGGTCCGCATTGGCCTCGCACCAGTCCGGCAGGCCCATCACCGGCAGCGGGCAGAACGCGCGAGCATCGAGCATCCTGGGCTCGAGCGAGGCGGCGAGCGCCGCGTCGAGCGCGTCGGCCGGCGTGTCGGGCGCCAGCCGCAGCGGCCACGCGTGCGCGGTGATCGCCTTGAACGGCGCGTCGAGCTTCTCGAGCAGCGCGTGGCCGAACGCGTGCACGCGCACCGCCCCGGCGAGCCGCGCACGGTACGCGACGAAGAGCGCCTGCCAGTCGAATGCGCGCAGCATCGCCTCGAGCGATGCGTCGGTACCGACCCACAGCGCCGCGTTCTCGTCGAACAGCGTCGCAGCGTCGCGCAACGGGCCGCGCGGCGCGCCTGGGCCGGCTTCGGCGAGGGCTTCGGCATGCAGCGCGTTGAGCCGAGCCTTGGCACGCGGCCACGCGAGCCACGCGAGCGCGTTGTGGAGGTCGTGGCGCGCACCGGGCCCGTCGACGCGGGTGGCGACCTCGCCGTCGGCGAAGATCCGCGCTTCGTAGGCAACGCGACCCGCAGCGCGCACGCGCCCCGCACTGCCGCCTTCGGCATCGGCCACGAAGCGCAGCGGCCGGCCCGAGCCGCTCGCGAGGCCGCGCTCGCGCGCCCAGGCGTTCAGCGCATCGAGCCGAGCCGCCGGCGGCATCGGTGCGAGCGTGGCGAGGCGCGACGCATGCGGCGCGAGCCAGGGCGGCACGAACGGATCCTGCCAGGGTGCTCCGGGCGGCCTGGCGTGCCGGGCCTGCGGCACGGACGCCGCGTCGCGCCCGTCCCCGGCCACCGCGGTCAGGAGGCGAGCCGCCAGCCCAGCGGCTCGCCGGCGGCCAGCGGCACGATCGACCCGGCGCCGAACGGCAGCGCCTCGGGCACCGTCCAGGTCTCGCGGCGGACCGTGACCCGCTGCGCGTTGCGCGACAGACGGTAGAAGTCCGGCCCATGGTGACTCGCGAAACCCTCGAGCCGGTCCAGCCGCCCGACCGAGTCGAACGCCGCCGCGTACAGCTCGATCGCGTGCGGCGCCGTGTAGCACCCGGCGCAGCCGCAGGCCATCTCCTTCAGGTGCCTGGCGTGCGGCGCGCTGTCGGTGCCGAGGAAGAAGCGCGGATCGCCCGACGTCGCCGCGTCGAGCAGCGCTCGCCGGTGCGTCTCGCGCTTGAGCACCGGCAGGCAGTACCAGTGCGGGCGGATGCCGCCCTTGAAGAGCGCGTTGCGCTCGTACAGCAGGTGATGGGCGGTGATCGTCGCGCCGGTGGTCGCGGCGGGCGCGGCCGCGACCCACTGCGCGGCCTCGCGCGTCGTGATGTGCTCGAACACGATCCGCAGCGCCGGGAAGTCGCGGCGCAGCGACTCGAGCACGGTGTCGATGAACACCTTCTCGCGGTCGAACACGTCGACGCCGGGGTCGACCACCTCGCCGTGGATCAGCAGCGGCAGGTCCACCGCCTGCATCGCCTCGAGCGTCGCGCGGACCGCGGCCATCGAGGTGACGCCGGCGTCGGAGTTGGTCGTCGCGCCGGCCGGGTACAGCTTGACCGCGTGCACGACGCCGGACTCGCGGGCGCGTCGTACCTCGTCCGGCGGCGTGCGGTCGGTCAGGTAAAGCGTCATCAGCGGCTCGAAGCCGCTGCACGCGGGCTCATCGCCCGCGGTCTCGCGCAGTGCCGCGAGGATCCGGTCGCGATAGGCGGTCGCCTGCGCGACGGTGGTCACCGGCGGCTTCAGGTTCGGCATCACGATCGCCCGCGCGAACTGGCGGGCGGTGGCCGCGACGACCGCGCGAAGCGCCTCGCCGTCGCGCAGGTGCAGGTGCCAGTCGTCGGGGCGGGTCAGCGTCAGCGTGTCCATGGAGGGCGGCGGTCGGGAGAGGCAGCGATTGTCCCATGGCGGCCGGTGCCCGGCCCCTTCCGGCAGCGCAGGGGGGCCGTCGTACGGGTCTCTGCCGGTCCTGTCCGGCGTCGGTTCGCGCCGTCGCCGCGTCGTTCCGTCGCACGCCGCTGGCAAGCGGCCCGGCGCGCCGCGAGGATCCGGCCATCCGAACCGCTCCAGGGCACCCGCTGCCATGAACCCCGTCCAGGCCCAGATCCTCCAGCCCGCGATCGCGGTCCACGTGATTGCAGCGTCGCTCGCGCTCGCGCTCGGTGCGTGGGTGCTGCTCGCCCGCAAGGGTACGCCCATGCACCGGCTCGCCGGCCGCGCCTGGGCGCTCGCGATGGCGGTGACCGCGGCCGGCTCGTTCGCGATCGAGGCGAAGGTGCTGTCGGTGGACACGCCGCTCGGCCGCTTCGGCCCGATCCACCTGCTTTCGGCGTTCGTGCTGTACCAGCTCGCGCGGGCGATCGCGGCGATCCGCGCGGGCGACGTCGGGCTGCACCGCCGGGCGATGACCGGCTCGTTCGCCGGACTGGCGATCGCAGGAATCTTCACCGTGCTGCCGGGCCGTACGCTCGGCGCGTGGCTGGCGGCCGCGGTCGCGGCGGTCGCCGGCTGAGCCGCGGGGCATGCGATGATCGCCGCCGGAGTCCGCCCGATGAGCCGCCGCGTCGTCCTCGCCGTCCTGGGCGTCCTCGCCCTCAACACCGTGATCGCGATCGCGCTGACGGTGTCGGGACGCCAGCGCGATTTCCTCGAGAACCTGATGCAGTCGCAGGCGATCGGCCTGACCATCGCGGGATGCTGCTGGAGCGTCGTCCCCTGGGTCGAGCGCGCCAAGGGCGACCCGCGGGTCGCGCTGCCCCTGTTCGGCGTCGCGATCGCGGTCGGCGTGCCGCTCGGCATGCTGCTCGCGTCGCTGGCCACCGGGCTCTGGTTCCCGGAGTCGAACGCGCCGTCCCAGGGCCTGCTGTCGCTGCGCACCGCGGTCTTCTCGCTGTCGATCGCGATCGCCGGCAGCGCCGTGGTCTACAGCCGCGAGCGTCTGCGCCACGCGCGCACCCGCGCCGAGTCCGAGGGCTGGCGCGCGATCGCCGCCGAGCGCAGCGCCGCGCAGGCGCAACTGCAGGCGCTGCGCGCGCAGGTCGAGCCGCACTTCCTGTTCAACACCCTCGCGAACGTGTCGGCGCTGATCGACCGCGACCCGGCCGCCGCGCGCGCGCTGGTCGACGACCTCGCGCGGCACCTGCGCGCGACGCTGCGCCACGCGCGCGCCGAGACGACGACGCTCGGCGAGGAGCTCGACGTCACCGCGTCGCTGCTCGCGATCATGAAGCGCCGTCTCGGCGAACGGCTGCAGTGGCGCTTCGACGTGCCCGACGCGCTGCGTGCTGCGACCTTGGCACCGATGCTGGTGCAGCCACTCGTCGAGAACGCGGTCAAGCACGGCATCGAGCCGGCCGCGGGTGGCGGCGCGATCGAGGTCCGTGCGCGCCGCGACGACGACGGCGCGCTGGTGGTCGAGGTCGCCGACACCGGCCGCGGGCTCGACCTCACGGGCGGCGTCGCCCCGTCCGCCGAGTCGGGCACCGGCCTCGCGAACCTCGCCGAGCGGCTGCGCGCGATCTACGGGCCCGGGGCGCGGGTCGCGCTGCGCGAGAACGCGCCGAGCGGCACGGTCGCGCGGCTGGTGCTGCCGTCGATGCCCGCACCCCGCGAGGCCGCGGCATGAGCGCGGTTCGCGCGGTCCTCGCCGACGATGAGCCGCTGCTGCGCGACGCGCTCGCCGCCGCGCTCGCCGACGCCTGGCCCGCGCTCGAGGTGGTCGCCGCCTGCGCCGACGGCGACGCCGCGCTCGAGGCGATCCGGCGCGAGCGCCCGGACGTCGCGTTCCTCGACATCCGGATGCCTGGCCGCAGTGGCCTTCAGGTCGCGAGCGAGGCGTCCGCCGACGGCGGCGAAGCGCCGCTCTGGGTGTTCGTCACCGCCTACGACGAGCACGCGCTCGACGCGTTCGACCGCGAGGCGGTCGACTACCTGCTCAAGCCGCTCGACGCGGACCGGCTCGCGCGCACCGTGGAGCGATTGCGCGCGCGGCTCCACGATCGCGCCGCCGCGCCCGCCGGCGCTGCACCCGTACTCGACGCCGACACGCTGCGCCGCCTCGTCGAGTTCGCCGGGGCCCGACCCGCGGGCCCCGAGCCGCTGCGCTGGCTGCGTGCGTCGCTGCGCGACGAGGTGCGGCTGATCCCGATCGACGAGGTGGTCGCGTTCGAGGCCGCGGACAAGTACCTGCGCGTGCTGACGCGCGACGGCGAGGCGCTGATCCGGATGCCGCTCAAGGAGGTGCTCGAGCGGCTGCCGGCCGACGAGTTCTGGCAGATCCACCGCGGCACGGTGGTCCGCGCGCGCGAGATCGCGCGCACCACCCGCACGCTGACGGGCAAGCTGGTCGTGCACCTGCGCTCGCGCCCGGAGCGCTTCGAGGTCAGCCGCCCGTTCGCCCACCAGTTCCGCGCGGACTGACCCGCGTCAGCCGCCGAGCCGCGCGTGGATCGCCTCGGCGATCTGCGCGGCGCCGTCGCCCCGCGCGGCGGGTCGCGCCGGCTGCGCCGCGAGCGCGGCGAGCGCATCCTCGAAGCGACCGGCGCGCAGCGCGTCGAGCCCGAGGCGCGCGACGCGCGCATGCCGGCCGAGCCAATCGACGAGGTACGGCGACTCGGGCCAGTCGTCGCGCGGCACGACCAGCGTGTCGCGCCCCGCGAAGCCGGCCTCGGCGAAGGTCCCGTAGCCGGGCTTGGCGACCAGCACGTCGACCGAGGCGAGCAGGTCGGCATACGGCCAGCCGAGCGTCTCGAAGCGCCGTACGGTCGCGGCGTCGTGCGCGCCGTCGAACGACGCGACCGCGTGCCAGCCCGGCGGCAGCCGCCAGGCCCGCGTGTCGATCGCCATCGGGATGCCGCCGAACGCGACCAGCATCACCCGTCCGTCCGGCGGCGCACCGAGCGCTGCCTGCAGCGCATCGCGGCGCGCGGTGCCGACGCGCGCGAGCGGGGCGACGCGCACGCGGTTCGGATAGGCGTCGAAAGGCATACCCGGCTCGAGCGCGAACAGCGCATCGGCGCGCCGGTAGGCGTCGCGCATCCACGCGACGATCGGCGCGACATCGGTGCGGGCCGGATACCGGGCTTCGAGCAGGTCGGCCCAGTTGAGCGAGCACGCGCCGAAGACCGGCACGCGGAGCGACGCGGCCGCCGCGATCGGCAGCCAGCCGACGTTGGCGAGCACCGCGTCGGGCGCGAGCGCGCGCAGCGCGTCGCGCTCGGCATCGAGCCGCGCGTCGCGCGTCGCGTGAAGCGCGCCGTACCGCGCCAGACTCGCGTCGTCGTCGATCGTCAGCGCGTCGCGCATCGCGAAGCCGAACTCGGTGTCGTCGGCCTCGACTGCGGGCTCCGGCAGCCCCGCCGCCGCGAAGCGCGCGCGCACCAGCGGCGCGGGCAGCCCGGTGCGCACGGTCGTGCGCAGCGCCGGCCGCCTCGCGCGCAGCGCCGCGACGATCGGGACCGTCTGCGACAGGTGCCCCCAGCCGTGCGACGCGACGCAGGCGACCAGGTGCGGCGCGGCGCCGGTCACGGTCACGGCCTCAGGCGACGAGGATCGCGCGGTAGTCGTTGACGTTGGTGCGCGTCGGCCCGGTGACGACCAGGTCGCCGAGCGCCGAGAAGAAGCCCCAGCCGTCGTTGTCGTCGAGACTGCGCCGCGCATCGAGGCCGAGCCCGGCCGCACGCGCCGCGGTGTCCGCGGTCATCACCGCACCCGCGTTCGACTCGACGCCGTCGATACCGTCGGTGTCGGCCGCGATCGCCGACACGCCGGCCATCCCGCCGAGCTCCTTGGTCAGCGCGAGCAGGAACTCCGAGCAGCGACCGCCGCGCCCCGTGCCGCGCAGCGTGACGGTGCACTCGCCGCCCGAGACCAGCGCGACCGGCGGCGCGAACGGCCCGCCGTGGCCGCGGATCTCGCGGACCAGCGCGGCCATCACCTGCGCGACGTCGCGCGCCTCGCCGGTGACGGTGTCGCCCAGGATCACGGCGCGCACGCCCGCGGCCTCGAAGACCTTCGCGCCCGCTTCGAGGCTGCCGTGCGCGGTCGCGATCATCCGACCGTCGACGCGCGCGAACAGCGCATCGCCCGGCTTCGGCGTCTCGGCGACCTCGCCCCGGGCGCCGCGCGCGAGGTGCGCGGCGACGCTCGCCGGCGGCGTCACGCCCCAGCGCGCCAGCACACCGATCGCGTCGGCGTAGGTGCTCGGATCGGGCGAGCACGGCCCCGAGGCGATCGCCGACGGGTCGTCGCCGGCGACGTCCGACACGATGAGCGCGCGCACGCGCGCCCGGGTCGCCTGCGCGAGCCGCCCGCCCTGGATGCGGGACAGGTGCTTGCGCACCACGTTCATTTCCTGGATCGGCGCGCCGCTCGCGAGCAGCGCCCGCGTCACCGCCTTCAGGTCGGCCATCGGCACCGCCTCGACCGGCAGCGACAGCAGGCTCGAGCCGCCGCCCGACACCAGCGCGAGCAGCAGGTCGTCCGGACCGAGCGCGGTCGCGGCCGCGAGGATCTCGCCGGCCGCGCGCTCGCCCGACTCGTCGGGCACCGGATGCCCCGCCTCGACGACGCGCAGCCGCTCGGTCGGCAGGCCGTGCGCGTAGCGCGTGATCACCAGCCCGTCGAGCGGCGCGCCCGCGGGCCATGCGAGCTCGACCGCGCGGGCCATCGACGCGGCCGCCTTGCCCGCACCGACGACCAGCGTGCGGCCGAGCGACGGATCGGGCGGCTCGGGCAGGTGGCCGGCCACGATCCTCAGGGGATCGGCGGCATCGACCGCTGCGCGGAAGCTGTCGAGGAGCAGGCGTCGGGCATCCATGGGCCGCGACTCTAGCGCAGTTCGGCGGCGCGCCGGCCGTCCGCACACGCGCCACGCGCGCCCCGGAAACGACGAGCCCGGCGCTCGGCCGGGCTCGGGCGTGCCGCGCGCGGGGGCGCGGCCCGGTCTCGTGCGGCGACGCTCGATCGGCGTGCACGCCCGCCTTCTTGATGATCGGCGCCCACGTGTCGATCTCGGCCTTCAGGTGCTTGCCGAGCGCCCCGGGGGTCTGCAGGCTGGGGGCGACCACCGTGGCGCCGAGGTCCGCGAAGCGCCTCTGCAGCGCGGCGTCCTTCAGTCCCGCCTCGAGCGCGGCGACCAGCGTGTCGATGACCGGCTCGGGCGCGCGCGACGGTGTCGCTCGGGCCGCCCGTCGCGAACGGCACGACGAGGGTCACGGTCGCATTCCGGAACGGTGCGGGAGGGCTCCTCCCGACCCGGATGGACGGCGGCGCAGACCGCCGCCGCAGGCGCCCCTCCGACGGCCCGGTCGGGCGCCGGGGCTCAGCCCGCGAGCGCCTCGGCGACCGCCTTGCCGACGTCGACGGTCTTCGCGGTCCCGCCCATGTCGGGCGTGCGCGGCCCGCCCGCGGTCACCGCCTCGATCGCGCGGACGATCGCATCGTGCGCCTCGGGATGACCGAGGTGGTCGAGCATCATCGCGCCCGACCAGATCATGCCGATCGGGTTCGCGATGCCTTGCCCGTAGATGTCGGGCGCCGAGCCGTGCACGGGCTCGAACAGCGACGGGAAGGTCCGTTCGGGATTGATGTTCGCCGACGGCGCGATCGCGATCGTGCCGGTGCACGCCGGGCCGAGGTCGGACAGGATGTCGCCGAACAGGTTGCTCGCGACCACCACGTCGAACCAGTGCGGGTTGCGCACGAAGTGCGCGGTCAGGATGTCGATGTGGAACTTCTTGACCGCCACGTCCGGGTACGACTTCGAGACCGCCTCGACGCGCTCGTCCCAGTACGGCATCGAGATGAAGATGCCGTTCGACTTGGTCGCCGAGGTCAGCTGCTTCTTGCGCTTGCTCGCCAGCTCGAACGCGTACCGGAGGATCCGATCGGTGCCGTGCCGCGTGAAGACCGACTCCTGGATCACCACTTCGCGGTCGGTGCCGGGGAACGCGCGGCCGCCTAGCGAGCTGTACTCGCCCTCGGTGTTCTCGCGCACCACGTAGAAGTCGATGTCGCCGGGCTTCCTGCCGGCGAGCGGGCACGGGATGCCCGGCATCAGGCGCACCGGACGCAGGTTCACGTACTGGTCGAACTCGCGGCGGAACAGCAGCAGCGAGCCCCACAGCGAGATGTGGTCGGGCACCGTCGCCGGCCAGCCGACCGCACCGTAGTAGATCGCGTCGTGCCCGCCGATCCGGTCCTTCCAGTCGTCCGGCATCATCCTGCCGTGCTTCGACCAGTAGTCGCAGCAGGCGAAGTCGAAGTGGTCGAGCTGCAGCGGGATGCCGAACTTCCGGGCCGCGGCGTCGAGCACGCGCAGGCCCTCGGGCATCACCTCCTTGCCGATGCCGTCGCCCGGGATCACGGCGATGCGGTGCGGTGCGGTCATGGGGTCGTCCTCGGGGATCGTGGGAAGGGGCGACGCGCGCGCCGCCGCGGCGTCAGTCGAACCAGGCCTCGATCAGGCCGCTCTCGGGCCTGAAGCGGCCCTGCTCGAACAGCAGGCGCGTGGGCCCGGGCATCGCGCGCGCCGCCACCGGGTGGCGCGGATCGCCGGGGTAGCACAGCAGCCGGCCGGTCGGGGTCTCGAAGGGCTCGGGCCGGATCACCGGCGGCACGCGCGCGGCCGCGTCGGCCATCGCGGCATCCACGTCCGCGAAACGCGACAGGTGCGCGAGCGTCATGATCTGCGGAGCGGCCATGTCGATCTCGCCGGCCCAATAGCGCTCGATCGCCTCGCGCGGGCCCATCCAGTCGGCGGCGACCGCCTCGCTCGGGTCGTGCACCGCGACCTGGCCCGCGGGCAGGCGTGCGACGAAGAAGCGGGTGTCGAAGCGCTTGCGCATCTGCGAGGGCACCTTCGGCGTCACCCAGCGCGACCACGGCTGCATCGACGCGGCGTCGAGCGCGAGGCCGAGCATCGACATCACCTCGCCGAAGCCCATGCCCTCCCGGCGCAGCGCGCGCGCCTCGTTCGCGCGCGCCTCGTCGACGCCACGCGCGAGCAGCACGCCGGTCTCCTCGAAGGCCTCGCGCACCGCGGCGACGAACAGCGCCGCCGCGTCGCGCGGCTCGAGCTCGGGCTCGCCCAGCCGCGCGTGCAGCGTCTCGGGCGCCGCGTCGAAGCGCGCGAGCAGGTCGTCGTCGGCGTCCTCCCGATCGAGCTTGCCGCCGGGAAAGACGCGGGCACCGGCGAGCACGCGGTCCTCGCTCGGCCGCTCGAGCAGCAGCACCTCGAGGCCGGCGTGCGCATCGCGCAGCAGCACGAGGCTCGCGGCGTGGCGTGGCGGGGCGGAGTCGGCCGGGGCCGCCGTGCGGGAATGGTCGCTCATCGCGGCGATGTTACCAGCGCGCCCCCGCCGGGCCGGCGCACGCGCGCCGGCCTCGGAACGTACCGCGCGTCAGCTCGCCGCGCCGAGCTTGAAGCGCCCGACGAGCGCGTGCAGCGCGCGGCCGCTCGTGTCGAGGCTCGAGGTCGCCGCGGCGATCTGCTCGACCAGCGCGGCGTTGCCTTGCGTGTCGGTCGACAGCTTGGTCAGCGTCGCGTGGACCTCACCGACCCGCTCGCTCTGCTCGCGCGAGCCCTCGAGCACGCGACCCATCGTCTGCGCGACCGCACCGGCGGTGCCGACCGTGCCCGCGACCCGCTCGCCCGCCTGCGCGGCGAGCAGCGAGCCCGCCTCGATGTCGGCGGTCGAGCGCGACACGATGCCCTTGATCTGCTGCGCGGCCTCGGCGCTGCGCTGCGCGAGCGAGCGCACCTCCTGCGCGACGACCGCGAAGCCGCGGCCCAGCTCGCCGGCGCGCGCGGCCTCGACCGAGGCGTTGAGCGCGAGGATGTTGGTCTGGAACGCGATGCCGTCGATCATGCCGACGATCTCGCTGATCTGGCGGCTCTGCGCGTGCAGCGAGGTCATCCGCCCGACCAGTCCGCCGACGGTGCCCTCGCTCTGGCGCACCGCCTCGAGCAGCTCGGCCATCGACGCGTCGGCCTGGCCGAGCTCGCCGACGTTCTCGCCGACCCGGCGCGCGACCGCGTCCATCGAGTTCGCGAGCGCGTCGATCGCGGCCGCGCTCTGCTCGGTGCGCGCCGACAGGTCGACGTTGCCCGACGCGATCTCGGCCGCCGCACCCGACACCTGCGTGGCCCGCGCGTGCACAGCGCGCATCGTGTCGCTCATCGCGGCGACCGACTCGCGCAGCCGGTTCAGCGCGGTCGCGACCTCGTCCTGGCCCCACGGATAGGGGCGCGCGCTGAAGTCGCCGCCGGCCAGCCGGATGATGTGGTCGGACAGCGTGCGCAGGCCGCCCTGCAGCACCAGGTACATCGCGAAAAGCAGGTAGAACGCGAGCACGATGCAGCCGACCGCGAAGCCGAGTTTCGCGAATCGATCGCCCTGCAGCCGCTCGATGCGCGCGACCAGCAGCCCGTCGAGCTGCTTCATCGCCTCGGCGTTCAGCGCGTACGCGGCCTCCAGCCCCGCGGTGGCGCTTCCCCAGGCGTCGGCCGACCGCTCGCCGCCCGACATCGCGCGCGCCGCGTCGTCGAGCGCCCGGACCACGACGTCGAGCTTCGCGGCCGCGCCGAGCGGCGCCTCGAGCGCGCCGTTGCTCGCGATCGCGCGGGCGAGCCCGGTGCGCTGCCGGTCGGCGCCGACGCGCGCGACGCTGCCCGCCTCGGCCAGTGCACGCAGCGGCGCGGCGGTCGCCGCGCCCTGCGCGACCGCGAGCGCGGTCCCGGCGTCGCGTGTGCGGGCCAGCGCGTCGACGAGGCCCGGCCCCTCGATGACCGAGGTCTGCATCAGGTAGAAGGCGTCGAGGTCGGGATCGAGCACCAGGTTCGACGAGTCGCCGACGGCCGCACCTGCCGACAGCAGCGCGACGATCGCGAGGTCGTGCGCCTCGCCGGCACGCGTCGAGGCCGCGGTCGCCGCCTGCATCGTGCGCTGCAGGTCCGCGACGCGGGTCCCGGTCTGCAGCGCCTCGCCGAGATGCGTGTCGACCTCGGCGAGCGTACCGAGCGCCGCGCGCCAGCGGTCGGCGGCGGCCGTGGCGGCGCTCGCCGCGGTCGCATCGCCGGCACCCGCGCGGGCAACCATCGCCCGGTGCTCGTGGGCGGCGCGCAGCGCCGGCGTCCACGCCTGCAGCCACTCGACGCCACGCCGCTCCTGCTCGGCGAACTCGATCTGCGAGCCGGCGTTCGCCCAGTAGAACCAGCCCAGCATGCCGAGCGGCACCATGAACGCAGTGACGACGAGCAGCGCCTTGACGGACATGCTCAGCGTGCGCATCAGGCGCACGCCGGGGGCCATCGGGCCATGGAAGGCGAAGAAACCGCGAGAGGAGGGGGAGGACATGGCGTCGGTTTCGGGGGGGTCGACCCGGACAGCTTTGCCGTGGCGCGCCGCGGCGGTCCGGCGAACATCGCCGCCGCATCGGCGGATCTCGCTCGATCGCCCCGTCTGCGTGCCGCAGTGCACCGCGAGCTGGCGCCGCGGGCCGCGGGGCCTCCGCCCGGGCGCACGGCCCGACCGTCCGCGGGCGGATCGCACGGGGCCGGTGCACGCTCGCGCCCCGCGCCGCGGCCCCGTCGCGCGGTGCGCCCTACACGTCCTTCCACGAGGTGTCGGTCCGGCGCGACGCCTCCGGGCGCGACGTCCGTCCGGAGTCCACCGCGGACCGGGCGGACCGACGTCCCTTGCCTTGTGCGGGCCGTTCGATTGTGCGTAGACTCGCCGCACTCTGCCGCTGCTGGCTCCCCCACGCCGCGACGAAGGCAGGCCCACGAACCCCTGAGTGGAACGATGTCAACGATGAAGACCCCCTGGATCAAGCGGCTGGCAATGGCCGCCGCCTTCGCGGTCCCCGCGATCGCCCCCCTCTGCGCGTCGGCCGGCCCGACGCTCGACGCGATCAAGCAGAAGGGCACGCTGCGCTGCGGCGTCAGCACCGGCGTGCTCGGCTTCTCGGCCGCCGACTCGCAGGGCGTCTGGCGCGGCATCGACGTCGACTTCTGCAAGGCGCTCGCCGCGGTGATCTTCAACGACCCGAACAAGGTCCAGTACGTGCCGCTGTCGGCACAGGCGCGCTTCACCGCGCTGCAGTCGGGCGAGGTCGACATCCTGTCGCGCAACACCACCTGGACCGCCTCGCGCGAGCAGGCGATGGGTGCGGTCTTCGCCGGCGTGATGTTCTACGACGGCCAGGGCTTCATGGTGAAGAAGTCCGCCAACATCAAGCGCGCCTCGCAGCTGAACGGCGCGACCGTCTGCGTGCAGCCCGGCACCACCACCGAGCTGAACCTGACCGACTACTTCCGCAGCAAGAAGATGACCTTCAAGCCGGTCGTGATCCAGGACCTGAGCCAGGTCGAGCAGGCGTTCTTCGGCGGCCGCTGCGACGTCTACACGACCGACATCTCGGGCCTCGCCGCGACCCGCCGCAAGGCCGACAAGCCGGACGACTACGTGATCCTGCCCGACGCGATCTCGAAGGAGCCGCTCGGCCCGATGATCCGCCGCGGCGACTGGGACTACTTCAACCTCGTGCGCTGGACGCTGTTCGGCCTGATCGAGGCCGAGGAGTACGGCGTCACGCAGGCCAACGTCGACAAGCTCAAGGCCGAGAGCAAGGAGCCGCCGATCCAGCGCCTGCTGGGCACCAGCGGCGACATCGGCAAGGGCATGGGCCTGGACAACGACTGGATGTTCCGCGTGATCAAGGCGGTCGGGAACTACGGCGAGATGTTCACCCGCAACGTCACGCCGCTCGGCCTCGAGCGCGGCCAGAACGCGCTGTGGAAGGACGACGGTCTGATGTACGCGCCGCCGATCCGGTGAGGCTGGGGGTTTCGGCGAGCACTGCTCGCCGCCTGCCGCAAGGCCGCCGCATGCTTGCGGCGGCCCCGTGCGCCGAGAACGTGAAGCCGGCGAGAGCCGGCTGACCTTCACCCAGGCCCTCCATGTTCCGCAGCGAGCGCGCCCGCAACCTCCTCTACCAGGTGCTGCTGCTGGCCGCCGTCATCGGCATCGGCTGGTGGCTGGTCTCCAACACGCTGCACAACCTCGAGGCCCGGAAGATCCAGACCGGGTTCGGTTTCCTCTCGCGCGAGGCCGGCTTCGAGATCGCCGAGACCCACGTCGAGTACCAGCCGTCCGACTCGTACTACCGGGCGTTCCTCGTCGGCATCGTCAACACCCTGCTGGTCGCTGCGATCGGCGTGGTGCTCGCGACGGTGCTCGGCACGCTGATCGGCATCGCCCGCCTGTCGCCGAACTGGCTGCTCGCGAAGCTCGCCTCGGGCTACGTCGAGGTCATGCGCAACGTGCCGCTGCTGCTGCAGCTGTTCGTCTGGTACGGCCTCTTCACCGAGCTGCTGCCGCCGGTGCGCGAGGCGATCGACTTCGGCGGCCTCGCGTTCCTCAGCCAGCGCGGCCTGCGCTACGCGTGGCCCGCGCCGCACCCGGCCTGGACCGCGGCGGGCTGGGCGATGCTCGTCGGCGTCGCGCTCGCGTTCGCGTGGCGCGCCCGGGTGCGCGCGGTGCAGCACGCGACCGGCCGCCAGCTGCCGGTCGGCCTGCCGACGCTCGCGCTGGTGCTCGGCCTGCCGGCGATCGCATGGGCCGTCTCCGGCGCGCCGACCGCGATCGAGGTGCCCGAGCTCGCCGGCTTCGACTTCCAGGGCGGCAAGGTGATGTCGCCCGAGTTCTCGGCGCTGGTGATCGGGCTGTCGACCTACACGGCCGCGTTCATCGCCGAGGTCGTGCGCGCCGGCATCCTCGCGGTCGACCGCGGGCAGGGCGAGGCCGCGATGGCGCTCGGCCTGTCGCCGGGCCAGCGGCTGCGCCTGGTCACGCTGCCCCAGGCGCTGCGCGTGATCATTCCGCCGATGACCAGCCAGTACCTGAACCTCACGAAGAACTCGTCGCTGGCGGTCGCGATCGGCTACCCGGACCTGGTGGCGATCGCCAACACCACGATGAACCAGACCGGGCAGGCGATCGAGGCGATCGCGATCCTGATGGCCGTCTACCTGACGATCAGCCTCGCGATCTCGCTGTTCATGAACTGGTACAACGACCGCGTCCGTCTGGTCGAGCGCTAGGAACCGACGATGGCCGACGACGCCCTGCCCACGCCCGCGCCGACCGAGCCCCGGGCCCGTCCCACGGGCGGCGCGGGTCCGCTCGCCTGGCTCCGCGCGAACCTCTTCTCGTCGGTCGGCAACGGCGTCACCACGATGCTGGTGCTCGCAGTGCTCGCCTGGATCCTCCCGAAGGCGCTGGGCTGGCTGGTGTTCGACGCGGTCTGGGGGCCGCAGCCGGCGTCGGCCTGCGATGCGGTCCGCGGCCAGGGCGCGTGCTGGGCGGTGGTGTGGGAGAAGATGCGCTTCATGCTGTTCGGGGTCTACCCGTTCGACCAGCAGTGGCGCCCGGGCCTGGTCGTGGTGATCCTGACGGGACTGCTCGTCGTCTCGGCGTTCAAGCGGTTCTGGCGGCCGGCGCTGGCCGCGGTCTGGGCGGCGGGCATCGTCGTCACCTTCTGGCTGATGGGCGGCGGCCTCGGCCTGACGCCGGTGCGCACCGAGCAGTGGGGGGGCCTGCCGGTCACGCTGATCCTTGCGATCTTCGGTATCGCGTTCGCGTTCCCGCTGGGGATCGTGCTGGCGCTGGGGCGCCGCTCGAAGCTGCCGATCATCCGCTCGCTGTCGGTGATCTACATCGAGGTCGTGCGCGGCGTGCCGCTGATCACCGTGCTGTTCATGGCGAGCGTGATGTTCGCGCTGCTGCTGCCCGAGGGCATGCGCATCGACGTGCTGCTGCGCGCGCAGGTCGCGATCATCCTGTTCGTCGCCGCCTACCTGGCCGAAGCGGTGCGCGGCGGCCTGCAGGCGGTGCCCAAGGGTCAGTACGAGGCCGCGGAGGCGCTGGGCCTGCCCTACTGGCGCTCGATGGGCCTGGTCATCCTGCCGCAGGCGCTGCGGATCTCGATCCCGCCGATCGTCAACAGCTTCATCTCGCTGTTCAAGGACACCTCGCTGGTCGTGATCATCTCGATCTTCGACTTCGCGTACGCGGTCAAGAAGTCGGTCGAGACCGACATCTCCTGGAAGAAGTACTTCATCGAGGCCTTCCTGTTCTCGATCCTCGTCTACTGGATCTTCTGCTACGCGATGTCCCGGTACAGCCAGTGGCTGGAGAAGGACCTCGCCCGCGGCCAGCGCCGCTGAGCCGCGCACGCAGCCCGACGCACACCGGAGTCCGCAGCATGAGCGCCGTTCCCCAGTCCCCGCCGGCAGACGGCCGACCCGCGATCGAGATCCGCGGGCTGAACAAGTGGTACGGCGAGTTCCACGTGCTGAAGGACATCGACCTCACCGTCGCCCGCGGCGAGCGGATCGTCGTCTGCGGACCCTCGGGCTCGGGCAAGTCGACGCTGATCCGCTGCATCAACCGCCTCGAGCAGCACCAGCAGGGCAGCATCGTCGTCAACGGCATCGCGCTCACCGACGACCTGAAGAACATCGACACCATCCGCTCCGACGTCGGCATGGTGTTCCAGCACTTCAACCTGTTCCCGCACCTGACCGTGCTCGACAACTGCACGCTCGCGCCGATCTGGGTGCGCAAGCAGAGCAAGGCGCAGGCCGAGGCGACGGCGATGAAGTTCCTCGAGCGGGTGAAGATCGTCGAGCAGGCGCCGAAGTACCCGGGCCAGCTCTCGGGCGGGCAGCAGCAGCGGGTCGCGATCGCGCGGGCGCTGTGCATGACGCCGTCGATCATGCTGTTCGACGAGCCGACCTCCGCGCTCGACCCCGAGATGGTCAAGGAGGTGCTCGACACGATGGTCGACCTCGCGAAGGAGGGGATGACGATGCTCTGCGTGACCCACGAGATGGGCTTCGCGCGCGCCGTCGCCGACCGCGTGATCTTCATGGACCGCGGCGAGATCGTCGAGCAGAACACGCCCGAGGCGTTCTTCTCGAACCCGCAGAGCGAGCGCGGCAAGCAGTTCCTGAGCCAGATCCTCGATCGCTGAGGGGGAGCGGGCCGCGTGGCGACCGTCGCGGGGCGCTGCCCGTGCCCGCCGCGCCGGCGTCAGCCGTGGGCGAACACGAAGTCGCGCACGATCGGGCAGATCGAGGACTCCCAGCGGCGGCCGTTGAAGACGCCGCAGTGACCGACGCCGGTCTGCACGTGGTGGGTGCGGCGGAACGGCGGGATCGAGCCGCACCGCTCGTGCGCGGCCACGGTCCGGCCGACGCCGCGGATGTCGTCGTTCTAGCCCTCGATCGTCAGCAGCGCGGTGCGCCGGATCGCGTCTCAGTCGATGTGCCGGCCCAGGAAGGTCGGCGCGCGCGTCGCCTCCTGGAAGATCCGCTCGACCGTCTTCGGGTGGAACTCCGCGGGCAGGTCGGCCATCGCGAAGTACTCCTCGTAGGGCCCGCGGATCGTGTCCACCTGCGCCTCGTCGCCGGCGCGGCACGGCGACGTGGCGCAGCTCGGACATCACCGCGACCGCGGCGAGCGCCGGCACCGTCGGCTGGCTGATGGCGACGTTGTCCGGGGCACAGTCCGAGGTACGCACGATCTCGCCCGACGACCCGGCGATGCGAGCCGAGATCCTGCTGCTGTCATCGTCGGACCGCGCGCCGCGGCTCGAGCACGACGGCGCCGACGTCTGGGACGTGCTCGCGATCGGCGAGTACCTCGCCGAGATTCGCCCGAAGGCGGGGCTGCTGCCGGCCGACCGCGCCGCGCGCGCGCACTGCCGCGCGATCCGCGGCGAGATGCGCTCCGGCTTCGTGTCGATGCGCACCGCGCTGCCGATGAACCTCGAGGCGCGCTTTCCGGGCTTCAAGGTCTGGACGCGGGCGCAGACCGGCGTCGACCGCGTCGTGGAGATCCGGACCGACTGCCTGGAGCGCTGGGCGGCCCGTGGCTGTTCGGCGCGAAGCGCACGCTCGCCGACGCGATGTACGCGCCGGTCGCCGGCCGCGCACCGACCCGCACCCGCCCGCGGCTTCAGCCCGCAGCCGCTTCGGTCGAGGCCACCCCGTCCTCGCCTTCGCGCGCCTGCATCGCCCACAGCTCGGCGTAGCGCCCGCCGCGCGCGAGCAGCTCCTCGTGGCGGCCGCGCTCGACGATCCGGCCCGCCTCCATCACCAGGATCTGGTCCGCGTCGACGATCGTCGACAGCCGGTGCGCGATCACCAGCGTCGTGCGGTGCGCGGCGACGGCGCGCAGCGCGTCCTGGATCGCGGCCTCGTTGCGCGAGTCGAGCGCCGAGGTCGCCTCGTCGAGCACCAGCACCGACGGGTCCTTGAGCAGCATCCGCGCGATCGCGACCCGCTGCTTCTCGCCGCCGGAGAGCTTCAGGCCCCGCTCGCCCACCGGCGTGTCCCAGCCCGCCGGCAGCGACGCGATGAAGCCGGACAGCTGCGCGGCGGCGGCGGCCGCCTCGATCTCGTCGTCGCTCGCGCCGGGCCGCCCGTAGGCCACGTTGTAGCGCAGCGAGTCGTTGAAGAGCACCGTGTCCTGCGGGACGATGCCGATCGTCGCGCGCAGGCTCGCCTGCGTGACCGCACGCAGGTCGCGCCCGTCGATCGAGATCGCGCCGCCGGTCACGTCGTAGAAGCGGAACAGCAGCCGCGCGAGCGTCGACTTGCCCGCGCCGCTCGGGCCGACCACCGCGGTGGTGGTGCCCGGCGGCACGACGAAGCTCACCTCGTGCAGGATCGTGCGGTTGGGGTCGTAGGCGAACGCGACGCGCTCGAAGCGGACCTCGGGCGCCCCCGCGGGCGCGAGCGTGGCCGCGCCCGGTGCGTCGTCGACCTCGCGGTTCGCGTCGAGCAGCGAGAAGAGCCGCTCCATGTCGGCGAGGCTCTGCTTGATCTCGCGGTACAGCACACCGAGGAAGTTCAGCGGCATGTAGAGCTGGATCATGAACGCGTTGACCAGCACCAGGTCGCCGATGCTCATCCGGCCCTCGACGACACCGACCGTCGCGCGCCAGACCATCAGCGTGACCGCGACCGCGATGATCGCCGCCTGCCCGACGTTGAGCACCGACAGCGAGGTCTGCGAGCGCACCGCGGCGCGCTCCCAGCGCTGCATGCTCTCGTCGTAGCGCCGCGCCTCGAAGGCCTCGTTGCCGAAGTACTTGACCGTCTCGTAGTTGAGCAGCGAGTCGATCGCGCGGACGTTGGCCTTGGAGTCCAGGTCGTTCATCGAGCGGCGGAACTCGGTGCGCCACTCGGTCACCCCCACCGTGTACGCGATGTACGCGACCAGCGCCACGCCGGTGATGCCGGCGAACCAGACGTCGTAGTGCAGCACCAGGTAGCCGAGCACCAGCGAGATCTCGACCAGCGTCGGCAGGATCGAGTAGAGCGTGTACGAGACCAGGCTCGAGATGCCGCGCGTGCCGCGCTCGATGTCGCGGGTCAGCCCGCCGGTCTGGCGCTCGAGGTGGAAGCGCAGCGACAGCGCGTGCAGGTGGCGGAACACCTTGAGCGCGATCGTGCGGACCGCGCGCTGCGTGACCTTCGCGAACACGAACTCGCGCAGCTCGGTGAAGACGGTGGAGGCGAGCCGGAGCAGCCCGTAGGCGAGCAGCAGGCCCAACGGGATCGCGAGCAGCGGCGCGGCCTGGCCCGCGACGGGCGCGAGCCGGTCGACGATCTGCTTGAGCAGCACCGGCACGCCGACCGTCGCGACCTTGGCCGCGACCAGGCAGCCGATCGCGAGGAGGACGCGCCAGCGGTAGTCCCACAGGTAGGGCAGCAGGCTCGAGAGCGTCTGCCAGTCGGAGCGTTGGCGCGGGCGAGCGCCCGGGGGCGGTGGAGGCGGCGAGGAGGAGGCGTGGCGCATTCGGCGATCGGAGGCGACGGACCTTGACGATACTCCAGCGCCGATGCCGACCGTGTCCGCCGTACCGACGGACGCAGGGCGAGCATGTCGGCTCGCTCAGGTCACGACACCGACTCCGGCGGCGACGGCCGCATCGCGCAGCGGACCGTCCTGAGTCGCGATCGGCAGCTGCAGGCGCAAGGCGAGCTCCAGGTACGCGGCATCGTAGGCGCTCAGGCCGAAGCGCAAGGACAGCGCGAGCAGTTCACTGCGACGCACCGGTGTCCGATCGACCTCGATGGGCAGTGCGCCGAAGTTGGCAACGACCGCCTGCGCCTGATCCGCGGTCATGCGCCGACGCAGGCAGGCCGTGCGCAACACGTTGGTCAGCTCCAGCTCCCAGAGCGCCGGCGCGTGGGCGGTCTCGTCGTTCAGGCGGGCCGCGATGGCCTCGGTGTAGGGCGAAGCCTGGTTCTCCAGGAACCATCCGCTCGCCACCGAGTTGTCCAGGATGAACGCCAAGGCGCAACCTCTAGTCCCGCCCTGCCTCGATCCACTCCCGGAGATCCCCCTCCAGCGTGACGCCCTGGCGCTGCTGCTTCATGCGCGCGAAGACCGCGGTCACACGTTGCCGCTGGCTCGCTTCCCGCCGAACCGGGCCGATCGCGACGAGCTTCGCCACCGGCTGCCCGCGTCGCGTGATCGTGACCTGCTCGCCCTGCTCCACGGCGGCGAGCAGCTCGGAGAGGCGGGTCTTGGCCTCGTAGATCGCGACTTCCCTGGTCATGGCTAACCATCTGATCGAGTAGGTTGGTCAGATCTTATCAGGCTGATGCAGGACCGTGAAGGCGATCCGTCCGGCAGGTCCGCGCGGCGCGGCGGGTGCGGCTTGGCGCTGCCGGCTGATTCGGGTAGCGTCGGACCGATGAGCCTCGAGCCGATCGCCCCCGCCGGACACGACCTGACGCTGCGCGTCGTGCCCATGCCCGCCGACCTGAACGGCAACGGCGACGTCTTCGGCGGCTGGGTGATGGCGCAGGTCGACATCGCCGGCGGCATCGCCGCGGCGCGCCGCGCGCGCGGCCGCGTCGCGACCGTCGCGGTCAACGCGTTCCAGTTCAAGCAGCCGGTCTCGGTCGGCGACGTGCTCAGCTTCTTCACGCGGATCGAGTCGACCGGCCGCACCTCGATCACCGTGCACGTCGAGGTGATCGCCGCGCGCAACCCGGCCGATCCGTTCGTGGTGAAGGTCACCGACGCGACGCTCACCTACGTGGCGATCGACCGCGACGGCCGCAAGCGTGCGGTCGAAGTGCTGACGGCGACCTGACTCGTCTGCGGACGACCCCCTCAGCGAACCGGAATCGAAGGTTCTCGACGCGGGCGCGGCGCCGCGACCCCTCGGTCGCGTCCGAGGATCGCCCCACCGTGACGAAATTCCTCAGCGATGCCGTTCGTCGGCTGCAGGCTGCCACACATCGAGATCAAGGACATCGACATGATCACGCCCCGATCGATCGCGCCTTCGATGCGGAAGCGCTGCCTCGCGTTGCTGTGCGTGGGCACCCTTGCCCACGTGCCGGCGCACGCGGGGCCGGTGCTCTCCTACCTGTCCGGCATCGGTGTGAACCTCACCACCGGCATGGCCTCCGCGGACCGCGGCAACACGCTCTGGCTGCCGACCGCGCCGGGCGTTCGGTACCAGATCGAGGACCAGAGCACCGGCGGCAAGGTGGGCCCCGGCTACGGCGGCCAGCCCTACGACCTGGAGGCGATGTACCTGCAGGTCGTGGGCAACACGCTGTACATCACCGGCGTGTCCGGCAATGTCGACAATCCCGCGACGATGTTCCCGACCGCGTCCGGCTCGTGCGCGTCGGGCAACTGCCGGAACTTCGGCATCGGCGACTTCTTCATCGGGCAGGGCACGAATACCGCGTTCAAGCCGTACGCCGCGATCGAGACGACCGGCCTGCGCTTCAGCATGGACGGCGGCGGCTTCACGACCGGATGGAACCGCGAACTCGCGCAGGGCCGGGTCGTACAGGTGGCCGGCACGGTCGGCAACGGCTCGACCGCGCCCAACGCGATCGGCTGGGAGACGGGCCTGAACAGCTGGGGCGCGAACTTCAAGCCGGGCGCCCCGACGCAGATCGCCGCGACGGGCTACACGCCCACCGCATACACCGCGACGTTCCACTGGGAAGTCTCCGGCGCCCACTCGTTCTACCAGGCGGTCGTCGACCTCAACGCGTTCAGCTCGGCGATCCCGGGCGGCCTGACGAACGCGTTCACCGTGCACTGGGGCGAGATCTGCGGCAACGACTTCCTGCAGTGGGATCCGATGCGGCCGTCCGCCGACGGCATCCCCGGCCTCTCGGGCGTGACCAGCTCGCAGGTGCCCGTGCCGTCGTCGCTGGCGCTGCTCGGGCTCGGCGCGCTGGGGTTCGCATCGGCTCGACGCGGGCTCGGTCGGCCCACGGCCTGACGCGCACGCGGCTTCACCCGGGCCGGCGCCCCCCGCGAGGCCGCCGGCCCTATCGTTTCATCGACGCGAGGAACGCGTCGATCGCGGCGCCATGCTCCGGCGTGTGGTGCGCCAGCGCCTGGAACGCCGCCGACAGCTCGAGCAGCGAGTCCAGCCGCATGTGCTGCCCCTCGCGCATCAGCCGCTTGGCCATCCGCAGCGCCGGCCCCGGGTTCGCGGCGATCCGCGCGGCGAGCGCCCGCGCCTCGTCCATCAGCCGCTCGCCCGGCACGACCTTCGACACCAGCCCGCAGGCGAGCGCCTCGGCCGCATCGATCGTGTCGCCGGTGAACGCCATCTCGGCCGCCTTCGACATGCCGACCGCACGCGGCAGCAGCCACGCGCCGCCGTCGCCGGGGATGATGCCGAGCTTCACGAAGCTCTCGGCGAACTTGGCGCGCTCGCCGGCGATGCGGATGTCGCACATGCAGGCGAGGTCGCAGCCCGCGCCGATCGCGGGACCGTTGACCGCGGCGATCGTCGGCACGTCGAGGTCGTACAGCGCGAGCGGGATGCGCTGGATGCCGGCGCGGTAGCCCTCGCGGATCGCGTAGGGCGAGCCGGCGGCGATGCCGGTCTTGTCCTTCATGTCCTTGACGTTGCCGCCCGCGCAGAACGCGGAGCCGGCGCCGGTCAGGATCACGCAGCGCACGGCCGGGTCGCGGCGGATGCGCTCGCACGCGGCGACTACCGCGTCCCACTGCGCCTGGGTCGACAGCGCGTTGCGGCGGTCGGGGTCGTTGAGGGTCAGCGTGGCGACGGCGCCGTCGCGGGTCTCGAGCACGAATTCGTCCATGCCCGATGCTCGCACGATCCGGCCCGGGCGGGAAAACCCCCGGGCCGGATCGTGGAGCGCGCCGGCGTCAGCCGGCGCGCATCGGGGGCGCCGGCGGCTCGCGCCCCGGCAGGTCGACCGGGGGCTCGCCGGAGCCGGGCGGCACCGGCGGGTCGTCCTCGTCGTCGGGCTCGGGCGACGGGCCGACCGGCGGGTCCGGCTCCACCACGGGATCGGGCGGCGGCAGGTGGGCGTGCCGCACCGACGGTCCGGTCACGACACCGGCCGCCACGCTCGGGCGCCGCCGTCCGGGCGGGTCCGGGTGCCGGTCGCGTCGCGGTCGACGTCGCGGTCGGCCTCGCGGTCCCGTTCCCGGTCGATCGCCTCGCGCGCCTCGCCGACGGCCTTCTGCGCCTTGCCCTCGACCTGCCTGGCCGCACCCTTGACCTGCTGCCCGGTGCTGCCGGTCGCCTCGCCGACCTTGCGCTGCACCTTGCCGACGGCGTCCTTCATCGAGCCTTCGAGCGTGTCCTTGTTCATCGTCGAGCCTCCTGTACGGGGCGGGCGGCGCCCGCGCCACGCCACCGTCGAGGCAAACGCCGGGCCCGCGCCGGGGGGCGCCTCGGCGGAGCTTGGGCTTGCACGGCGTGGTGGCTTTGGCGGCGGCGCCCGCTCGCCTGCCTAGGATCCGCGAGCGGACGACCGAAACGAGAGGAGACACGATGATTCCCGACCACAGGAACTTCAGCGACATGCTGGCCCGCTGGACCGCCGAGCGACCGCAGGCGGACGCCCTGATCTTCGGCGGGCGCCGACTGAGCTGGGCGCAGCTCGCCGAGCGCGTGCACCGGCTGGCCGGCGCGCTGCGCGCCGAGGGGCTGCGGCCCGGCGATCGCATCGCGGTGCTCGACCTCAACCATCCGTCGTGCCTGGAGCTCACGCTCGCGTGCGCGCAGGTCGGCACCGCGAACGCGGTGGTGAACTTCCGGCTCGCCCCGCCCGAGATCGTCTACGTGATCAACGACGCGAAGGCGCGCCTGCTCTTCGTCGGCCCCGAGTTCGCGGGCGCGGTGGCCCAGCTGCGCGCGCAGCTGCCCACGGTGGAGCGCGTGATCCACGTCGGAGGCGCCGACGACGAGTACGAGGGCTGGCTGTCCGCGTGCGCGCCCGATGCGCACGAGCACCCGGCCTCGCGCGGCGACTGCTTCGTGCAGCTCTACACCTCGGGCACCACCGGATTCCCGAAGGGCGCGATGCTCACGCACGGCGGCATGCTCGCCCACGCGCGCAACGTGGCCGCGATGCAGACGATGGACGGCGATTCGCGGGTGCAGGTGGCGATGCCGCTGTTCCACGTCGGCGGCACGAGCTATGCGCTGGTCGCCTGGGCGGGCGGCGCTCCGATCCACCTGATGCGCACGCCCGATCCGGCGGGTGCGCTCGAGATGCTCGAGCGCGAGCGCATCACGCACACCTTCTACGTGCCGGCGCTGATGGCGGCGATGGCGCAGGTGCCCGGCGCCGGCGACCGCGACTACTCGGCGCTGCAGGCGCTCGCCTACGGCGCCTCGCCGATGCCGCTGCCGGTGATGCGGGCGTGCCTGAAGATCTTCCCCGGCGTGATGCAGCAGGTCTACGGCATGACCGAGCAGAGCGGCGTGGTCACCGTGCTCGGCGCCGAGGACCACGAGAACCCGGCGGTGGCCCATCGGCTGGTCTCGGCGGGCAAGGCGATCGAGGGCGTCGAGATCGAGGTGCGCGACCCGGCCACCGGCGCGCCGGTGCCGGTCGGGCAGCCCGGCGAGATCTGGGTGCGCAGCGAACAGGTGATGGGCGGCTACTGGGGCAAGCCCGAGGCGACGACCGCGGCGCTCACGCCGGACGGCTGGTACCGCTCCGGCGACGGCGGGCACGTCGATGCCGACGGCTACGTCTACGTCACCGACCGCATCAAGGACATGATCATCAGCGGCGGCGAGAACATCTATCCGGCCGAGATCGAGCGCGTGCTCGCGGAGCACCCGGCGATCGCCGACGTGGCGGTGATCGGCGTGCCCGACGAGCGCTGGGGCGAGGTCCCGAGGGCGGTCGTGGTGCTCAAGCCGGGCGCGACGCTCGACCCCCACGACCTGACCGCGTGGAGCCGCGAGCGCCTGGCGGCCTACAAGGTGCCCAAGGCCGCCGACTTCGTGGCCGAGCTGCCGCGCAATCCCACCGGCAAGGTGCTCAAGCGCGAGCTGCGCAAGCCCTACTGGGCAGGGCGCGATCGGCAGGTGGTCTGACGCCCCGGGGTCCCGGACGCTGAGACCGGGCACGCGGTCGTCCCGCTGCCCGGCCGGTGGACGTCTCCCGGCCTCGGCCGGGCCGCCCGAGCACGTGCGGCACGTGCGTCGCGCGCGGCAGCGCCCCGCCGGGCCGGGCCGCGCACCATCGACCGGGCGCCGCGTCGAGCGCGCGCGCGTGCCGGCCCATGACGCCGCGCAGCGGCTGCGGCATCGCACTGAAGCGGGTCGGCGAGGGCGCAACCGGGAAGCTCGACCACCTGCCGGGCACCTTCATGGTCGAGTGCCAGGTGCACGGCAAGTGGGCGTGCGCGAAGTGCGCGACGCTGATCCAGGCGCCGGTGCCCGCCTGCGTGATCGACACGGGCATTCCCACTGCGGGGCTGCTTGCGCAGGTGCTGGTATCGAAGTACGCCGACCACGCGCCGCTGTACCCCGGGAGCGGATGTTTGCGCGCTCGGGCCTGGCGATCCCGCGCTCGACGCTGGGCGCGTGGGTGGGGGGCCTGCGGGGTGCGGCTGTGGCCGCTGGTCGATGCGCTGCAGGCCGTGATGTCGGGCCAGGCGGTGCTGCACGCCGACGAGACGCCGGTGGCGATGCTCAAGGCCGGCAACGGCAAGACGCACCGGGCCTATCTGTGGCGCCATGGCACGACGCAGCGCGACGCGATGAAGGCCGTCGTCTACGACTTCGCCGAGGGGGCGCGCCGGGCACCGAGCCCGCGAGTGCCTGGGCGAGTGGCGCGGCGCGCCGGCGTGCAACGACTGCGGCGGCCATGAGGCGCTGTTCGAGGCGGGCGTGACCGAGGCCGGCTGCATGGCGCACGCTCGGCGCAAGCTCCACGCGCTGCGGGTGAACCACCAGAGTGCACGTGTCGAAGACGCATCAGTCCCAACCGTTCGCAGAGCTACCGGTCGGAGTATTGGCGGTACCCCGTTCCCCGCTTTCCCCTGCGTCGTCGCAGCCGGATCCGTAGACGTCGAGTTCTTGACTCGGGCGTCGTTGCGTTCCACCGGTTGGTCGTCTCGTCGCGTATGCGTTCCCGCAAGCGCTTGGTCGATTTCATCGACCGTCGGGCCGCGCGTGGACTTCGGCGCCGCCGCTGGCCTTCCTCCTTGTCACGGCGGGTCGGCATCCACATCGGATCCTTCGGGGCCTGCTCGGTGTTCACTCACGGTGCGGCCCGCATGGCCTGCTGGCTCCCTGCGCAAGCCGTGTCTAGCCGTGCTTCAGCCCATTCGTCGCCTCCTGGACCGCTCCTCGTGCTTCCGGCCGGAGCGCGAGTTGGACGGGTCGGACCTTCACCGACGGACCACGATGCGTCGGGCTCGGTCGGCCCGCCCCGCGACGGCGACCCGGCCGCCTGCCGGGCGCTGTTCGACGCGACCGCGCGCACCCTTTGCCGGCACCGCGTACCCTGCGACCACGCCGGCGCCGCGCGACGGATCCGGGAAGCCGGTCTCCCCGAGCGCTTCGCCGCCCGGTTGGAGACCGGCGCCCGAGCGGGGGATCTCAGACCGGAGTCGGCGCGGCGGTCGTGGTGACGCGGAACACCGACACCGCCTGGACCAACTGCTGGGACTGGCGTGCGAGGTCTTCGGTCGATGCGGCGCTCTGCTCCACCAGGGCGGTGTTCTGCTGGACGGCCTTGTCCATCTGGCTCACCGCCTCGCCGACCTGATCGACACCGCTGCTTTGCTCCAAGCTCGCGACGCTGATCTCCCGGACGATCTCGCTCACCTTGCGGATCGAGCCCACCACTTCGACCATCGTCGTGCCCGCCTCGCCGACCAGCGCGCTGCCGCGCTCGACACGCTCGACGCTGTCCCCGATCAGTTGCTTGATCTCCTTGGCCGCATCGGCCGATCTCGCGGCGAGCGTCCGCACCTCGGAGGCGACCACTGCGAAGCCGCGACCCTGCTCGCCGGCCCGTGCCGCCTCCACCGCCGCATTCAGCGCGAGGATGTTCGTCTGGAACGCGATGCCGTCGATCACGGTGATGATCTCGGAGATCCGGCGCGAGCTCTCGTCGATGCCCTGCATGACCTGCACGACGCGTTCGACCGCATCGCCCGCGCGACCTGCGACATCGCTCGCCTCGACCGCGAGTCGGTCGGCATCGCGCGAGTTCTCGGCATTGCGGCGGACGGTGGCGCCGAGCTCCTCCATCGATGCCGCGGTCTGCTGCAGTGCCGCGGCCTGTTCCTCGGTCCGCTGCGACAGGTCGGCGTTGCCGTCCGCGATCTCCTTGCTCGACATCGCGACCGAGTCGGCGCCCGAACGGACCGCCACGACCGCATCGGACAGGCGAGCGGACATGTCGGCGAGCGCGGCCATGACGCTACCCCGTGCGAGCGATCCGCTCAGACGGGCTTGGACCAGGTCGCCCCGGGCGACGGCACCCACCGCCTCGACCACGTCCTTCGGCTCCGCGCCGAGCCGCCCGAGCGTCCAGCGTCCCGCATAGGCGAGCGCGGCGATCGCGACCAGCGCGAGGGCGAATCCCATCGTCGCCATCACGGCATACCAGTTGGACCGAGACGCCTCGGCCGCAGTGACCACCGCCAGCGTCCGCTCGTCGAGCATCACGAAGAACTCGTCGAGCGGCTTCATGATCTTGGCCTTGAAGCGGTGGTACTGGAGGTCGTGCATCATCTCGGCAGCCTTCGCACGGTCGGGCGCACCCTTCGCGGTGAACCCGCCCTTGTCGTCGGCGTACAGGCCCTTGACCATGTTCATCGCGATCGTCTCGGTCCGCACCAGGTCGTCCGAGTTTCCGGCCGCCTCCTTGAGCTTGCCGAACTCCGCCTCGGTGAACCCGGCCTGCTTCATCCGGTCGAGCAGTGATTCCCGGGTCGGCGCGCCCGCGCGCGCCGGCGTGTCGCCGACGGCCCGGAAGTCCCAGTAGATCTTCTCGTAGTGAGGCGGGCGCGGCGCCTTGCCGTTGCGGATGTCCAGGATCTCGAAGTACTGCTGCTCCCACTTCGGATCGCCGGAGACGACGAAGGTACGGGCGAGGCGGGTCAGATCGTCGGAGCTCTGGCGCAATTCGTCGGCGAGCAGCGCGGACAGGTAGCGGGTCTGGTGCGCGGCGACGACGTCCTGGTTGGCACGGCCCACCTGCCAGACCGCTACCCACAGCAGTGCGGCGGCGATCGCCACCAGCGTGATCGACAGCCTGAAGAGACTTCTCAGCGAGTTCATTCTCGTATGCTCCATCGGATCCAGTCGGCAACGCTCCCTTGAATGCCGCATCTGCAGTATCGGCTGCGGTCGTCTCGCGTCGCCGTGTCCGTGCGCCCGGCGGCGAGCGATGCCGACGAAGGGTCGATCGATCGACGGCGCCGTTGTGGCGTGACAACGCGTCGAAGCGGCCGAGGTGCGGGGTGCCGCCATCGGATCTCGTGATGCGCGACGCCCCGCGCAGCGACCTCTTCGCGCAGGGCGTGATGCTCTCCACCACCTCGCGACCGGTCGGCGTCCGTTCGGCTTCCCGAAGTCCATCCGCGGGTTGCACGTCGGCTGTGGCGCGATCCGGTGCCCCTGCGGGGGATCGTCCCCGACTGTCCGCCGTGGCTGCAGGGGGGATCCTCGGGTGCCTGGAGACCTCGCCCGGGGCGCGCCGGCAGACCGCTGCGTTGTCCTGCCGGCGGAAGTACTGGTCGCTGCGGCCCGGCCTCAGCCGTGCCGCCCGAGCACGTGCGGCACGAGCGCGTCGGCCCAGACGAGGTAGGCGCCGGGCCCCGGGTGGAAGCCGTCGGAGGCGATCAGCGACGGATCGCTCATCGCCGGCAGCGGCACGTGCGTCGCGCGAGGCAGCGCCCCGCCGGGCCGGGCCGCGCACCATCGGCCGAGCGCCGCGTCGAGCGCGCGCGCGTGCAGGCCCATGACGCCGCGCAGCGGCTGCGGCAGCGCGGGGAAGCGGTGCATCGGCGGCAGCCCGGACCAGAGCACGCGGCGCACGCGGTGGCGCTCGTGCAGACGCGCGTGGACGCGCGCGACGTCGCCGAGCCAGCGCGGCACGGGGCGCAGCGCGGTCACGTCGTTGACGCCGAGCGCGACGACCGCGACGTCGAAGCGATCGGCCGCGCCCGCGTCGATCAGCGCGAGCGCCTCGCGGGTCGTCGTGCCGGTGCGCGCGACGAGCCGCCACGCGAGCGGGCGGGCGAGCCGCGCCGACAGGCGCCCGCACAGCCGTCCCGCGAGCGCCTCGTCCTGCGCGCCCGCGCCGACGCCGGCGGCCGAGGAGTCGCCGACGATCAGCAGCCGCAGCGGCCGGCCGGGACGGTCCGCGCCGACGACGCCCTCGCGCGGGCCGTCCGCCTCGGGCAGCTTCGGCGTGTCGCGGCGCACGCGCCGACCCTGCCAGAGCAGCAGCGGGGCGATCGGCAGCGCGGCCGCGAGCCCGACGTGCGCCTTCACGCGTGGGTCACGAGAACGACGAGAAGTCCGGCCGCCGCTTCTCGAAGAACGCGGTGAACGCCTCGCGCGCCTCGGGCGCGCGCAGCATCCGGCCGAACACCTGGCCTTCGGCGGCCATCTGCGCGGGGATCGCCTCGCCGAGCGCCCGCTTCATCAGCCGCTTGGTCTCGCGCAGCGACGCGGGCGGCAGCGCCGCGAGCTTCGCGGCCTGCGCGCGCGCGAAACCGATCGCCTCGGCCGCAGGCAGCACGCGGTTGACGAGGCCCATCTCGCGCGCCTCGTCGGCGCCGAAGGGTTCGCCGAGCAGCAGCTTCTCGGCCGCGCGCTGCCAACCCGCGATCGCCGGCAGCAGCAGGCTCGAGGCGGCCTCGGGGCACAGGCCGAGCTGCGCGAACGGCACCGAGAAGCGCGCGTTGTCGCCGGCGTAGACCAGGTCGCAGTGCAGCAGCATCGTGGTGCCCACGCCGACCGCCACGCCGCAGGGCGCGGCGACGACCGGCTTCGGGCACGCGGCGAGCGCGTGCAGGAAGCGGAACACCGGGCTGTCGTCGCCCGCCGGCGGGTTCGCGAGGAAGTCCTGCAGGTCGTTGCCGGCGGTGAAGCAGGCGTCGCTGCCGGCGAGCAGCACGACGCGGGTCGCGGCGTCGGCCGTCGCCGACCCGATGCCGTCGGCCATCCGCGCGTACATGTCGGCGGTGATCGCGTTCTTCTTGTCGGGGCGCGCGAACGCGATCGTCGCGATGCCTGCCTCGGTGCGGACGTCGATGCTCATCGGGTCTCCTTCCCGTTCGTACGCAAGTCGCTCACCGGCTCACGCCCGCTCGAGGATGCCCGCCGCGCCCATGCCGGTGCCGACGCACATCGTCACCATGCCGTACCTGAGGTTGCGACGGCGCAGCGCGTGGACGACGGTCGCCGCGCGGATCGCGCCGGTCGCGCCGAGCGGGTGGCCGAGCGCGATCGCGCCGCCCATCGGGTTGACCTTCGCCGGGTCCAGCCCGAGGTCGCGCAGCACCGCGAGCGACTGCGCGGCGAACGCCTCGTTGAGCTCGATCCAGTCGAGGGCGTCCTGCTTCAGGCCCGCGACCTTCAGCGCGGCCGGGATCGCCTCCTTCGGCCCGATCCCCATGATCTCCGGCGGCACGCCGCGCACCGAGAACGACACGAAGCGTGCCAGCGGCTTCAGGTCGAACTGCCTGAGGATGCGCTCCGACACGACGATCAGCGCCCCGGCGCCGTCCGAGGTCTGCGAGCTGTTGCCGGCGGTCACGCTGCCCTTGGCGGCGAACACCGGGCGCAGCTTCGCGAGCCCCTCGAGCGAGGTGTCCTTGCGCGGCCCCTCGTCCTGCGACACGGTGCGCGTCGCGACCGAGACCTCGCCCTTCGCGAGATCCGGGATCCGCTCGAGGACCTCGACCGGGCAGGTCTCGTCGGCGAACTCACCGGCGACCTGCGCGGCGAGCGCGCGGCGGTGCGACTCGAGCGCGAACGCGTCCTGGTCCTCGCGCGACACCTTCCACGTCTGCGCGACCTTCTCGGCGGTCATGCCCATGCCGTAGGCGATGCCGAGGTTCTCGTCCTTCGCGAAGATCGCGGGGTTCATCGACGGCTTGTTGCCCATCATCGGCACCATGCTCATCGACTCGACGCCGGCGGCGAGCATCACCTCGGCCTCGCCCACGCGGATCCGGTCGGCCGCCATCGCCAGCGCGGTCAGGCCCGACGCGCAGAAGCGGTTGACGGTCACGCCGCCCACGGTGTTCGGCAGGCCGGCGAGCAGCGCGCCGATACGGGCCACGTTCAGGCCCTGCTCGGCCTCGGGGATCGCGCAGCCGACGATCGCGTCCTCGATCGTCTTCGGGTCGAGCGACGGCACCTGCGCGAGCGCGGCCTGCAGCGCGCGCACCAGCAGGTCGTCGGGACGGACGTTGCGGAACGCGCCCTTCGGCGCCTTGCCGATCGGCGTGCGGGTCGCGGCGACGATGTAGGCGTCCTGGATCTGCTTGCTCATCTCGTGTGCTCCGGTATCGGTCAGTGTGGCGCTCAGTTCCGCACCGGCTTGCCGGTCTGGACCATCGACATCAGCCGTTCCTGGGTCTTCGGGTGCGACAGCAGCGCGGTGAATCCCTTGCGCTCGAGCGCCATCACCCACGCCTCGTCGACCACCGAGCCCGCCTCGACGTCGCCGCCGCAGACGATCTCGGCGATGGTCCGCGCGCAGTGGTAGTCGTGCGCGCTGATGAAGCCGCCGTCGCGCATGTTGACCAGCTGCGCGGTGATCGTCGCGAGGCCCGCGCGCCCCATCACCCTGAACGTCGCCCGGCGCGGCGGCCGCCAGCCGGCGTCGTGCATCGCCTTGGCTTCGCGGACCGCCTGGTACAGCAGCTCGTTGCCGTTGAGGACGATCCGGTCGGTCGGCTTCAGGTAGCCCATGCGCTGCGCCTCGATCGCCGACTTCGAGACCTGTGCGGTGGCCGCGGCGGTGAAGTACTTGGTGAGGAAGTGCAGCAGGTAGGCGTCGGGCGCGGCGCCCGCCTCCTCGGCCGCGGAGCGCGCGCCGTGGGTGAGGCCGCCGCCGGCAGGCAGAAGGCCCAGGCCGATCTCCGGCAGGCCCATGTAGCTCTCGAGCGCCACCACCCGACGCGAGCAGTACAGCGCCAGCTCGAGGCCGCCGCCGAGCGCGATGCCCGACACCGCGGCGATCGTCGGCACCTGCGCGTAACGCAGCCGAAGCATCGCGTCCTGCAGGCCCTTGACCAGCTCGGCGATCGCCTTCGGGCCGCCCTGCATGAACGCCGGCACCATCGCCTGCACGTCGGCGCCGTACGAGAACGGCTCGTCGGGCGACCAGACCACCAGGCCCTCGTACTGCCGCTCGGCGATCTCCAGGCCCTTGAGCAGCCCCTCGATGACGCCCGGGCCGATCGCGTGCACCTTGGTCTTGATCGACATCACCAGCACGTCGTCGACCCCGCGGCCGTCGAGCGTCCACAGCCGCACCGAGTCGTCCTCGTGCACCGTGTGGCCGGCGACCTTCGCGTCCGGCGCGTCCGCGCCCTTCACCGACTGGCGGAAGAGCTGCTTCGCGTAGACCGGCAGCTCGCGCGGCGCGACGAACGCGCGCGCCGCGGGCGACCACGCGCCCTCGGGCTGGTGCGGCCCGCCGCGCTCGGCGACCGGGCCGTCGAGCACCCAGGCGGGCAGCGGCACGTCCGCGAGCGTCGCGCCCGTCGCCACGTCCTCGGCGATCCACTGCGCGACCTGCGTCCAGCCGGCCGCCTGCCAGGCCTCGAACGGGCCTTCCTTCATCGCGAAGCCCCAGCGCATCGCGTGGTCGACGTCGCGGGCGTTGTCGGCGATGGTCTCGAGGTTGATCGCGGCGTAGTGCCAGGAGTCGCGCAGGATCGACCAGACGAACTGCGCCTGCGGGTTCTTCGACTCGCGCAGCAGCTTGATGCGCTCCGCCGGGTCCTTCTTCTTCAGGATCCGCGCGACCGTCTCGTCGGCCTTGCCGCCGGCCGGCACGTAATCGGCCTTCGCCGCGTCGATCCGCAGGATGTCCTTGCCGACCTTGCGGTAGAAGCCCGCACCCGCCTTCTGGCCGAGCGCGCCCTGCTCGATCAGGCCCTTGAGCAGCGGCGGCGTCGCGTAGACCGCCTCGAACGCGTCGCCCTTCAGCGTCGACTGCAGCGTGCCGATCACGTGGCCGAGCGTGTCCAGGCCGACCACGTCGGCGGTGCGGAACGTGCCGGACTTCGCGCGGCCCAGCTTCTCGCCGGTCAGGTCGTCGACGACGTCGACCGACAGGCCGAACTTGGCCGCCTCGGCCATCGTCGCCAGCATCCCGTAGGTGCCGATGCGGTTGGCGATGAAGTTCGGCGTGTCCTTCGCGCGCACCACGCCCTTGCCGAGCGTCGAGGTGAGGAAGGTCTCGAGCGCGTCGAGGATCGCCGGGTCGGTCGACGGCGTCGCGATCAGCTCGACCAGGTGCATGTAGCGCGGCGGGTTGAAGAAGTGCACGCCGCAGAAGCGCTGCTTCAGCGCCGCGTCGAAGCCCTCCGACAGCCCGGCGATCGACAGGCCCGAGGTGTTGGTCGCGAAGATCGCGTGGGCGCCAAGCGCCGGCGCGACCTTGCGGTACAGGTCGTGCTTCCAGTCCATCCGCTCGGCGATCGCCTCGATCACCAGGTCGCACTCGCCGAGCTTCGCGAGATCGTCCTCGTAGTTGGCCGGCACGATGAAGCCCGCGAGGTCCGGATGGCCGAGCGGCGCCGGGTTCAGCTTCGCGAGGCCGGCGATCGCCTTGCGCGCGATCGCGCTCTTGTCGCCGTCCTTCGCGGGCAGGTCGTACAGCAGCACCTCGACCTGGGCGTTGACGAGGTGCGCCGCGATCTGGGCGCCCATCACGCCGGCGCCGAGCACGGCGACCTTGCGGACGATGAATGCGGTCATGGGGACTCCGTGGGATGTCTGGGGGATATCGGGGCGGACCGCGTTCACTGCTCGCGGAGCCAGGTCTGCGTGCGGCCGACCAGCGCGATGCCGATGAAGCCGCGCAGGTCGAGCTTGCGCCCGCCGTCGGCGAGCTTCGCCTTCGCCTTGTAGACCTTGCCGTTGTTCGGATCGAGGATCTCGCCGCCGGTCCACTCCTCGCCGTCCTTCTTCAGGCCGGTCAGGATCGTCATGCCCTGCACCGGCTTGCCCTTGCGCTCGTCGGTGCAGGCCTCGCAGAGCGCGTCGGGCTTGTCGGTGAGGATCTTCTCGATGCGCCCGACGAGCTGCCCGCCCTGCTCGACGATCCGGATCAGCGCCTTCGGCTTCTTCGTCTCGTCGTCGATGCTCTTCCACAGCCCGACCGGGGTGTCGAGCGATTGGGCGATGCCCACCGCCGGCGCGAGCAGGCCGGCGAGCATCGCGCCGAAGGCGGCGGAACGCAGGATCGTGCGCATCGCGATCTCCTCTGTAGGTGTGTGGTGGTCGTCGTCGGTCAGAACAGCTCGGGCTCGAGCGCCATCAGCGTCGCCGCGCCGGTGCGGGCGCTGCGCATCAGGCCCGCGGTCTCGGGCTGCAGCTTCGCGAAGTAGAAGCGCGCGGTCGCGAGCTTGGCGACGTAGAACGGCTCGACCGCGTCGCCGTCGGCCTGCACCCGGTCGAGCGCGACCTTCGCCATCTTCGCCCAGAAATACGACATGACGAGGTGGCCGGCCACGCGCAGGTAGTCGACCGCGGCCGCACCGACCTCGTCGGCGTTGCCCATGCCCTTCATGCCGAGCTCCATCGAGAACTTGGTGAACTTGTCGCCGAGCTCGGCGAGCGGGTTCACGAACTCGGCCATGTCGTCGTTGGTGCCGTGCTCCTCGACGAAGTCGGTCACGAGCTTGCCGAACGCGCGCAGCTTCGCGCCGCCGTCGCCGAGCACCTTGCGCCCGAGCAGGTCGAGCGACTGGATGGTGTTCGTGCCCTCGTAGATCATGTTGATGCGCGCGTCGCGCACGTACTGCTCCATCCCCCACTCGCGGATGTAGCCGTGGCCGCCGTAGACCTGCAGCGCGAGGTTGGTCGTCAGGAACGCGTTGTCGGTGATGAACGCCTTCACGATCGGCGTCAGCAGCGACAGCATGTCGTGCGCGGCGCGGCGCTCGTCCGCGTCCGGGTGCGACTCGGCGACGTCGGCCTGCAGCGCGAGCCAGTACGCGAAGCAGCGCGCGCCCTCGGTGTACGCCTTCTGCGTCAGCAGCATCCGGCGCACGTCCGGGTGCACGATGATCGGGTCGGCCGGCCTGTCCGGCGCCTTCGGGCCGGTCAGCGAGCGCGACTGCAGGCGGTCCTTCGCGTAGGCGAGCGAGTTCTGGTAGGCGACCTCCATCAGCCCGAGCGACTGCATCCCGACGCCGATCCGCGCGGCGTTCATCATCACGAACATCGCGTTCAGGCCCTTGCTGGGCTCGCCGACCAGCCAGCCGGTCGCGCCCAGCAGGTTCATCTCGCAGGTCGCGTTGCCGTGGATGCCCATCTTCTCCTCGATGCGCCCGCACCTGATGCCGTTGCGCGCGCCGAGCGAGCCGTCCGCGTTCGGGACGAACTTCGGGACGATGAACAGCGAGATGCCCTTCGTGCCCTGCGGCGCGTCGGGCAGGCGCGCGAGCACCAGGTGGACGATGTTGTCCGCCATGTCGTGCTCGCCCGACGAGATGAAGATCTTCGTGCCGGTGATCGCGAAGCTGCCGTCCGGGTTCGGCTCGGCCTTGCTGCGCAGCATGCCGAGGTCGGTGCCGCAGTGCGGCTCGGTCAGGCACATCGTGCCGGTCCACTCGCCCGACACCAGGCGCGGCAGGTAGAGCGCCTTCTGCGCATCGGTGCCGTGCGCCTTCAGGCAGTCGTAGGCGCCGTGCGTGAGGCCCGGGTACATCGTCCAGGCCTGGTTGGCGGAGTTCATCATCTCCTGGAAGGCCATGCCGACGGCGTGCGGCAGGCCCTGGCCGCCGTACTCCGGTGCGCAGGTCAGCGTCGGCCAGCCGCCCTCCTTGAACTGCCGCCAGGCCTCCTTGAAGCCCTTCGGCGTCTTCACGACGCCGTCGCCGACGTAGGTGCAGCCCTCCTCGTCGCCGGAGCGGTTGATCGGGAAGAGCACCTCGGCGCAGAACTTGCCGCCTTCCTCGAGGACCTGGTCGGCGAGCTCGCGGTTGAGCTCGGCATGCGGCGGCAGCTCGCGCAGCGCGTCGATCGTGCCGTGGACTTCGTGCATCACGAACTGCATGTCGCGAAGCGGAGGCGTGTACTGGGCCATCGTCTGGACTCCTGGGATGGACTCGGTGTGTCGAGGGTGAGGAACGGGGTCAGGCCGCCGAGGCACGCGCGGTGCGCGTCGCCCGGCGGGTGGAGGGGGTGGCGACCGGCGCGCGATGCGCGTCGACCAGCCGGTCGAAGGCGCGTCGGGCACGGGCCGGCGCGTCGGGGCTGTCCATCAGGCGTGCGTCGTGGTGCAGCACCAGGATCACGCCGTACAGGTCGAAGACCAGCTCGCCCGGATCGGTGTCGGCCCGCAGCTCGCCGGTGTCGATCGCCTGACGGATCGCGCGGACCAGCTCGCGCTGCCACGAGCGGACCATGCCGACCAGCTCGTCGCGCACCGAGCCCGGCCGGTCGTCGTACTCGGTCGCGCCGGAGATCCAGATGCAGGCGCTCGCCGCCTCGACCGCGGTGCGGTCGAGCCAGTTGCCGAAGATCGCGCGCAGCCGGGCGAGGCCGCGCGGCGCCTCGAGGCCGGGCTTGAGCACGTCGTCGACGAAGCGCTGCTCGTAGGCCTTGAGCACCGCGATCTGCAGGTCCTCGCGCGAGCCGAAGTGCGCGAACACGCCGCTCTTCGACATGCCCATCCGCTCGGCGAGCGCGCCGATCGTGAGGCCCTCGAGGCCGTCGCGCGCAGCGAGCTCGCAGGCGGCGGCGACGATCGCGGAGCGGGTCTGTTCACCTTTGCGCATTCGGGTCCGGGGCGGGTGGCTCGAAAAAAGAACGGTCGTTCTAAATACGAACGGTCGTACTATTTCCGCATACGCCCGGATTGTCAATCGGAAAGGACCGGCCGGCGGGCGATTAGAGGCGGGCTCCTATTGGTGCGGTGCAGCGACGCGGACGAACACCTCCCGTCGCGCGAGCGCGCGCACCAGCAGGCCGAGCTCGGTCGCGTGCGCCTCGCGTTCGTCGATCCGGGTGAGCACGACCGCGGCCGCGCGCGGGAGCCAGCCGCCGTGGCCGGGGATCGCGGCGCGGATCGCGCGCAGCGCCGACGCCGACACCGCGATCGAGGCGCCACCGGCCGCGATCGCCGAGCCGTGCCGGCCGCAGCCGGACGGTGCGAGGTAGCCGTAGGCGACACGGTGCTCGGGCTGGTCGGGCGAATGCGGGTCCATGCGCGCAGCGTGACCCACGGGTGGCTCACCCGATGCGCCCGCCCCGACCCGGCGGTCGGGTGGTCACGGCACCGCACGTGAGACGCTTGCCACCGGGCGGGGCTGTACGGCGCACGGGCGCCGTTCCACCATGGCGGCGCCCCTCCCTCCCGCCGGAGCGCCGATGCCCCCCGCCGCCGTGTCCGCCCCGTCGCACCGTCCTGTCCGGACGGCCTCCCGTCCATCCCGCCCGGCCGGTACGTCGCGTCGCGCCGTCTCGCTCGCGCGCACCGCGGCGCTCGTCGTCGCCGCGTCGATGCTCGCGCCCGCGACCGTCTCGGCGCGGGAGGACGGCCGCTGGACCTGGCGCGCGTCGATCTGCGGCTACTGCCGAGCGTCGGCGGCACCCCCTCGTTCCCCGGTGCCGGCTCGGGCGGCGGCTCGGCGAGCATCGACACCAGCACGCTGCTCGACAAGCTCGAGAGCGCGTTCATGGGCTCGCTCGAGGTGCACGACGGCCGATGGGGCGCGTTCACCGACCTGCTGTACGTGAACTTCGGTGCGTCGAGCTCGGCGTACCGCGAGTTCACGATCGGCGGCACGCCGATCCCGGCCGACGCGTCCACCAGCGCACGGATCGACCTGAAGGGCTCGATCTGGACGCTCGGCGCGGCCTACCGCGTCGTCGCGACGCCGCGGTCGACGGTCGAGGCGATCGCGGGCATCCGCCGGCTGGGCATCGAGCAGTCGTTCTCCTGGACGCTGTCGGGGAACCTCGGCCCGATCTCGCCGGCCGACCGCAGCGGCGCGCGCGCCGCCGATCTCGAGCACTGGGACGCATTCGTCGGCGTGCGGGGACGCGCGGCGTTCGGCGCCGACGGCCGCTGGTTCGTGCCGTACCACCTGGACGTCGGCACCGGGGAGTCGCGCTTCGTCCGGCAGGCGATGCTTGGCGGCGGCCGCGCGTTCGACTGGGGCGAGGTGATGGTCGCGTGGCGGCACATCGACTACACGATGAAGTCCGACGAGACGATCCGGTCGTTGAGCTTCAGCGGGCCGATGGTGGCGGCGTCGTTCGTCTGGTGAGGCGCCCGGCCGGGCCGGGCCGCCTCGCACCCGGCGCGAAGGGTTCGACCTTGGCGCACGCGCGAGCGGCGACTTAGACTCGGCGCACCGACCGGCGCCGCACCGCGCGCGCCGGCACCCGAGGAGACCGCCCGATGCCCGCGCTTCGCGACTCGAACACCCAGCTCGACCTCGTCCTCGGCGCGCTGCGTCGCTTCCCCGACCGCGACGCGTTCCGGCAGGACGACCGCGCGTGGCGCTACCGCGAGGTCGCGGACCTGCTCGCGCGCTGGGGCGCCGTGCTCACGCGCGTGGGCATCGGCCCCGGTCGCGGCGTCGGCCTGCTGTCGCCGAACCGGCCCGAGGTCTGGCTCGGCCAGGTCGCGCCGTCGCTGGTCGGCGGGCGCTACACCGCGCTCCACCCGCTCGGCTCGCTCGACGACCACCTCTACATGGTCCGCGAGGCCGAGCTGCGCGTGCTGCTGGTCGACCCGGCCTACGCCGAGCGGGCCGCCCAGCTGCTCGAACGATCGGGCGTCGTTGAGCATGTGCTCACTTTCGGCCCGTGCGGCGTGGGGAGGGATGTCAACGCGCTCGTCGAGGCCGAGGGCTCGCACTCGCTGCCGACGTCGGCGGGCGCCTGCGACCAGATGAGCTGGCTGCTCTACACCGGCGGCACCACCGGCGTGCCGAAGGCCGCGATGCTGACCGAGGGCGGCCTCGGCCAGATGATCCTGAACGTGACCACCGGCTGGGATTTGCCGTCGGAGCGCCGCTACCTCGCGGTCGCGCCGATCTCGCACGCGGCCGGCATGATGATCGTGCCGACGCTGATGCGCGGCGGCACGGTGGTACTGCAGAAGGGCTGGGATCCGCAGCGCTGGATGGACCTGGTCGCGCGCGAGCGGATCACGATGAGCCTGCTGGTGCCGACGATGATCTACTCGCTGCTCGACGCGCCGGGCCTCGCGCACGCGGACCTGTCGACGCTCGAGACGATCATGTACGGCGCCTCGCCGATGTCGCCGAGCCGGCTGGTCGAAGGGATCGAGCGGATCGGTCCGGTGTTCTCGCAGCTCTACGGGCAGACCGAGTGCGCCGGCATCGTCAGCTGCCTGTGGCGCCACCAGCACGCGGTCGGCGACCTGCACCGGCTGACCTCCTGCGGGCAGGCGATGCCGGGCGCGCGCGTCGCGATCCTCGACGACGACGGGCGCGAGGTGCCCGACGGCGAGCCGGGCGAGATCTGCGTGCAGTCGGCGACGGTGATGCAGGGCTACTTCAAGCAGCCGGAACTCT
>JADCHE010000072.1 GCA_020248665.1 Burkholderiales bacterium | reverse complement strand
GGCGACCGCGCGGCTGCTCGCCGCGCACGGTGCCGAGGTCGTCGTCGCCGACGTGACGCCCGCGGTCGCCGAGGGCGGCCCGCCGACCGTCGACCTGATCGCGTCCGACGGCCACGTCGCGCACTACGAGCACGCCGACGTCTCGAGCACCGCGCAGGTCGACGCGCTGGTGGCGCGCACCGTCGTGCGCTTCCGGCGGCTCGACGTGATGGTCAACAACGCGTGCATCCGCCATGCGCGGCCCCTGCTCGAGCTCGACGAGGCCGACTGGCAGCGCGTGATCGACATCAACCTCACCGGCGTCTACCGCTGCTGCCGGGCCGCGATCCGGCAGATGCTGAGGCAGGCGCCCGTCGGCGAGGTGCGCGGTCGCATCGTCAACCTGTCGTCGCAGCACGGGATGATCGCGGCGCCCGGCGACCTCGCCTACGGCACCAGCAAGGCCGCGATCGACTACCTGACGCGGCAGGTCGCGACCGACTACGCGGCGCAGGGCATCGTCGTCAACGCGGTGGCGCCGGGCAAGGTGCAGACCGGCGCGGGCGGGCGCGCGGTCGACCCGCAGGTGCTCGACCGCGCGCACCGGCGCACCCCTTGGCCGCGGCTGGGCCACCCCGACGACGTCGCGCGTGCGATCCTGTTCCTCGCGAGCGACGAGGCCACCTTCGTGACCGGCGCGACCCTGATGGTCGACGGCGGCTGGATGGCGGCCTGAGGCGCCGAGGCCGGGGCGCGGATCCCATGCGGCCGCGAGGCCGGCAGCGTCTCGGCTGTCCTGCGGTGCGCGACGACCGCGGTGAAGTCGAAGGCGTGGCCGTCGACGACACCCTGCTGCAGCGCCGGGACGGCGTCCGGTCGGCGCCGGTTCAGCGCCGGGTCGGGTCGGAGGGGGTGTCGTCCCGAGCGGCCTGCGCAGGGGCCCCCGCAGCCGCCGTGTCCGTCGCCAGCGACGGCGGATCGACCTCGCGTTCGGGCGCTGCCGACGCGTTCGGCGCCGCCGCCCGTGCGGCCTCCGGGCGCACCGAGTTCGGCCCGATGCCGATCAGCCACGGCATCAGCACCAGCGTGGCCAGCAGGATCGCGGCGCCGCGCGATTGCCAGCGGTCGAAGGTGCGCAGGTCGGCGGCAGACATGTGGTAGTCGACGCGGCTCATTCGCGGGTCCTCCGGGTTCAGCGCCGGCCGGCGACCAGCCGGTCCTGCAGGGCGCGCAGCTCGGCCCAGCGCCCCTCGGCCGCGAGCGCGGCCTGCTCGGGCCACGAGGCCGGATCGGCGATGCGGAAGCCCGGTCCGCCCAGGTCGAGCACGTCGCGCAGCCGTTCCGACCCGCAGGCCGCGAGCCCGAGCCAGGTCGCGATGCCCTCGGCGCGCAGCAGCGCGGCGATCCGCGGGCCGATGCCTTCGACGATCTCGAGGTCGTCGACGCCGCGGGGCGCGAAGCCGGCCGCGACCGCGGCGGCGAGATCGAGGCCGGAGGGCGCGGAGGGCCTCGCGGGTGCGCCGGTCTGCGCGACGGGGGGCGTCGCCGACGCGACGCGCCCGGACAGCACGTCCGCGATCGCCTCGAGGTGCACGACGCGGCCGCGCAGGGTGCGGATCGTCGCGTCGCGCGCGGCGATCGCCGCCGCATCGGGGACGACCCGCTCGACGACCCGCTCGACCGGCACCTCCACTCGCCGCTCCGCGACCCGCTCGCCCGAGGCACCGGTCCCGGCGCCGCGCGTGCGCAGCGTCCGGTTGAACATCCAGCTGCCCATCCAGCCGAGGAGCATCCCCAGCACGATCCACCACAGCACGGTCGCGATCATCGCCATCGACGGCTCCGGTCGGTCGCGCGCCGGCGGGCGCCGGCGGCGGCCCCGGGTCGCTCGCGCGGGGCAGCGGGCAGTCTAGGACGCGGCCGCACGCCCCGGACAGTGAAAAATCGACAGTGGCGGCATCGTGTCCGCTCGCGACCGCTCAGACGCCCTCGAACCCTGCGAGCACGTTCACCGCGTTCACGCCGATGTCCTCGACCGCGTACCCGCCCTCCATCACGAAGAGCGTGCGCCGACCGAGCCGGCCGATCGCCTCGCCGATCCGCAGGTGGTCGTCGTTCGCGAGGCGGAACGCCGAGGTCGGATCGTGCTCGAAGGTGTCGACGCCGAGCGAGACGACCACCGCGTCGGGGGCGTACGCGTCGATCCTCGCGCAGGCCGCGGCGAGCGCGTCGCGGTAGCCGCTCTCCCAGCCCGTGCCGTGGGACAGCGGCCAGTTGTGGTTGAAGCCGATCCCGTCGCCGTCGCCGCGCTCGTCGGCGAAGCCCGCGAAGTACGGGTACTCGACGCGCGGGTCGCCGTGCAGCGAGCAGAACAGCACGTCGGCGTCGCGCCAGAAGATGCTCTGCGTGCCGTTGCCGTGGTGGTAGTCGACGCCGAGGATCGCGACCCGGCTCGCGCCCGCGTCGAGCATCCGGCGTGCCGCGATCGCCGCGTTGTTCAGGTTTCCCGTCGATGTGCGCGGGCTCGACGTCGGTGCGCAGGTCGCGCACCGGCCACACCAGCGGCAGCGCGTCGTGCGTGCGGCCGAGCGCGGACCACGCGGCCCACGCGTGCTCGAGGAAGCGCACGTAGCGGGCCGTATGGACCCGCAGCACCGGCTCGATCCCGAACGCGGCCGGCGGCACGACCGGCCCGAGCCGCGTCGCCTCCACGCGCGCCAGGATCATGTCGACGCGCGCGGGCATCTCGAAGCAGGGCTTCAGTGTCCCGTCGATCAGCTCGGCGTTGCCGTGGTGCAGCCGGTGTCGGTCGGTGTGGACGATCTTCATCGTTCGCTCCGCGAAGGCTCGCCGCGGATCATCGCCGACGCGGGTCCGCGTGGCTATAATCCGCGCACCCGGCGCGGCCCGTCGCGCCGACCCGACCCGGACCCGTCCCGTCGATGGCCACCCGACGCAAGAAGCCCGCCCCCTCCGGCCCGAGTCTGCACAACCTGCTCAACCAGGCGAACCGGGAAGCCACGTCCGAGATGCGCCGGATGATGAGCTCCGAGGGGCTGCCGGTGGAGTTCTGGAGGGTGCTCGAGGTGCTCGCCGACGAACGCGGCCGCTCGATGTCCGAGCTCGCCGCCGCGATGGGCATGCAGCTGCCCGCGACCAGCAAGCTCGTCGACCGGATGACCGAGGCCGCGCTGGTGCAGCGCTCGGCCGACCCGGCCGACCAGCGCCGGGTGATCCTGCACGTCTCGGACTTCGGGCTGCAGAAGGTCGCCGCGCTCGAGCGCGACGTGAGGCAGCACCGCGACCGGATCGGCCGGGCGTTCGGGCCCGAGCGTCAGGCGCAGCTGACCGAGCTGCTCCAGGACTTCATCCGGGCTCACCGATGAGCCGTCCGAGCGGGCGGATCCCCAGCCCCTCGACCTGACCCAGGAAGATCGGATCGCGGCCGGCGTCGTAGGCGCCGCGTCGGCGATCGCGCACGCCGGGCAGCAGCCCCGCCGAGCGCGCCGCGGGCCGCCCGGCGCAAGCCTGGCGCTGCAGGTGCACCATGCCCTCGTAGACCGACTGCGAGGTCGAGTTCAGCGCCGGTGCCCGGTCGCCGAACTGGTTGCGGTAGCGTTCCTTGAACGCCCCGTTGTGGTCGGAGTCGAGCGCGGCGAAGTAGCCGTGCGAGACGAACATGCCTTCCGAGCTGGCGTGCCCGACGCCCAGCACCGCGTTCTCCTCGACGACCGTCGACAGCCGCAGCACGCGGCCACCCAGCCCTGCGCGCTCGAACTCGCGGCAGAAGCGCACGGCGTCGCCGGCGAGCAGCGAGACCAGCACGATCTGGGCGCCGCTCGCGGCGACGTCCTCGACGATCGGGCCGTAGTCGGCCTCGCCGAGCGGCACGTAGCGCTCGCGCACGATCTCGGCACCGACCGAACGCAGCCGGGGGATCGCGATGGCGTGCGTGTGGCGCGGCCAGCTGTAGTCGTTGCCGAGCAGGTACCAGCGCCGCGGCCGGTAGCGCTCGGCCATCCAGTCGATCGCGGGCAGCAGTTGCCGGTCGGGCGTCTCGCCGATCGCATGCACCCACTCGGGCAGCCCGGAGCCTTCGTACAGCGGTGTGTAGACCAGCGGGATCCGCGCATCGACGACCGCGGCGACCCGGCGGCAGACCGCGGTGTTGCTGAGCACGACGAGTGCGTCGAGCGTGCGCTCGGCGAGCATCGCGCGCAGCGCGTCGTCGAGGCCGGTCGCCGCCTCGCCCGAGTCGATGACCGAGAGCCGGACCTCGCGCCCGTCGACGCCGCCGCGCTCGTTCCACATGTCGCGCGCGAGGCGCGCGCACGCGTAAGCGCCCGGACCGAGCAGGCCCATCGTGCCGGAGGTGGGGATCAGGAGCCCGACGTCGAACGTCCGGGCACGGGGCGTGCGAGGCTGCGCGAGCTTCGCGCGGCCGAACGCCTCGCTGGACTTCATGCGCCCGCTCCCGTCGTGTCGGCCTTCACGCCGCGTCCCTCCAGGGCGGCCCCGTGGCCGCCGTCGTGGTCGGGCCGGGCATCGCCGTCGTCGCGCCCCCGGCCGTCCCGGTGCAGTATGGACCGATTCGCCGCGCCGCGAGTCGTGTCCGCGTTGTTGACGCGTTTCGATCGGGTGACGTAGGATCGTTTCATTAGTTTCCTGGGCAAGTGAATCACATGAAAGCGCGCACCCCCGTCGACCCTGACCTGCTCGCGGCCGCTGCACGACTTTCGGGCATCGACCCGAGCCCGGAACGACTCGCACAACTCGTGCCAGCGATGAACGACTTCTACGGGCTGCTCGATGCACTGCATCGGGGCGAACTCGGCGAGACGCCGCCCGCGATCGCGTTCCGCGCGAAGTGGGGGGAGCGCTGAGATGGCGGACCTGCTGGACCTGTCGATGCGCGAGGCGGCTGCGGCCGTCCGCAGGAAGGAGGTCTCGCCGGTGGAGCTCGCGCGGCTCTCGCTCGAGCGGATCGCCGCCGACGAGCCGCGCCTGCACGCGTTCGCGCGGCTGACCGAGGCCCGCGCGATGGCGGCCGCGAAGCAGGCCGAGCGCGAGATCCTGGCCGGCCAGTGGCGCGGCGAGCTGCACGGCGTGCCGGTCGCGGTCAAGGACCTGTACGACATGGCCGGGCTGCCGACCACCTGCAGCTCGAAGGTGCGCCACGACCACCTCGCCGCCGCCGATTCGGCCTGCGTCGAGCGCCTCGAGCAGGCGGGCGCCTCGATCGTCGGCATGACGCACACGCACGAGTTCGCCTACGGCATCGCGACGCCCACGACCGGCAACCCCTGGAACGTCGAGCACATCCCGGGCGGCTCGAGCGGCGGCTCGGGCGCGACCCTCGCCGCGCGCGGCTGCTACATGGCGATGGGCACCGACACCGGCGGCTCGATCCGCATCCCGGCCGCGGTGTGCGGCACGGTCGGCCTGAAGCCGACCTACGGCCGCGTGAGCCGCGTCGGCGTCGCGTCGCTGTCATGGTCGCTCGACCATGCCGGCCCGCTCGCGCGCACCGTCGCCGACTGCGCGGTGACGCTCGGCGCGCTCGCCGGCTTCGACGCGCGCGACCCGGGCAGCGCCGACGTGCCGGTCGGCGACTACCTGACCGAGCTCGAGCACGGCGTGAAGGGGCTGCGGATCGGCGTGCCGCGCAACTTCTTCTTCGAGCACGTCGAGACCGAGGTCGAGGCCGGCGTGCGCGCGGCGCTCGCGACGCTGCAGAAGGAGGGCGCAGAGCTCGTCGAGGTCGAGATCCCGATGGCCGACATGATCTCGGCGATCGAGTTCGGGCTGTGCATGCCCGAGGCTTCGGCCTACCACCGCACGATGATCCGCGAGCGCGCCGAGCTGTACGAGCCGGACGTGCGCACCTTCCTCGAGGCGGGCATGATGATCCCGGCGGTCGACTACATCGCCGCGCTGCGCCAGCGCACGCTGATGCAGGCCGCGTGGCGCACGATGTTCGAGGCGAACGGCCTGGACGCGCTGATCGGTCCGGCGGTCGCCGCGGTCGCGATGCGGCGCGACCAGCCGACGCTCACCTGGCCCGACGGCACCGAGGAGACCGCCTCCTCGGTCTACGTGCGGCTGTCGGCGCCGGCGAACGTGACCGGCACGCCCTCGGTCTCGGTGCCCTGCGGCTTCGGCAAGGGGGGCCTGCCGGTCGCGCTGCAGGTGATGGGCCGGCCGTTCGGCGAGGCGCGGATCCTGCGGATCGCGCGCGCCTACGAGCGCACCGTCGACTGGTCGACCAGGAAGCCGTCCCGCTGAGCCCGTCGCGCCGGAGCACACCGCCATGACGATGCCCCCCGAGAGTCCGGTCCGCGTCGCCTGCATCCAGATGGAGCCGAAGGTCGGCTCGCTCGAGGCCAACATCGCCGACAGCGTCGCGCGGATCGACGCGGCCGCCGCGCAGGGCGCGAGGCTGATGGTGCTGCCCGAGCTGACCAGCTCCGGCTACGTGTTCGAGACCCGCGAGGAGGCCTTCTCGCTCGCCGAGGAGATCCCGCACGGCCCGGCGTCGAAGGCCTGGATGGCGGCCGCGAAGCGCCACGGCGCGTGGATCGTCGCCGGCATCGCCGAGCGCGTCGGGCAGAGGCTCTTCAACTCGGCGGCGCTGTTCGGCCCGGACGGCCATGTCGGCACCTTCCGCAAGATGCACCTGTGGGCCGCCGAGAACCTGTTCTTCGAGCCGGGCGACCTCGGGTTTCCGGTCTACTCGACGCCGATCGGCCGCATCGGCATGCTGATCTGCTACGACGGCTGGTTCCCCGAGGCGTACCGGCTGTGCGCGCTGCAGGGTGCGGACATCGTCTGCGTGCCGACCAACTGGGTGCCGATCCCCGGACAGGATCCGAAGCAGCCGGCGATGGCCAACGTGCTCGCGATGGGCGCGGCGCACGTGAACTCGGTCTTCGTCGCGGCGGCCGACCGGGTCGGCACCGAGCGCGGCCAGCCCTTCCTGGGCTGCTCGCTGATCTGCTCCTACACCGGCTGGCCGGTCGCGGGGCCGGCCAGCCGCACCGAGCCCGAGACGATCGTCGCCGACCTGAACCTGTCCGAGGCGCGCCGCAAGCGCAACTGGAACGACTTCAACCAGATCCTGCGGGACCGTCGCACCGACACCTACGACACCATGCTGGGCTCGGGCGTGAAGCCCGGCTGGTACTGAACCACCGGAACCGAGAACCCGCGGTGCGCGGGCCACGTCCGCGCGCATCCCCGATCCTCCCGTCATGCTAGACATCGTCCGTTTCGCGTTCGACATCCTCGCCTTCACGTCGGTGATGGTGCTGATCGTGCTGGGCCTGGGCGTGATCGCGAGCATGATGGGGATCTTCAACTTCGCACACGGCGAGCTGGTGCTGCTGGGCGCCTACACGGTCTTCATCGTCCACGACGCCGGCTACAACATCTGGTGGGGGATCCTGCTCGCCCCGATCGTCGTCGGCCTGTTCGGCGTGGTGCTCGAACGCACGATCATCCGGCGCTTCTACGAGGCGCCGATCATCGCGATGCTCGGCACCTACGCGATCGGGCTGATCATCCGCGAGATCGTCCGCGGGCTGCTGGGGGGGCACTACCGCTCGGTGCCCGAGCCGTGGGGCGGCTCGTGGTCCGCGCTCGGGCTCGACTTCTCGATCTGGCGCACGTTCATCATCGTGACGACCGCCGGCGTCATCGTCGGCAGCTGGCTGTTCCTCGTGCGCACCTCGTTCGGGCTGCGGATCCGCGGCTCGCTCGAGAACGCGATGCTCGCGCGCGCCTGCGGCATCTCCACGAACACGCTGTACACAGCGACCTTCGCGTTCGGCGCGGCGCTCGCGGGCCTCGCGGGCGCGCTGATCGTCCCGCTCTACCAACTGTCGGCCGACATGGGCCTGCGCTTCCTCGTACAGGGCTTCCTGTCGGTGATGCTCGGCGGCGTCGGCACATTCGAAGGGCCGGTCCTCGGCGCGGCGGCGATCGGTGCGCTCGCGTCGGGGCTTCCCTGGGTGGTGACGCCGGTGCTGGCCGATCCGCTCGTCTTCGTGATCGCACTGGTCATCGTCAAGCTACGCCCACAGGGCTTCATCGCAGGAGCACGAAAATGACGCATCAGAAGGTGGACGACGACACCGCCGTCCAGGCCCCCCGCGGCCGCCGCGGTTTCCTCTTCGGTGCCTCCGCGCTCGCCGCGGCGGGCTGGACGGCCGGCGGCACGGGCAGCTGGTTCCTGCCCGCCGCCTGGGGCCAGGGCAAGAAGGCGATCAGGATGGGCATCGCGACCGACATCACCGGTCCGATCGCGCCGTCGGGCAACTCCAACTGGCAGATCGCCCAGCTCGCGGTCGAGCAGATCAATGCCGCGGGCGGCATCGCCGGCCGGCCGGTCGAGCTGTTCCTCGAGGACACCGCGTCCGACCCGAAGGCGGCGGTGGCGAACGTGAGGAAGCTGATCCAGCGCGACAAGGTCGACGTGGTCCTCGGCGGCATCACCTCGGCGATGCGCCAGGCGATCAAGGACCCGATCGTCAACCGCGGCAAGACCCTGTACATCTACCCGCAGCTGTACGAGGGCCAGGAGTGCACCAAGCACCTGTTCAACACCGGCCCGACGCCCGCGCAGCAGTGCGACGAGCTGATCCCCTACCTGATCAAGACCGTCGGCAAGAAGCGCTTCGCGATGCCGTCGGCCAACTACGTGTGGCCGCAGCTGCTGAACAAGTACGCGCGCAAGGTCATCGAGAAGAACGGCGCCGAGGTGGTGTTCGAGGAGTACTACCCGCTCGACCAGGCCGAGTACTCGGCGACGATCAACAAGATCCGCGACGGCAAGGTCGACTGCGTCTTCAACACCATCATCCCGCCGGGCCTGCAGCCGTTCACCAAGCAGCTCTTCGAGTCGGGCTTCCAGAAGAACGGCGGCACCTTCGCGTGCGTGTACTTCGACGAGAACTCGCTGAACTACGTCGCGCCGCGCGAGCTCGAGGGCGTCTACTCGTGCCTCGACTTCTTCCACACGGTCGACGATCCGTTCAGCAAGGAGCTTCTCGCGGCCTACGCGAAGAAGTTCCCGGGCACGAAGTACCAGTTCACCGCGGGCAGCGCGGCGACCGGCATGTACCGCGGCATCCGGCTGTACGAGGCGGCGGTCAACGCGACCAAGGGGGACGTCGCGCGCGACGCGGTGTCTGCCGCGCTGGACAAGGCGAAGATCGACAAGGGCCCCGGCGGCGGCGCGGAGATGGTCCCCGGCAAGTGGCATGCGAAGATGAACATGTACGTCGCCCAGTGCAAGAAGGGGGCCGGCGACGCGCTGCGCTGGGACATCATCTCGAAGCACAACATGGTCGATCCGAAGGAGTGCTGACCCCGTCCTGATCGGGCGCGCGGCGGCCGGCGAAGACCGGTCGTCGCGCCCCGGACGGTCCGACTGCGCGACGCGATCCATGTCCAACGCATCCTCCTCCACCTCCCGCGACGCCCGCGGCGGCCGGGTCCTCCCGATCGTCGAGCTGGCGGTGCTCGCGATGGCGCTGGTCGCGCCGCTCCTGATGACCTCGAACCCCGAGCTCGTCACGCTCGCGACCAACGTGCTGATCCTGTCGCTGCTCGCGATCAGCTTCGACCTGTGCTGGGGCTACAGCGGGATCATGAGCTTCGGGCAGGCGCTGTTCTTCGGCGTGGCCGGCTACGTGATCGCGCTGATCGGCCGTGACCTGGAGTTCAGCCACGGCTGGGGCACGCTGCCGATCGCGATGGGGGTCGGGCTGCTGCTGTCGTTCGCGTTCGCGGCCTTCCTGCTGCTCGGGCGCAGGACGCCCACGGTGATCTTCGTGTCGCTCGGCACGCTGACCGGCGCCTACGCGGCCGAGCGGCTGGTGTCGGGCTGGCAGTACGTCGGCGCCGGCAACGGGCTGTCCTCGGTCAAGCTGCTGCAGTGGGGCGAGATCGAGATGGTCGAGGGGCCGGCCTTCTACTACATGGCGCTCGCGATCCTGATCGTCGCCTACCTCGCGTCGCGCTACCTGGTGCGCTCGCAGTTCGGGCTGGTGCTCGCCGGCATGCGGCAGAACGAGGAGCGGCTCGCGTTCTTCGGCTACCGGATCCAGGTGTTCAAGGCACTGATCTTCTCGTTCGCCGGCCTGCTCGCCGGGCTCGCGGGCGCGCTCTACTCGTACCACCAGGGCTTCATCGGGCCGGGCAACATGGGGCCGGGCCTGTCGACGACCGCGGTGCTCTACGCGCTCTTCGGCGGCAGCGGCACGCTGATCGGGCCGGTCATCGGCACCGCGCTGATCGAGACGATCAGCTACGTGCTCGCCGACCAGGACGCGATCAAGCAGTACTGGCCGGTGATCCTCGGCGTCGTGCTGCTGGTGGTGGTGGTGTTCAAGCCGACCGGCATCCTCGGCTTCTTCGTGTCGCGGCGCGAGCGGATCGGGTCGTACGGGGGGCGGCGCAAGTGAGCGAGCTGCTCGAGGTCCGCGGCGTCACCAAGCGCTTCGGCACGCTGCAAGCGCTCGGCGGCGTCGACGTCACCGTCCGCGCCGGCACCTTCCACGGCCTGATCGGCCCGAACGGCTCGGGCAAGAGCACGCTGCTGAAGGCGATCGCGGGCGCGCACCTGCCGACCAGCGGCACGGTGAGCTTCGGCGGCACCGACATCACGAACGCGACGCCGTACGAGCGCTCGCGGCTCGGCATGAGCCTGAAGTTCCAGATCACCGCGGTGCTCAACGAGCTCTCGGTCTACGACAACGTGCTGCTCGCGCTGCAGGCGAAGGAGGGTGTGTGGTCGCTGATCCGGTCGCGCACGCGCGCGGCGCTGCGCGAGGAGACGATGCACGCGCTCGAGCGCTTCCGCCTCGCCGACCGCGCCGACGAGCTCGCCGGCCAGCTCTCGCACGGCGAGCAGCAGTGGCTGGAGATCGCGATGGCGCTCGCGCCCAAGCCGCAGCTGCTGCTGCTCGACGAGCCCACCGGCGGCATGAGCCCCGAGGAGCGGCGCGTCACCGGCGAGCTGCTGATGCCGATCAAGAAGGAGTGCGCGCTGGTGATCGTCGAGCACGACCTCGACTTCATCCGCGACATCTGCGACGTGCTGACGGTCCTCGACCAGGGCAAGGTGCTCGACACCGGCACGGTCGACCAGATCCAGCACTCCGAGAAGGTCCAGCAGGTCTACACCACCCGGGTATAGCGATGGCCGCCCCGATCCTGAAGACGAGCGAGCTGTGCTCCGGCTACGGGCGCAGCCAGGTGCTGTTCGGCATGTCGCTCGAGGTGCCGGCGCAGGGCGCGATCTGCGTGCTCGGCCGCAACGGCGCGGGCAAGACCACGCTGCTGAAGACGATCGCCGGCGACCTGCCGACGATGTCGGGCACGATCGACTTCGACGGCCGGCGCATCGACGCCTCGACGATGGAGGCGCGCGCCCGCGCCGGCCTCGGCTACGTGCCGCAGGAGAACGCGGCGTTCTCGGGGCTCACGGTGCGCGAGAACCTGCAGCTCGGCGCGATCCGCCAGCGCGACAAGTCGGGCATCGACGAGGTCCTGGCGGTGTTCCCGAAGCTCGGCAAGCGGCTGAACCAGGCGGCGGGCACGCTCTCGGGCGGCGAGCGCAAGATGCTCGCGATCGGCCGCGCGATGCTCGGCCGCCCGAAGCTGCTGATGCTCGACGAGCCGACCGAGGGCGTGTGGATCGGCGTCATCGAGGAGATCGCGGAGCAGCTGCAGAAGCTCGCGCAGACGATGTCGGTGATCCTCGTCGAGCAGCACATCGAGCTCGCGATGCGCGTCGCGCAGACCGCCTACGTGATGGACCGCGGCCGTTTCGCGCTGCAGGGGCCGGTGGCGAAGATCAAGGACGACCCGGAGCTGCTGCGGTACCTCGCGCCGTAGCGCGCCCGGACTCGCGGACGCGGGGCGCCCCGGGCATTGCCGAGCCTGGCCGAAGCACCTATCCTTCGACCGGATCCTCCGTTCCCGCCACCCGTCGTCTCCGAGAGGTACAGGATGCGGTCATTCGTGGCAGCCGCGTGGCTCGTGGGGCTCGTCGTGCCCGGCTCCGTGGCCGCCCAGCAGGAGTGCCCCGAGCTGCGACTGTCGTCGCCCAACGGTCCTGGCGTCATCCAGCGGCGCGACTGCACGCGCGTCGAAGGCACCTTCCGCGACGGGCGCCTGCAGGGGCCCGGCAAGATCACCAATCCGAACAGCGTCGAGGAAGGCGAGTTCAGCCGGGGTCGCCTGTGGGGCCGCGGCAAGATCACCTGGCGCGAGGGGCGCAGCAGCGAAGGCGAGTTCGTCGACGGGCGACTGAGCGGCACCGGCCGGGTGGTCTTCAACGCCGCGGGCGACCAGTGGCACGAGGGCATGTTCTTCAACGGCTCGCCCAGCGGGCCGGGTCGCAAGCGCGACGCTCGCGGCGAGCTCAGCGAAGGCATGTTCGACAGCAGCGGCAACCTGCAGGGCCGCGGGATCCGCACCTTCCCCGACGGCTCCAAGCTCTACAGCCAGTTCCGCGACGGCCTGCCGGTGGGGGAGGGCGTGCTGGTGAAGGCCGACGGTACCGAGGAGCGACGCGTTCACAACATGTACGGGCGCCTGGAGAGCCCGGCGGCAGTGGCCACGCCGACCCCGTCGTCGCAGCAGCCGGCGACGCCGGCACCGACCGCGCAGCAGCCGCCGGCCGCGCCGCCGGCGTCGAACGCACCCTCGCCGACGCAGGTCATCCAGGAAGTCGACCGTGCCGTGCGTGGCCTGCGCGGACTGATCGGGAGATGAGCATGCAGCTCGTCGTCCGGCTCCTCCTGGGCATGCTGCTCGCCGCCACGTCCGGCGCGGCGAGCGCGCAGGCGGGAAGCTGCAACTGCGCCGACGCGCGCGACCTGTTCACGCGCCACTGCGCGGCGCGCGCCGCGATCCAGGAATGGGACCGCCTGTCGCGCCACTTCAGGACGAGCGAGCGCGGCAAGGGCGCGGTGTTCGGTGCGACCGAGGTGAAGGACGAGCTCGCGCAGTGCGTCGACGAGCGCATCTCGATGGTCCGCCAGGAGGGCCCGGGTTCGCGCGTGTCGCGCGGCGAGACCGATCGCGAATGCAACGTCTCGGTGCAGGCGCCCAACAAGTGCATGGAGGGCGTGATCCGTCACCACGAGTCGTTCCACAAGATGATGTGCGAGGCGCACAACCGGCCCGACGCCCCGTGGCGGCAGACGAACAATCCGTTCTCGTACCTCGCCGGCATGGTCAACCGTCTCGCCACGCAGTCGGCGATCGACTACATCGCGGAGGAGCGCACCGCCTACCAGATGGAGGTCGACTACACGCGCTCGCGGCTCGAGGAGCTGGCCGGCCAGTGCAACGAGCCCACGGTGTTCCGTCCGACCCAGCAGGGCCGCGGCTTCACGCTGCAGCCGTGTCCGTCCGCCGACCCCGCGAACTACCAGCGGCGCTGCACGATCAAGTGACTCGGCACGGCGCGCTCGTCGCGTCGGTCGTGCTCGCCGCGTCGCTGCTGTCCGCGCGGCCGGTGGCCGCGTCCGACGACTGGATGCCGGAGGGTGCGCGGACCCCCGCCGCCTTCGTGATCGCCGTCGGCGATCGCGTGCTGCGCACGCATCGCGACGCGGTGCGCCGCCAGCCCGCGAGCCTCGCCAAGCTCGCCGGGGCGCTGGTCGCCCTCGACGCGGACCGCGCCGCGCCCGGGCTGCTCGCGGCCGTCGTGCGCATCGACCGGGCGGCCGCGGCGGCGGGCGGCACGCGCCTGGGGCTGGCCGCCGGCGAGCGCGTGCGCGCGGACGCGCTGCTCGAGGGCATGCTGCTCGGCTCCGCCAACGATGCGTGCCTCGCGCTCGCCGTACACGTGGCCGGCGACGTCGAGCGCTTCGTGGCGAGGATGAACGCGCTGGCCGCGGCGCTCGGCATGCGCGACACCCGTTTCGTCGACCCCTGCGGCTTCGATCGCCCCGGCCAGCACACCACCGCCGCCGACCTGCTCCGGCTGGCGCGCGCCGCGCTGGCCGACGCGGTGCTCGTCGCGATCGTCGAGAAGGAGGCCGCCCGGATCGCCGTCGACGGCGCGGGCGAGGGCGCGGGACGTGCGCTGGTCGCGCGCAACACCAACGCGCTGCTCGGGCGGTACGACGGCGCGTTCGGCCTGAAGACCGGGTTCACCGGCGGCGCCGGTCCCTGCCTCGTCGCCGTCGCGCGGCGCGGCCCGCACGTGGTCACGGTCGTGCTGCTGGGGGCGCGCGACCGCTGGCCGGTGTCGGTGGCGATGCTCGACCACGCGTTCGAGCAGGCGACCGGCGTGCCGCGCATCGGCAACCGGACGACGATCGGGGAGCCGGACTGGTGAGTGGCGGCCCGCGTGCCGCCCGCGTGGGTCGCCCGCTGCTCGTGCTGCTCGGGCTGGTCGCCGCGCTGCACGCGATCGCGCTGCCCGGGCCGTTCCACTTCGACGATCACGCGACGGTGGCGGCGGACCCCGGCGCGCAGTGGCTGGTGCTGTGGTGGCGCGATCTCGGGCTGCACGTGCGGCCGCTCGCAAAGCTGTCGTTCGTGGCGACGCACGCGCTCGGCGAGCGGCTCGACGCCGTGCCGCAGACGCACCGGCTGTTCGGCATCGGGCTGCACCTCGTGGTGCTCGCGCTTCTCGTCGCGCTCGCGCGCCGGCTGGCCGCGACCCTCGCGCTCGGGCTCGATCCTCGCCGGGCGGCGCTCGCCGCGCTGCTCGCCGCGGCGATCGTCGGCGTGCATCCGCTGGGGACCGAAGCGGTGGCCTACGTCGGCGCGCGCTCGATGCTGCTCGGCACGCTGTTCGCGGTGGCGAGCCTCCTCGCCTGGATGCGCTTCCGCCTGGGCGACGGCCGATCCTGGCTCGGCGTCGCGGTCGTGGCCGCGCTCGCCGGGGCCGCCAGCCGCGAGGCCGCGCTGGTGGCGCCGCTCGCGTGGCTCGCGTGGGAGTGGGCGCGCGACCGGACCGGCAGCGCGGCGTTCTCCGCCGCGCGGCTGCGCGCGCTCGGCGCATGGATCCCGGCGCTCGCCCTCGTGCTCGTCGCGCTGGCGACGGTCGCGCTGCTCTCGAATCCGCGATACCGCTGGCTGCTCGACACCTCGGCGCGGCTCGCCGCGGAGCGGCCGACCGCGCCGTCGCTGGCGATCGCGCTGCGCTACTTCGCCGAATCGCTGCTGCTGCTGCGCTATCCGCACATCGATCCGGGGCCGATCGCGATCACGCCGATCGCCCGCGTCGGGGTGCTCAGCGGGCTCGCGGCGCTGCTCGTGCTGGCGTGGCGCGTCCGCGCCTCGCGTCCGCACCTGCTGTTCGGCCTGCTCTGGACCGCACTGTGGCTGGTGCCCATCTATGCGCTGCCGATCCGTCACGACGCGATCGCGGAGCGGCACTTCTATCCGGCGATCTGGGGCGTCGCGTTCCCGCTCGCGGTGGAGATTGCGCGGCGCGCGCCGTGGCCGCCGGCCGCACGCATCGCGCTCGGTCTCGCCGCGCTCGCGCTGGTCGCGGTCGGCGCGACGCGCCTCGCCGACTACCGCAGCGAGACCGCGTTGTGGGAAGCCGCGCAGCGACAGACGCCGACGCGGCTGCGCGTGCTCAACAACCTGGGCGTCGCGTACATGGAGGCGCGGCGCTGGGACGAGGCGATCGCGACCTTCGAGCGCGCGGTCGCGCTGCATCCGGACGACGCGCTGGTCGGCGCGAACCTGCTGCGCGCCCGGGAGCGCGGCGACGGGCCGCGGCCCGGCCCGGCGCGCGAGTGAACGCGCGGGCGACCGGCCGCCCGGGCCGCGAGCCGTCGCGTCATAGGGCCGGGTGCCTCGCGTGGTGGTCGGTCACCTGCTGGTACGCATGCGCGGCGCGGACCACGAGCGCCTCGTCGAGGTGGCGGCCGATCAGCTGGAAGCCGATCGGCATGCCCTTCGCGTCGAAGCCGCCGGGCAGCGTGATCGTCGGGCTGCCCGACATGTCGAACGGCGCGGTGTAGCGCAGCACGTCGTCGATGCCGTTCGGCGTGTTGAAGATCTCGTCGAGCTTCGCGGCCGAGGGGTTGCCGAAGGGATGCACCGGCAGCAGCAGCAGGTCGATCTCGCCGAACAGCTTGCGCAGCTGCCCCTGGAAGACGAGCCGGTCCTGCATCAGCTTCGTGAGCTCGATCACCGGCACCTCGTGGCCGGACTCGATCAGCGCGGCGAGCACCGGCCCGTAGTCGGCCTTGCGCGCCGGGTACCACGGCTCGTGCGCGACGGCGGTCTCGACCGCGCACAGCTTCGCCCAGTCCTTGTACATCCGTGTGGTGAGGCTCGGCATCGGGGCCTCGACGATCTTCGCGCCGAGCGAGGCGAGCACGCGTCGCGCCTCGTCGATCACCGCGGCGGTGTCGGCCTGGCAGACGTCGTAGACGAAGCGCGGGTCGATCGCGATCCGCAGCCCCTTCACGCCGCCGTCGATGCCGGCGAGGCAGTCGGGCACCGGCGCCTCGAGGGTCGTCGGGTCGTTCGGGTCGACGCCGGCCATCGCCGAGAACATCGCGCCGGCGTCGGCCGCGGTGCGGCACATCGGACCGAGGTGATCGAGGCTGTCGGCGAGCGCCTGCACGCCGTGGCGGCTGACGCGGCCCCAGGTGGGCTTCAGACCGGTCACCGAGTTGGCGCCCGAGGGGAAGCGGATCGAGCCGCCGGTGTCCGTGCCGATCGCGCCGTAGCACATGCCCGCCGCGGGCGCGACGCCCGAGCCGCTCGACGACGCGCCCGGCCAGTGGTCGCCGTTCCAGGGGTTGGCGGGCGGGATGACCTCGGGGTGGTGGACCGAGAACGCGCCCTCGGTCATCTGCAGCTTGCCGAGCATCACCGCGCCGGCGTCGAAGAGCTTCGCGACGACGGTGCAGTCCTTCTGCGGCACGTGGTCGCGCAGGATCTTCGTGCCCCAGGTGGTGCGCACGCCCTTCGTCTCGCACAGGTCCTTGATGCCGATGGGCACGCCCTGCATCGGGCCCTTGTGCTCGCCGCGCGCGAACTCGGCCTCGGCGCGGCGCGCCTGCGCGAGCGCGATCTCGGGCGTGAGCGTGACGTACGCGTGCAGCGCCGGCTCGAGCTTGCCGATGCGGTCGATCATCGCCTCGGTCACCTCGACCGGCGACAGCGTCTTCGCGCGGTAGGCCGCGGCGAGCTCGGTGATGGTGGCGTAGGGCAGGTCGGACGGCGACATGGCGGCTCCTGCTGAGGACGGCGAGCGACGGCGGGACGCACGGTCGCCGATGGTTGCCTGGGAAAGTGTCAGGCGATGCTAGGTCGGCGTCGAGTGGCGCGTCAAGCGCGCGAGAAGCGGCATCCGGCCGAAGGAGTCAGTCGGGTCGAGGGCGCTGCGGACGACGGGCGCGGCGTGCGACGTAGCGCATCAGCACTTCGTCCATCCGCGACTGCCAGCCGGGTCCGGTGGCACGGAAGTAGTCGAGCACGGCGGGGCTGTAGCGGACCGAGACCAGCTGCTTGCGCTCCGGAAGCGGAGGCCGTCCGCGAAGTGGCTTCATCTGTGCCAGTTCGCCCGGGGTGAGCGGCGGCGAGTCCGGGTCGGCCTCTGCGGCCGCAGTCAGGGCGCGATCCTCGTCCAGCGACGGAATCCGGATCCGACGAGGCTTCGATGCGGGCGACATAGTGCAGCGTCTCTCTCCGGTTGGCTCGTCTCAGACTGATCACCCGCATCACGTCGAGACGTTCCACATGCACGACGCAGTAGACCACCGCACGCCGTGGCCCGAGCGCGACCATCCGCGACTCGCCGTAGTCGCGCCGGGCATCGCGCCAGACCAGCGCGGCGTCCCGGTCGAGCTCGATGGCGAGCGACAGCCCGAGGCCGTGCTTGACGCGATTCGAGGTGTCCTTCGTCGGGTCGAACTCGATCGACGGCATTTAGTGTAGCTACTAAGAAGCCGATGTGGAAGGGTCGTCCGGCCAAGCCGAGACTACGTGTCGACCGACGAGGCGGCGTCCGACCGACGCCCTAGGCCCGAAGTGGGTGCGTCAGTCGAGGACCAGCGTGCGCCCGAACGGCGCGACCGCGTGCGCGTGCGACGCGGGTACCGCCCAGACCACCGGCCAGCGCGGGCGGAAGCGGGCGGGGCCCTCGAGGTCGGTCAGCACGACGCCGACGTCCGGCCGGTGCGCATCGGCGGCCTCGAGCAGCGGCGTGAAGTCGGTGCCGCCGCCGCCGTCGAACGCGACCTCGCGCAGGCCCGAGTCGCCGGGCGCGCGCGTCTCGATGCGGCGCACGCGGTCGTCGCCGACGACGAGCACGAGGCCGGCCTCGGCGCGGCGCGTGATCGCGTCGAGCTCCGCGGCGAAGCGCGCGAGGAGCGCCGCGTCGATCGAGCCCGACACGTCGACGATCACCGCGAGCCGCGGCACGCGCCGCGTCGACACGCGGCCAGGCTCCCACGGCATGCGCCGCCCCGGGCCGGCGCGGCCCCGGTTCGCGAGCCAGGAGCGCGACGGGCGCGACCACGAGGTCTCGGGCATCGACGCGAGCGCGCGCGCGAGCCGCACGCGCAGCGCGCGCTCCCAGGGCGTGCGCGGCCGGGGCAGGTCGGCGACCAGCGCCCGCAGCATCGAGTGGGCGCCGTCGCCCGCGTGCGCGCGGACCAGCCGCTCGGCCCACTGCTGCGCCTGCTCGGCCCGCTGCTCGGGCGCGTCGCGGCCGTCGTCGCAGCGGCGCAGGTCGATCGGCGTGCCCGCGCCGATCGCGCGCACCCGCGCCGCGCGCGGTCCGTCTCGGCGCGGCTCGCCGTCGGAGGCGGGCAGGCGGTCGTCGATCGCGCGGTAGAGGCGCTCCACGTCCCACTCGAGCAGCGAGCGGCCGACGTCCTGGTGGATCGCGAGCGTCGCGACCAGCAGCGTCTCGAGCGTCGGCGCGCCCTCGGGCAGCCGCAGCCACGCGAGGTGACCGAGCGCGGCGTTGACGATCGCGTCGGCGCAGGTGGCGAAGAGCTTCGCGTCGACGTCGCCGATGCGCTCGCGCAGCTCGACGAGGCGCTGCGGGTGGCGCAGCGCGACGTGCAGCGTCTCGTGCGCGACCCAGCCGACCTGCTCGGGCAGCGGCAGCCGCTCGAACGAGGGCGCGTAGGCGACGACATGGCCGTCGGTCGACGCCGGCGGCGCCGCGTCGCCTTCGGGCGCGTCGACGTGGCGCATCCACAGCGCGAGGCCGCCGGTGGCCGGCGCGTGCTCGACCATCCGCTCGATCGCGCGGGTCGCGCGGTGCACGGCGCTCAGCCCGGCGCGCCCTCGCGGCGCTCGAGGTGGCGGCGATAGGCGGGGCTGTCGAGGATCGTGGTCTCCAGGCCGCGCTCGAGCGCGCGCTGCATCAGGAGCTCCATCGACAGCGTCTGCGCCTCGCGCACCGGCAGCGGCTCGCGTGCCGGGGCGTCGGGCAGCTGGTCGACGACCTCGAGCGCGCGCGCCATCGTCGGCGCGTCGTCGGCCGCGGCGAGCAGGCCGTAGACCATGCCGTACAGGCCGTCGAGCGAGCGCGGCAGCAGCGCCGCGGTCTCGGGGCCGGGCGCCGCGGCCAGCAGCCTCGTGACATCGACCGCGGCGGCGAGCTCGCGCAGCACGCCGAAGAACTCGGCCGCGTTCGCGGCGCCGATGCGGCCCTGCACGAACGCGCGCTTGCCCGCGTCGGACAGCCCCGACTTCAGCACGTTGGAGACGTCCTCCCAGCCGCGCGGGCTCGCGCCGACGAGGTGGTCGGCGGCGACCTGCGCCGAGGTGTCGTCGAGCCGGTCGGGCCGCACCCGCAGGTAGGCCATCACCTCGGGCGCGAAGCCGTGCGCCGCCGCGTGCGCGAGGAACGCGTCGACCGCGGCCTGCACGTTGAAGTGGAACATCCGGTCGGCGAGCGCGGTGCCCATGTCGTGCGAGATCGCGCCGTGGTGGCTCGCGTTGCCGGCGGCGACCACCATCCACCCGTCGGGCAGTCGGTAGCGGCCGACGCGCCGGTCGAGGATCAGCGAGTACGCGGAGATCTGCAGGCGCTGGTCCGCGGCGGTCAGCTCGTCGAGGAACAGGATGCCGGCGGGGTCGTCGTCGGTCGGCAGGAACTCCGGCGGGAACCAGACGGTGCGGCGCTGCGTGTCGTCGGCGTAGATCGCGCCGCGCAGGTCGACCGGCTCGATCGTGGTGAGCCGCAGGTCCACCAGCGGCACGCCGAAGCGCTCCGCGACCTGGCGCACGATCGATGACTTGCCGACGCCGCGCGGCCCCCAGAGCATCGTCGCGCGCCGGCGCAGCACCGGGTCGGCGTACTGCTCGAGCAGCGCGGCCTTCGCCGCGGCGATCGACACCGGCGGCACGTTCATCGGATCGGTGATCATCGGGCGGGTGTCCGGATCGTGCGCCACGACGGCGCGCTCGGGACGCGCGGCGCGCGCGGCAACTCGATGCGCGGCATCTCGCGCAGGCAGAAGAAGCCGACCAGCAGCAGCGGCGGCGCGTTGAAGATCAGCATCCACATCGTCGAGTCGCGCGAGATGCCGAGGCTCGGCAGCGTGGCCGCGGCGGCGATCAGCACGATCGCGGCGAGCAGCGGCACGCTGCGGCGCGCGGCGGTGCGCCAGCGCGCCGCGCGCAGCCGCTCGTGGTAGCGCGCCGGCGGCTCGGACAGCGTGCGCGCGACGTGCGCGGCCATCGTGCGCAGCTTCGACTCGGCGTCGCGCAGCCGGGCGGTGCCGCCGCCCGACAGGCCCACGTGGCTCGTCCAGCCGCGGCCGCTGCGGTCGAGCCGGCCCCAGGCGCGGCCGAGCACCGCGAGCAGGTCGTCGGGCAGCTCGATCGGGTCGTCCTCGGCGACGGCGATCGCGATGTCCGCGGAAATGCCGGAGACCGACGGGACCTTCATCGTCAGCTCGACGCCGTCGGTGCGCACGGTGCCGCGCAGCGGCACGAGCGCGGCGGCGACCGAGGCGGCGTCCGAGGGATCGACCGCGGCCTTCGAGAGGTCCAGCCGCTGGTCGACCGCGAGTGTCCAGCCGGGGCCGGCGTCGAGCTGTCGGCGCGCGTCGACCGCCTCCATCGCGGCGATCAGCGCGGCGGGCTCGCCGCCGGAGACGGTCAGCGTCGACCCGGGGCCGCCGGCGGGCGCGAGGATGCGGACCAGCCGCCAGCCGCCGCCCTCGCGCGGCTCGAGCGCCATCGACTCGCGCAACGCCGGCAGGCCGGATGCCCCGTCGGCCGCGCGCTCGACGTCGCGGAACGCGATCCGGCGCGCGAACCGGTCGCTCGCGGCGAGGTCGACGCGCACGCCCCGGCGCGCGAACGGCTCGACGAGCGCGAGGATCTCGTGGTGGGTCAGCGGGGCGTCGGGCATGGCGGTACTGCGGTCCGGGACCGATTCTGCCTGCGGCGCGGGGCGGACGCGCGGAACGGCCCCGCGGCGGGGTGGGGCGGGGTCAGCGGAACGGGTCGACGACGCGCAGGCGGCGGTCGAAGACCCGACCGTGCTGCAGGTCCTCGCTGTACAGGATCGGGCAGCCGGCTTCGAGCGCCGTCGCGACGATCGTCGCGTCGTGGATGCCGAGCCCGTCGCGCTGCGCGAGGTCCAGCGCGCGTTCGTGGACGGCGAGGGTCGCGACGCCGATGCCGCAGGTCGCGCGGACCGCGGCGAGCAGTTCCCGCACCAGCGGCCACTCGACGTGCCACTTCCCGAGCAGCACCGCGGCCATCTCGTTCAGCACCTGGACGCTCGCCATGCCGCCGGCCGTCACCAGGCGCTCGGCGACGTCGGCCTTGCGTGAGTCTGACGACAGGAGGTAGAGAGGCACGTTGCTGTCGAGGAACGGCGGCAGGCGGCGCGACGCCGGCCCCGACACGAGGCGCACGGTCATCGGTCGTGCCGCGCGCGGCGCGGCACGGCGACCGCCCGTTGCGCGTCGAGCCGATCGAACCGCACGTCGGCCGGCAGGGTGCCTCGGAGCCGGCGCAGCCGCTCGACCAGCTCGCGAGGCGCGGGTCGTCGCCGCACCTCGAACGCACGTGCGCCGACGACGTCGATCTCGATCTCGTCGCCCTCCGCGAGGCCGAGCGCCTCGACGACCGACACGGGCAAGCGCACGCCCAGGCTGTTGCCCCAGCGGGAGACCTTCATCGACGGGCTCCGGAGTGGATATACATGACGCCGAGCGTATATCTGCGGGCGCCGCCGTGCAATCGATCTCCGGTCGTAGGTCGGATGGGTCGGCGCCCGCTCCGCTCGAACGCCGACTCAGCGCAGCGTCTTCGCCGCCGCCGCCACCGCCTGCGTCAGCCGGTCGAGCGTGTCGGTGGACAGCCGCGGGTGCTGCCAGTGCAGCGGCGTGTCGAGCGGCCGGCCCGGCACCAGCTCCACCAGCTCGCCCGCGGCGATCAGCGGGCGCACCAGCGGCTCGGGGTTCATGCCCCAGCCAATACCCAGCCGCGCGGCCTCGACGAAGGACACGGTCGACGGCAGCCAGTGGTGCGGCGTGTCGACCGCGCGCCCGGCGACGCGGCGGATCCAGCGGTCCTGCAGCGCGTCCTTGCGGTTGAAGCGCAGGCTCGGCGCCTGCGCGAGCGACGCCGCGCCGATGCCGCGCGGGAAGTGCCGCGCGACGAACGCCGGGCTCGCGGTCGCGAGGTAGCGCAGCTTCCCGAGCGGCAGGCTGCGGCAGCCCTGCACCGGCGAGGCGCGCGAGGTGACCGCGGCGAGCACCTCGCCGCGGCGCAGCGCCTCGGCGCTGTGGTCCTGGTCCTCGAGCACGACGTCGACGAGCGCCGCGCCGTCGGCCGCGAACGTGGCGAGCGCCCGCATGAACCAGGTGCCGAGGCTGTCGGCGTTGACCGCGATCCGCAGCGTCGGGCGCGCGGGGTCGCCGCCCGCACCGCGCAGGCGGCCGGCCAGCTCGAGCTCGAGCAGCTCGAGCCGCTCGGCGTGGCGGCACAGCAGCCTGCCGACCTCGGTCGGCACGCAGGGCGCGCCGCGCGCGACGACGACCGCGCCGCAGCGCTCCTCGAGCGCGCGCACGCGCTGCGACACCGCCGAGGGGGTCAGGTGGAGCACGCGCGCCGCCGCGAGGAAGCTGCCCTCGCGGACGACGGCGAGCAGCGCGCGGAGCTGGTCGGGGTCGGTCTTCACGGTGTCGGGAGCGATGAAGCGAAGCTTAACCAGGTTCAGGAAAACGAGCTCGACTTCATCGCGACGCGGCGGGACGATCGGCGCATGGATCCTGCCGTCTCCCTTCCCGACGCGTTCGCGACCGGCTTCGGCCTGTGCGGCGCGCTGATCGTCGCGATCGGCGCGCAGAACGCCTTCGTGCTGCGGCAGGGCCTGCGGCGCGCGCACGTCGGCCCGGTGGTGGCGCTGTGCGCGAGCGCCGACGCGGCGCTGCTCGCCGCCGGCTCGTGGGGGCTCGGCGCGGCCACGGCGGCCCTGCCCTCGCTCGCTCGGTGGATGGCGGCCGCCGGCGCGGCCTTCCTCGCGGCCTACGGGGCGCTCGCGTTGCGGCGCGCCGCGGCGCCGCGCGACGCGCGCCGGCTCGATGCGGCCGCGGCCGACGGCGCGGCGCCG
>JADCHE010000071.1 GCA_020248665.1 Burkholderiales bacterium | reverse complement strand
GCCCGCGGCGGCCCCGGCGCCCGCCCCGGCCCCGGCGCCCGCCCCTGCCCCCGCCGCGCCCTCGGCCGCGAAGCTCTACTTCGCGAGCGGCTCGGTCGCGCTCCCCGACGACGCGGCCGAGACGCTCGCGCCGCTCGTCGACGCCGCGAAGGCGCGCGCCGACGCGAAGCTCGTGATCTCGGGCTTCCACGACAAGACCGGCAACCCCGAACAGAACGCCGAGCTCGCGAAGCAGCGGGCCACCGCGACCCGCGATGCGCTGGTCGCCGCCGGCGTCGCCGCCGAGCGGATCGAGCTGCGCAAGCTGGCCGAGACCGAGGGCGACGGCAGCGACCGCGAGGCCCGCCGCGTCGAGGTCAGCGTCGAGTGACGCAGCGCGGGCCGCGCGCCGCGCGGCCCGCGGTCCGCTCAGGCGGCCGGCGCGTCCACCGGGCGCTCCCTGCGGAACACCCAGGTCGACGCGTCCGAGGCACGCGGCGCGAAGCGCCAGCCGTCGGCGTCGAAGTCCTTCAGCCCCTCGGGGTCATCGAGCCGTCGCTCGATCGCGAAGCGGGCCATCGCGCCTCGCGCGCGCTTGGCATTGAACGAGATCACCTTCCAGCCATCGCCGCGGCGGTCCTGGAATACCGGCTGCACGACCGGCGCGCGCAGCGCGTCGACGTCGACCGCGCGGAAGTACTCCTCGGAGGCGAGGTTCACCAGCGTGCCGCCGCCGGCGTCGCGCAGCGCGCGACGCAGCGCCTTCGCCGGCCGGTCGCCCCACCACGCGTACAGGTCGCGGCCCCGCTCGTTCGCGAGCCGCGTCCCCATCTCGAGCCGATACGGCTGCATCGCGTCGAGCGGCCGCAGCACGCCGTACAGGCCCGACAGGATGCGCAGGCGCTGCTGAACGACCGCGAGCGCGTCGGCGTCGAACTCGCGGGCGCGCAGCCCGTCGTAGACGTCGCCGTCGAACGCGAGCACCGCGGGCCGCGCGTCGGCAGCGCGCGGCGACGCGCGGTACGCCGCATAGCGCGCAACGTTCAGCGCCGCGAGCGCGTCGCTCAGGTCCATCAGCCGCGCGACCTCGACCGGCGAGAGCTCGCGCAGCACTCCGACGAGCCGCTTCGCGTCGGCCGCGAACTCGGGCTTCGTCGGCGCGACGTCGACGATCGGCGACGCGTAGTCGAGCGTCTTGGCGGGCGACAGCACGATCAACATGCGGGACGGTCCTCGTCGAATGGCCCGGCTGGGGCGGCCGCATTATAGGGGCGTCGATGCGCGCGATCCTCGATACCAACGTGTGGCTCGACTGGCTCGTCTTCGGCGACGCGCGGTTGGCGCCGCTGGCCGCGGCGATCGAATCCGGCGAGGTCGTCCTGCATGCGACCGCGCCGATGCTCGACGAGCTCGCCGCGGTGCTGGTGCGACCGCACTTCAGCCTCGACGCCGCCGCCCGCGATGCCGCCTGCGCGCGCCAGCGCGCGCTCGTCGCGCTCCACCCGCCCGCCCCCGACTGCCGGCTGCCCTGCACCGACCCGGACGACCGGATGTTCGTCGACCTCGCGGTCGCGCTGCGCGTCGACTGGCTGGTCTCGCGCGACAAGGCGCTGCTGCGGCTGCGCCGGATCGCCGGCCGGCGCTTCGGCGTGCGGATCGGCACGCCCGAGGCGTGGCGGGCGGAGGTCGCAGCCCCGCGCCTATAATCGACTGCAGCCCGTCCCGAGCCCGCCATGAACGCGCCGCACACCCCGCCCCCGCCGACGCTGGTCACCAAGATGCCGAAGGTCGGCACGACGATCTTCACCGTGATGTCGGCGCTCGCCGCCGAGCGCAGCGCGGTCAACCTCGGCCAGGGCTTCCCCGACTTCGACTGCGACCCGGCACTGCTCGACGCGGTCGCGGCCGCGATGCGGGCCGGCCACAACCAGTACCCGCCGATGGCCGGCGTGCCCGCGCTGCGCCGCGCGATCGCCGACAAGGTCGAGCGCCTCTACGGGCGGCGCTACGACGCCGACACCGAGATCACCGTGACCTCGGGCGCGACGCAGGCGATCTTCACCGCGATCCTCGCGATCGTGCGCCCCGGCGACGAGGTGATCGTCGTCGAGCCGGCCTACGACAGCTACATCCCGAACATCGAGCTCACCGGCGGCATCGCGGTGCGCGTGCCGATGACCATCGACCTGCGCGTCGACTGGGAACGCATCGCCGCGTCGGTCACGCCGCGCACGCGCGCGATCCTGGTCAACACGCCTCACAACCCGAGCGGCACGACGCTGTCCGACGACGACATGGCGCGGCTCGAGGCGATCGCGGTCGGGCACGGCCTCTTCGTGATCGCCGACGAGGTCTACGAGCACATGGTCTTCGACGGCGCGCCGCACCGCTCGGCGAGCCGCTGGCCCGCGCTGGCCGAACGCGCGTTCGTGGTCTCGTCGTTCGGCAAGACATACCACGTCACGGGCTGGAAGGTCGCCTACTGCACGGCGCCGGCGGCGCTGACCGCGGAGTTCCGCAAGGTCCACCAGTTCAACGTGTTCACCGTCAACACGCCGATGCAGCACGCGCTCGCGGCGTACATGGCCGACCCCGCGCCGTACCTGGAGCTGCCGGCGTTCTACCAGCGCAAGCGCGACCTGTTCCGCGAGGGCCTCTCTGGCACCCGCTTCCGGCTGCTGCCGTGCGAGGGCACGTACTTCCAGCTGGTCGACTACACCGCGATCTCGGACCTGCCCGAGGCCGAGTTCGCGAAGTGGCTGACCGCCGAGATCGGCGTGGCCGCGATCCCGCTGTCGGCGTTCTTCGCCGAGCCGGTCGAGCGCGGCCTGGTGCGCTTCTGCTTCGCGAAGAAGGACGAGACGTTGCGGCTCGCACTGCAGCGTCTCGCGATGCTTTGAACGTGCGCATCGCGCGCCGCCGCGCACTCGCGTCGTCGCTCGCCGCGGCGCTCGCCGGGCTCGCCGCATCGGCCTGCGGCGCGCTGCTGCCGCCGGCGGACCTGAAGCCGCCGAGCGTCGCGTTCTCCGACCTGTCGATCGACTCGGTGTCCGCAGAGCGGGTTCGCTTCATGGTGCGCATCGCGACGCAGAACCCGAACCCGATCGACGTGCCGCTGTCGAACGTCTACTTCGACCTCGCGATCCTCGGGCAGCCGCTGGCACTCGGCAAGGTCGCCGAGCAGCGCTTCACGCTGCCCGCACGCGGCGCGAGGGAGCTGCCGATCGCGTTCGACGTCGCGACCGCCGACCTGCGCGCGGTGATCGCGCGGATGCTGTCGGGCCCGATGCCCGAGACGGTCTGGGAGCTCAAGGGCACGGCGAACTGGGGCGTCAACCCGCTGCCCCTGCCCTTCTCGAGGAAGGGCGATGCGAGCAGCCTGCGCCGGCTGCGCGAGCTGCTCGTGCTGCCGCGCGGCTGAACCGCGCCGGCCCCGCGTCGCCGGGCACGCGGCCCGCCCACGGCCTCGTCCTGCCCGCGCCGCCGCGCGGCCGGCCGCTACACTCGCGCGATGCACGCGCCCGCCGCCCCCGCCGACCGGACCGCGACCCTGCCGGGCAGACGCTGGGACCTCTTCTGCGCGGTCGTCGACAACCTCGGCGACGCAGCGATCGGCTGGCGGCTCGCCCGCCAGCTCTCGCTCGAGCACGGCCTGGCGCTCCGCCTGTGGATCGACCGGCCGGACGCGTTGGAGACGCTGGTGCCCGGCACCGAACCCGGCTCGAGCGTCGACGGCGTGCGGATCGAGCGCCTCGACGAATCGGATGCGCGGCTCGCGGCGACCGCGCCCGGCGAGGTCGCCGACGTCGTCGTCGGCATGCTCGCCGGCGCCCCGCCCGAGGCGTACCGTGCAGCGATGCGCGCGCGCGTGCCGCGCGCGACATGGGTCGCGTTCGAGTACCTGTCTGCCGAGCCCTGGATCGCGACACATCACGGGCTGCCGTCGCCGAAGCCGGATGGGCTCGTCGAGCACTTCTTCTTCCCGGGCTTCGGCCCCGCGACCGGCGGACTGCTGCGCGAGCGCGATCTGGTCGCCCGGCGCGAAGCGTTCGAGGCCGACCCGGCGGCGCGCGCCGCGACGCTCGCCGCGCTCGGCGTCGTACCGCGCGCCGGCGAGCGCCTCGCGTCCCTGTTCTGCTATCCGGACGCGCCGGTCGTCGCGCTGCTCGACGTCTTCGCGGCCCGTCCCGAGCCGTGGCGCGTGCTGGTGCCGCGGGGCGTCGCACCCGCCTCGGCCGGCCACCCGGTCGCAGTGCCGGTGCCCTTCATGCCGCAGCGCGACTACGACGCGCTGCTCTGGAGCTGCGACCTGAACCTGGTTCGCGGCGAGGAGTCGTTCGTGCGCGCGCTGTGGGCCACGCGGCCGATGCTGTGGCAGGCCTACCGGCAGGACGAGGGCGCTCACCGCCCCAAGGTGCGCGCGTTCGTCGACGCCTGGGCGCGCGACGCGGCGCCCTCCGAGCCCGCATTGCGCGGTGTCGCCGCCGCGCACGAGGCCTGGAACGCGCCGCCCGCAGAGTGCGCCGCGGCGCTGCCCGGCGCCCTCAACGCGCTGCTCGACGCCTTCGACGAGCTTGCGCCCGCCTGCCACCGGTGGGCCGAGGCGAACGCCGAGACCCCGGACCTCGCGACCCGTCTCGTCGGGTTCGTCGGCGGCGGGCTATAATCGAGGGTTACCGTAGGACACCCCCTCCCGGACACCCCTCTCCCGCCATGAAGATCGCCCAGGAACTGCGCACCGGCAACGTCGTGATGATCGGCACCGAGCCGATGGTCGTGCAGAAGGCCGAGTACAACAAGTCCGGCCGCAACGCCGCGGTCGTGAAGATGAAGCTGAAGAACCTGCTGAACGGCTCGAACCAGGAGTCGGTCTACAAGGCAGACGAGAAGTTCGACGTGCTGGTGCTCGATCGCAAGGAGTGCACCTACTCGTACTTCGCCGACCCGATGTACGTCTTCATGGACACCGAGTACAACCAGTACGAGGTCGAGGCGGAATCGATGGGCGACGCGCTGAACTACGTCGAGGAAGGGATGCCCTGCGACGTGGTGTTCTACGACGGCCGCGCGATCTCGGTCGAGATGCCGAACAGCGTCGTGCGCGAGGTCGAGTACACCGAGCCGGCGGTCAAGGGCGACACTTCGGGCAAGGTGATGAAGCCCGCACGCATCAAGCCCACCGGCTTCGAACTGCCGGTCCCGGCGTTCGTCGAGATCGGCGACCGCATCGAGATCGACACGCGCACCGCCGAGTACAAGAGCCGGGTCAAGTGACGGTCGCGGCGCGCGGGCCGCGCCCCGATCGACGTGCAGACGGGCGCCTCGGCGCCCGTCGTGCTTGGTGCGTGGGGTGCCCCGCTCAGGCCGGCGCGGCGGCCGGCTGCCGCGCGATCGCGGCGAGCGACTTGCGCAGGCAGCGCGCGACCGTCTCGCGCAGCGTCTGCAGCGACACCGGCTTGACCAGGTAGCTGTCGCAGCCCGACATCGCGCCGCGGAGCAGGTCGAGCGGGCCGGAGCGGCAGGTCAGCACGATCACCGGCATGCCGCGCAGCGCCGGGTCGCGCTTGATGTCGCGGGTGAGCCGCAGCCCGCCGATGTCGGACAGCGCGGCCTCCAGGATCACGAGTTCGTAGCGTCGCACCGCGATCACGTCGAGCGCCTCGCGGGCAGTACCCACGCCCTCGGCGTCCAGCCCCATCTGGTGCAGCGCCAGCGACAGTTGCCGTCGCACCGTCGGGCGCTCGTCGACGAGCAGCACCCGCGCCTTGCGGCCGAGCAGGCGCTCCGCGTCGGGCACGCCGAACCACTCGGCCGCCTTGCGCGCAAGCGCAGCGGCGGGGCGCACCAGGTGGCGCTCGACCGTGCCGTTCAGCACGCGGAGCACGTTCAGCGCGAACCGCTGCAGCACCAGGTCGTCGCGCGCCCGAGTCGGGTCCTCGCGGCGGCCGACGGTGACGATCGGCCGCCCCTCGGGCAGCCGGCGCAGGGTCTGGGCGACCTCCGGGCCGCCCCTGGCGGTCATGTCGACCAGCGCCAGGTCGTAGTCGCCCGGTCCCCGCGAGGCGGCGAGCACGAAGCGGTACGGGTTGTGCCGCGAGTGCCGGAACACGATCTCCAGGATCCGCTGGAACTTGCCGGCCAGCCCGAACGCGGCGACCCGGATCTCGGGACGCTCGGCCGGAACGGGGCGCACCGCGGGGGCGGGACGATCGGAACGCGAGCCGGGCTGGGACATGTCGATCGGGGGCGGTCGGTCGGGTGAGGACGGACGGATTCTAATCCCGGGCGTGGCCTTGCGTGCAAGCCGTTCCTGAAAAAATAAGCCTTTGTGCTGAATACGTTACGCCGCGAACTTCACGCGGCGCGGGAACTCAGCCCGACAGCAGCAGCTGCAGGTCGTTGTCGCGGGCGAAGTTCAGCAGGAAGGCAAGCGCCATCGGCTCGACCTCGGCGATCGCGGGGTCCACGCGGACGCACTTGTGCGGGCCGTGCACGCCCGGGACGGCGTAGGGCGAGTACTGCAGGTGCGAGCGCGGCCCGGCGCCGGGAGGCTGGAAACTCGCCATCACGCCGGCGAGTCGATCGGCCCAGTCGCTGGGGCGAAAGCCCCGTCCGGAAGACGTCACCCCGACGATCAGGAACGGTGCAGTCGGCGGGCGCTCGAGGCCGGTCGCCGGGACGGTCTGGGACGCAGGTTCGGACGCCATCGGCCGTGCGAGGAGCCGGTTCGGGTCGAAACCCGAGAGTATAGCGACGCCCCGCGAGCGACCACTCGCCGATTCGCTCGTGCGTCGGAAATCCCCTAGAATTCAGCCCCTTAGACGATCGAGGACCGTACGATGAGCGCCGCCAGCCCTGTGATGCCGACCTATGCCCCCCAGCCGGTCGCGTTCGAACGAGGCGACGGCGCGTGGCTCTACGACACCGACGGCAGGCGCTACCTCGACCTGCTCTCCGGGATCGCGGTCAACACGCTCGGTCACAACCACCCACGGCTGGTTGCGGCGATCGCGGACCAGGCCGCCAAGATCATCCATACCTCGAACCTGTTCGAGATCCCGCTGCGCACGGCGCTGGCGCAGCGGCTGGTCGACCTGTCCGGGATGACCAACGTGTTCTTCTGCAACTCCGGGCTGGAGGCCAACGAGGCGGCGATCAAGATCGCCCGCAAGTACGGCCACGACCGAGGGGTCGACCTGCCGGAGATCGTCGTCTACGAGCGCGCGTTCCACGGCCGCTCGCTCGCGACCCTGTCGGCGACCGGCAACGAGAAGGTCCAGAAGGGCTTCGAGCCGCTGGTACCCGGCTTCGTGCGCGTACCGCTGAACGACATCGCCGCGCTCGAGCGCGTCGCCGCGGATCGGCCGAACGTGGTCGCGGTGTTCCTCGAGGCGATCCAGGGCGAGGGCGGCATCCAGCCGGCGCGCAACGAGTACCTGCGGGCGGTACGGGCGCTGTGCGACCGCAAGGGCTGGCTGATGATGGTCGACGAGGTGCAGTGCGGCACCGGCCGGACCGGCCGGTGGTTCGCGCACCAGTGGGCCGGCATCGTGCCGGACGTGATGCCGCTCGCCAAGGGCCTGGCCTCGGGCATCCCGGTGGGCGCGGTGGTCGCCCACGGCGCGGCCGCGGAGGTGTTCAAGCCGGGCAACCACGGCACGACCTTCGGCGGCAACCCGCTGGCGATGCGCGCCGGACTGACGACGATCGAGGTGATGGAGGACGACGGCCTGCTCGAGAACGCCACCGCGATGGGCGAGGTGCTGATGGGCGGCCTGCGTCGCGAGCTCGCGGGCGTCGACGGCGTCGTCGACATCCGTGGCACCGGGCTGATGATCGGCGTCGAGCTCTCGCGCCCCTGCCCCCAGGTCGTCGGGCAGGCGCTGAAGGCCGGCCTCGTCGTCAACGTCACCGCCGACTCCGTCGTGCGCCTGCTGCCGCCGCTGATCCTCTCGCGCGAGCAGGCCGAGCTCGCGGTCGCCTCCCTCGCTCCGATCGTCCGCGACGCAGCGGCCGGCCGGGCCGCCTGAGCGGCGCGGCGGAGGGCGGCGCGATGGCGATTCGGCACTTCCTGCAGTTCGTCGACTTCGGGCACGACGAGATCGAGCACCTGTTCGCGCGCACCCGCGTGATCAAGGACCTCTTCAAGCGATACCGGCCGTACCACCCGCTCGCCGACCGCACGCTGGTGATGATCTTCGAGAAGGCCTCGACCCGGACGCGACTGTCGTTCGAGGCCGGCATCCACCAGCTCGGCGGGGCCGGCGTCTACCTGAACACCAAGGACTCGCAGCTCGGGCGCGGCGAGCCGGTCGAGGACGCAGCACAGGTCATCTCGCGGATGTGCGACATGGTGATGATCCGCACCTACGAGCAGTCGATCGTCGAGCGCTTCGCGGCACACTCGCGCGTGCCGGTGATCAACGGGCTGACCAACGAGTACCACCCCTGCCAGGTGCTCGCGGACGTGTTCACGTACATCGAGCGGCGCGGCCCGATCACGGGGCGCACGGTCGCGTGGGTCGGCGACGCGAACAACATGGCCTACACCTGGATCCAGGCTGCGGGCCTGCTCGACTTCCGGATCCGGATCTCGACACCGCCCGGCTACCGGATCGACCCGGCCCGCGTGTCGGCGCGCGACGCCGCGCACCTCGAGGTCGTCGACGACCCGATGGTCGCGTGCGCCGGCGCGGACCTCGTCAGCACCGACGTCTGGACCAGCATGGGCTTCGAGGACGAGAGCCGCGACCGGCTCGCCGCGTTCGCCGACTGGCAGGTCGACGCGGACATGATGCGCCAGGCGCGGCCCGACGCGCTCTTCATGCACTGCCTGCCGGCGCATCGTGGCGAGGAGGTATCCGCCGAGGTCATCGACGGGCCGCAGTCGGTGGTCTGGGACGAGGCCGAGAACCGGCTGCACGTCCAGAAGGCGCTGATGGAGTACCTGCTGCTCGGGCGCGTCGCGACGCCCTGATCGCTCGGGTGGGCGCGGGGTCCGTCCCGCGCCGTGCGTCGGCCCGAAGGCGGCGCGATGCGCGCGCGCCGCGCCGTCTCAGCGACAGAGGTGCAGCCGCACCGCGCCGCGCAGCGGCATCGGCTCGGCGGGCGCGACCGGCAACGCGCCGCGCACCGGCACGATCCGCACCGGCTCGAGCGTCGGCATCAGCGCGACGACCCGGCGCGAGTGGCTGAGCTGCAGGTTCAGCTTTCGGACCTCGGTCAGCACCGCGTCGCCGTGCGCCGCGAGCCCCGCATCGATTCGCGGGGAAATCTCGACCCAGCGCGGCGCGTCGATCACCTGCTCGAACAGCCCCGTCAGCCGGCGATGCCAGGCGACGCACTCGTCGAACATCGGCGCCTCGGCGAGCGTCGGGAAGCCGTAGCGCGGCAGCAGCTCGCGCAGGTCGCGGTCGATCGTCGGCTGCTCGGGATCGAGCAGCGCGAGCACCGACGAGGCGACCGACTTCTCGATCTGACCGGTCAGTTCGCTGATCTGCAGCAGCACGTCCTCGAACGCCGGACGCTCGAGCGCCTTCAATGCCTCGATCGCGCCGAACAGCGCGTGCTTGCGGGTGCGCAGCTTACCCCGCAGGCCGACATGGCGCGCGAGCCGCTGCTGGAACGCAACGTCCTCGCGGACGTCGGTACGACGCAACGCGACGAGCAGCCACAGGTGCTGCTCGGCGTGCGGCGCGGCCCGCTTGATCGCGACGGGCGCGGTGAGTTCGAGATCGCGAAGAAGCCGGTTCAGCTGACCGGCGTCGAGTGCGTGCATGGAAGGGGCAGGGGTCAGTGTCGAGGACGTCCTCCACATCTTCGACCGCCGCCTCCCGTGCACTGAGGGAGTGCGGATGGCAGGCGCGGCGGTGCCGATGGGCGGTGCGGCGCTGTTGCGTCCGCGCCGGCACCCGCGTCGCTGCCCGCGTCGCCCCGTCAGGCGGCCACGAGGTGGTCCTCGAGCCGCTCGGCCAGGCGCTTGCGCGCGCGGTGCAGCCGCACCCACACGTTCGCCTCGGTGATGTTGAGCTTCTCGCACACCTCCGCGGTGGCGACCCCTTCGATCGCCTGCATCATGAACACCGATCTCAGTCCGTCCGGCAGCCGCTCGACCTCGTCGATCAGTGCCGCGTGCATCCGGCGGCGCGCCACCTCCTGCAGCGGGTCGTCGTCGTCGGCCGTGCCCGGCTGCTCGGACGCGGCCAGCTCCAGCCGGTCCTCGGCTTCGGCGCCCTCGTCGCCGGGCACGTCGAGCTTGACGTAGCGGGTCTCGCGACGGAAGGCGTCCTGGATCTTGTGGTTCAGGATGCCGATCAGCCAGGTCCGCACCGCGGACTGTCCCTGGAAGCTGTGGCGTGCGCTCAGCGCCGCGAGCAGCGCGTCCTGCACGGTGTCCTCCGCGAGCGCCTCGTCGCGGATCTTGCGGCGGGCGAAGCGCAGCATCGCGCCGCGGTGCACGGCGAGATCGGCGGCGGGATCGAGGGCGAGCGCGGCGGACATGCGGGACTCCGGTCGATGCGGTTCGGATGGCTGGACTGTGAGGGCCCGACGTCACCCCAGCATGGCGGATGCATCTCGATTTGGTCTCGTGACGCGCCGCCGGGCGGTCGAGGGCGCGTCGTGACCGTTTTGGTATCCTGCCGCGAGCGGGTCGCGATGCAGGGAGCCCAGAATCCCATCGCTGCCGGAGGGGTCATGGAGCACCGGATTCTCGTCGTCGAAGACCAGAAGGACATCGCGGACCTGATCGCGATGCACGTGCGCGACCTCGGGCATCGCGTCGACTGCGTGCACGACGGCAACGCGGGGCTGAAGGCCGCGCAGTCGGGCGACTACTCGATGGTGGTGCTCGACGTGATGCTGCCCGGCCGCGACGGGCTCGACGTCGTGAAGACGCTGCGCATGGAGCGCAACGCGACGCCGGTGCTGATGCTGACCGCGCGCTCGACCGAGATCGACCGCGTGCTCGGCCTCGAGCTCGGCGCCGACGACTACCTGACCAAGCCATTCTCGATCCCGGAGCTGCAGGCCCGGGTGAAGGCGATGCTGCGGCGTCGCGACATGGCGCTGCAGCCGCAGGAGGCGAGCTCGGAGCGGATCGCCGCGGGCGAGCTGGTGATCGACTGCGCGAGCCGCGACGTGAAGCTCGCCGGGCGCTCGCTGCCGCTGACCTCGAAGGAGTTCGACCTGCTCGCGCACCTGGCGCGCCACCCGGGCCGCGTGTTCACCCGGGTGCAGCTGCTCGACGCGGTCTGGGGCACGACCTACGAGGGCTACGAGCACAACGTCAACACGCACATCAACCGGCTGCGGGCGAAGCTCGAGGCCGACCCCGCCAACCCGCGCTACGTGCTGACCGTGCGCGGCGTGGGCTATCGCTTCACCGAAGAGCGATGAAGTCGCTGCGCGCCCGTGTGCTGATGCTGGTGGCCGGCGCCGGGATGCTGACCGCGATCGTGCTCGCGGCGGTGATGCACATGTCGGTGCGCAGCTACTACACCGACGTCGTCTATGCGCAGAGCCAGGCGTTCATCGATCGCGTCGTCGAGATGCACCCCGACCTCTGGGAGCTCTACGCACGCGACCCCGACGCGTTCTCCGACAAGCTCGCCGCCTACACGATCTACTCGCCCAGCACCGGCATGTACCTGCTCGACCCGCAGGGCCGCGTGCTCTCGAGCTCGGGCGACCGGCGGGTCTTCTGGAACGACTGGCGGGTCGACCTCGCGCCGGTGCGCGCGTCGCTCGGCCGCGACGCGTCGATGCCGATCATCGGGTCCGACCCCGACCACCAGGCCAAGACCTGCCTGGTCGCCGCCCGGCCGATCGTGCGCGACGGCCGCGAGCTCGGCTGGCTGTACGTGGTGCCGCGCGCAGCCGACATCGGCACGCAGACGCCCGAGCTGCTGAAGAGCTACGCGATCCAGACCGCGGTCAAGGTCGCGCTGCTCACGCTCGCGATCGGCGTGGCGCTCACCGTCGCCATGATCGCGCTGCTGACTCGACCGCTGACCGCGCTGACCCGGGTCGCCGAGCGCGTGCGCAGCGGCGGCTTCTCGGCGTCGCTGTGCGAGACCGAGTTCCCGTTCCGCGACCGCAACGACGAGGTCGGCCGGCTCTCGCGCACCTTCCGCGAGACGCTCGAGCGGCTCAAGCTCGAGATGGACCGGGTCACCCAGACCGACGCGCACCGGCGCGAGATGGTCGCCAACGTGTCGCACGACCTGCGCACGCCGCTCACCGCGCTGATCGGCCAGCTCGAGACGATCCGCATGAAGGCCGACGGGCTCGACCGCGAGTCGCGCGACCGGTTCGTCGACGCCGCGATCCACAACGCGCACCACCTGCGCCGGCTGACCGACGCGCTCAACGAACTCGCGAAGCTCGACAACCCCGAGCTCAGGATCGAGCGCGAGCCGATCGCGCTCGGCGAGCTCGCCGACGACCTCGCGCAGCGCTACGGCATCCGCGCCGACGAGGCCGGCGTGTCACTGCGGGTCACCTATCCCGACCAGCTGCCGCTCGCGCGCGTCGACGCCGGCCTGATCGAGCGTGCGATCGGCAACCTGCTCGACAACGCGATCCGCGTCACGCCCCGGGGCGGCACGATCGAGCTGCGGGTCGTGCGCGACGCGGACGGGCTGCGCGTCGAGGTCGCCGACACCGGCCCGGGCGTGGCCGCCGACGATCAGTCGCGGGTGTTCCAGCGCTTCTACCAGGGCAGCAAGCACCGCGAACAGCGTGGCAGCTCGGGGCTCGGCCTCGCGATCGTCAAGCGCGTCGCCGAGCTGCACGGCGGTCGCGTCGGGCTCGACAGCGCACCCGCGCGCGGCGCGACCTTCTGGATGCTGCTGCCGACGAGCTGATCGTCGGCGCGAGCGGCGACCGCCCGCTCAACCCGGCGGCGCGCGAGGGGCTCGCGGGTCGCTCATCCTCGGATCGGATCGCCGATGACCCGGCACTGGACCTGGATCGTTCCGCTCGGCGCCGCGGCGCTGCTCGCCCTCGCCGTCGGGGCACCCGTCGCGGGTGCGCCCGCCGCCGCCTGCGCCGCGGCGCTGGTCGGCGCGGTGATCGCCGCGGTCCACCACGCAGAGGTGGTCGCGGCGCGGGTCGGCGAGCCCTACGGCACGCTGGTGCTGGCGATCGCGATCACGGTGATCGAGGTCGCGCTGATCGTCTCGATGATGCTCGCGGGCGGCCCCGACGCGGCGACGCTGCCGCGCGACACGATCTACTCGGCGGTGATGGTGATCACCACCGGCGTGGTCGGGCTGTGCGTGCTGGTGGGCGGGCTGCACCACCACGAGCAGTCGTTCCGCATCGAGGGCGCGAGCCCCGCGCTCGCCGCGCTGGTCGCGCTCGCCGGGCTGTCGCTGGTGCTGCCCTCGTACACCACGAGCTCGTCCGCCGGCACGTACACCGTCTCGCAGCTGACCTTCGCCGCGGTCTCCTCGCTCGCGCTGTGGGCGGTGTTCGTGTTCGTGCAGACGGTCCGCCACCGCGACTACTTCCTGCCCGCCGCGCACGCCGAGGACGAGGACGTGCACGCTGCGCCGCCGACCGCGGCGCAGACCTGGGCGAGCTTCGGCCTGCTGCTCGTCTCGCTGGTGTCGGTCGTCGGCCTGGCCAAGACGCTGTCGCCGCTGATCGAGGCCGCGGTCGCGGCGGCGGGCGCGCCGAAGGCGGTGATCGGCATCGCGATCGCGATGCTGGTGCTGTTGCCCGAGACCTGGGCCGCGGTGCGCGCCGCGCAGGCCGACCGCCTGCAGACCAGCATGACCCTCGCGCTCGGCTCGGCGCTCGCGAGCATCGGGCTGACGATCCCCGCGGTGGTCGCCGCCGCCGTGCTGCTCGAGCTGCCGCTGGTGCTCGGCCTCGCGCCGAAGGACCTCGTGCTGCTGGCGCTGACCTTCCTGGTCAGCGCGATCACGCTCGGCACCGGCCGCACGAACGTGATGCAGGGGGCGGTCCACCTGGTGCTGTTCGCGGCGTTCCTCTTCCTGTCGCTGGTGCCCTGAACGCGCTCGCGGGGCACGCGACGGCAGCGCGCGGCGCCGGCGCGGCAGCTCAGTACCCGCGCAGCCGCGCGTAGCGCTCGACCTGCGCGGGCCGCGGCACCGTCATCATCGCCAGGTGGTCGCTCGGGAGCGCCTCGCGCAACCGGGTCCGCGCCGCCCCGGCAGGCAGCGCGAGCGACATGCCGGGCCCGTGCGCTGGCCACCCGCGCCGTGCGCATGGCCGCCCTCCCCGTGCGATGCCGGAGCGGCGCACGCGACGAGCGCGCACGCCGACCCGACGGCGAGGAGCACGGGCGAGACGGACGGGCGCAGGGGCATCGGTGCCTGATCGGTACGCTTCAGCGTATCACCGAGCGCGCGATCCACAGCCACGCGATCGCCCAGGCGGCGCCGAAGGCCCAGCCGGCGAGCACGTCGGTCGGCCAGTGCACGCCGAGCGCGACGCGGCTCATGCCGACCAGCGCCGCGATCGCTGCCGCGCCGCCGAGCACCCAGGCCTGCTCGCGCCGGCGCGCGCGCGTGCTCGCGAGCAACGCGCCGAGCGTCAGATAGATCGCCGCCGACATCATCGCGTGCCCGCTCGGAAAGCTCAGGCCGTCGACGACCGCGCCGGCGAGACGAGCAGCAGGCCGAAGCTCGCCCAGGTCTGCGCCGCGGTCGGCGGCGCAGCGTGCACGTCCTCGTCCTCGGCGTGCGCG
>JADCHE010000070.1 GCA_020248665.1 Burkholderiales bacterium | reverse complement strand
GAGCTCGGCCATCGGCAGCTGCACCCAGGTCGGCCGGCCGTGGTTGCACTGGTCGGCGCCCGCGGTGGACTCCATGTCGCGCAGCAGCGCGTTCATCTGCGGCAGCGTCAGGCGCTGGTTCGCGCGGACCGCGCCGTGGCAGGCCATCGTCGCGAGCAGCGCGTCGCGGCGCTCGGCGAGCACGCGGCTCGCGCCGAGCTCGGCGAGCTCGGCGAGCACCGAGCGCGCGAGCCCGACCGGGTCGCCGCCGGCGAGCGCGGCGGGTACCGCACGCACCGCGAGCGAATCGGGGCCGGCGGGCGCGAGCTCGAGCCCGAGCGCCGCGAGCCCCTCGCGCTCCTCGTCGGCGACGCGCAGCTCGTCGGCGTCGGCGCGGAAGGTCGGCGGGATCAGCAGCGGCTGCGCGGGCACGCCGCGCGCGTCGAGCCCGGCCTTCAGCCGCTCGTAGACGATGCGCTCGTGCGCCGCGTGCATGTCGACGACGACGAGGCCCCGCGCGTTCTGCGCGAGCACGTAGACGCCGTGGACCTGGCCGATCGCGAAGCCGAGCGGCGGCGGGCCGCCGGCGTCGGCGCGCGCGGAGGCGGGGTCGTTCGTCGCGGCGTCGTGCGTGGCGGCGAGGCCCGCGGCATCGGCGAGGCGCGGCGCGGGCGAGCCGTCCCGGGCCCACGGCGACGGGTCGCCGGACAGGCCGGCATCGCGGCTCGGCCCCACGGCGTCGCGGCCCGACGGATCGGCCGCCGCGTCGCGCGCCGCGAAGACCGCCGCGCCGTCCGCGGGCGTGCCGTCCGGCGCGAGGAACCGCATCAGCGGCCCGAGCGACTGCGCGCCGCCCGGCTGCAGCGGCAGCGCCGCCTGCCAGCGCGGCCGCGCGGCGTCCGACCCGGGCCAGCGGTCCGCGCCCCCGGCGAGCCGGAACGACGACGGGTCGGTCGGGCCGCGCGAGGCATCGATGCCCGGTGCGGCGCCCCGCACCACCGACGCGACGCCGTCGGCCGCCGCGCCGACCCGCAGCGCCTCCTGCACCGCGCGGAACACGAAGCCGTGGATCGCGCGCGCGTCGCGGAAGCGGACCTCGATCTTCGCCGGGTGCACGTTGACGTCGACCTCGCGCGGGTCGATCGACAGGAACAGGCACCACGCGGGGTGCCGGTCGCCGTGCAGCACGTCGGCGTAGGCCTGCTTGACCGCGTGGGCGAGCAGACGGTCGCGCACGAAGCGGCCGTTGACGTAGAAGAACTGACGGTCGGCGCGCGCACGGCTCGCGGTCGGCACGCCGGCGAGGCCGCGCAGCCGCAGCCCGCCCGCCTCGCGCTCGATCGGCCGCGTCGCCACCTCCTCGCCGAGCACCGTCGCGGCGCGCTCGGCGCCGGGCACCGCCGGCCACTGCTCAACGCGCCGGCCGTCGACGAAGCACGCGAACGCGATGCCCGGGTGCGCGAGCGCGACCCGCCGGAACGCGTCGAGCGCGTGCGCGGTCTCGGTGCCCTGCGCCTTGAGGAACTTGCGGCGCGCGGGCGTCGCCGAGTACAGGTCGAGCACCTCGACCGTCGTGCCCTCGGGGCCCGCGGCGGGCGCGAGGCCCGGGACGGTGCTGTCGATCGCGCTCGCCGACGGCGCGCCGGCCGTGCGGCTGACGATCCGCACGCGCGCCACCGACGCGATCGCGGCCAGCGCCTCGCCGCGAAAGCCGAGCGTGCGCACGCCCTCGAGCTCGTCGAGCGACGCGATCTTGCTGGTCGCATGGCGCGTGAGCGCGAGCGCGAGCTGGTCGGGCGGGATGCCGCAGCCGTCGTCGCTGACAGCGACCCGGCGAACGCCGCCCTCCTCGAGCCGCAGCTCGACGTGGCGCGCGCCCGCGTCGATCGCGTTCTCGAGCAGCTCCTTGACCACCGAGGCCGGCCGCTCGACGACCTCGCCGGCCGCGATCTGGCTGACGAGGTGATCGGGCAGGGGGGCGATCGGCCGACGCGCCGGGGCCGTGTCGGCGGCGGCCCCGGGCGCGGTCGCCACCGGGTCGGGGGGCGTCGTGCGTTCCATCACCGGGCCATTATAGGTGCCGTGTAAGATCGCTCCGCCATGGACCTCGCCCAGTTCGTCGACGTCTTCCTCCATCTCGACAGGCACCTCGAGGCCGTCGTCGCCCAGTACGGCGCGTGGGTCTACGCGATCCTGTTCGCAATCATCTTCGTCGAGACCGGGCTGGTGGTCATGCCGTTCCTGCCGGGCGACTCGCTGCTCTTCGTCTGCGGCGCGATCGCGGCGATCGGAGGACTGTCGCTGGCGGTGCTGATCCTGCTGCTGATCGTCGCAGCGGTGCTCGGCGACGCGGTCAACTACTCGGTCGGCAGGTACTTCGGCCCGAAGGTCTGGCGCTGGGAGCAGTCGCGCTTCTTCAACCGCGCGGCGTTCGAGCGCACGCACGCGTTCTACGAGAAGCACGGCGCGATCACGATCATCGTCGCGCGCTTCCTGCCCTTCGTGCGGACCTTCGCGCCCTTCGTCGCCGGCGTCGCCGCGATGACCTACCCGAAGTTCGCGCTCTACAACGTCGTCGGCGGCGTGCTCTGGGTCGCCAGCCTCACGGTGCTCGGCTACCTCGTCGGCAACCTGCCCTGGGTCAAGGGGCACTTCTCGTGGGTCGCGCTCGCGCTGATCGTGATCCCCGGCCTGCCCGCGGTGATCGAGGTGCTGCGGCACACGGTGCTCAGGCGGCGCGGGCCGGCGGCCTGAGCCCGCCCGTGCGATCCGCGTCGGCGATCAGCCGAACAGCGCGTCGACGTCCACCGTGGCGCCCGGCAGCGCGCCGATCTCGAGCGTCTCGCCCGGTCGGGCCACGCGCGTCTCGGCCCAGCCGTCTCCGCGCGGACCGCGCCGGATCTCGACGCGCCGTCCCGCGCAGTCGACGATCCAGTACTCCCGGACACCGCCGCGCGCATAGACCGTCGCCTTGCGACCGCGGTCGAACGTCAGCGAGGACTCGGACACCTCGACGACCAGCAGCACCTCGGGCGCCTGCGGTCGCTCCGAGGCCTCGTCGAGCGCGCTCGCCGGATAGACGACCAGGTCGGGCTGCGGCTCGTCCCAGGGCCGCATCGGCAGCGAGTCGTTCGGCACCACGAAGCCCCGCTCGCCCACGGCGCGCACCAACTCGCGAGTGACGCGCCCGCCGATCCGTCCGTGCGGCCATCCGATCGGCGCCATCTCCAGGATCACCCCGTCGATCAGCTCGACGCGCGCGTCCTCGCGCAGGTGCCCGGCCTTCGCCAGGGCGTGGTACGCATCGACCGTCAGCTTGTACGGCGCGGGCTCGTGGGCTACCTGCGAAGAGAGCGAGGGCACCGGTGGGGCTCCCGGATCGTGCTGCATCAGCGTACCGGCCGCGTCGCGCGACCGCCATCGGACCGACGGCCTAGGATAGCCGGTCGATGGGCGTCAGTGCAGCCCCGCCCAACGCAGCGCGAGCCCGAGCGCGCCGCAGCCGAGGATCAGCGGCACGACCCCGACCCTGAAGCGGAACACCGCCACGGCGGCCGCGACGCCGATCGCCGCGGCCACCGCGTCGAAGCGCCCGCCCGTCCCGTCCGGCCACAGCACGTGACGCGCGAAGAACAGCGCGAGCGACGCGATCACGCCGACCACCGCGGCCGAGATCCCGGCGAGCGGTGCGGCGACGCGCAGGCTGCCTCGCGTGCGCTCGACCAGCGGACCGCCGGCGAGGATGAACACGAACGACGGCAGGAACGTGAAGAAGGTCGCGACGACGGCCCCCGCGATGCCCGCCGCGACCAGGGCATCGGGCCCGAGCGCCTGCAGCGTCCAGCCGCCGACGAAGCCGACGAACGCGACGATCATGATCAGCGGCCCTGGCGTGGTCTCGCCGAGCGCGAGGCCGTCGATCATCTGCGGGCCGGTCAGCCAGCCGTAGTGCTCGACCGCGCCCTGGTAGACATAGGGCAGCACCGCGTAGGCGCCGCCGAAGGTCAGCAGCGCGGCCTTCGTGAAGAAGCCCGCCATGTCGGCGTAGACCCGCGCATCCGGGGATCCGGCGGAGCGCAGCGCCGCGTAGGCGATCACCCACAGCACGAAGCCCGCGAGCGCGACCGTCGCGAGCCCGGTGCGCGAGGTGCGTGCATGCGCGGGCGGCGGCGTGTCGTCGTCGATGACCGCCGGACCGTACGTCGCGCGCGCCGCGGCGTGGCGGCCGGCACCTGCACCGCCGAAGCCCGCCGGCGCGAGCCGGCCGCCGAGCACGCCGAGCGCCGCTGCGACGAACACGATCGCGGGGAAGGGCACGTCGAATGCGACCGTCGCGACGAAGGCCGCGAGCGCGATCGCCCATGCGGCCGGGTGCTTCAGCGAACGCGACGCGATCCGCCAGCCCGCGGCCGCGACGATCGCGATCACCGCGGGCTTGACGCCGGCGAGCACGCCGCCGACCGCGGGCACGTCGCCGAACGCCAGGTAGACCCACGACAGCGCGATCAGCACGAACAGCGACGGCAGCACGAAGAGCCCGCCCGCGACCAGCCCGCCCGCGGTCCGGTGCATCAGCCAGCCGATGTAGGTCGCGAGCTGCTGGGCCTCGGGGCCGGGCAGCACCATGCAGTAGTTGAGCGCGTGCAGGAAGCGCCCCTCCGAGATCCAGCGCCGCCGCTCGACCAGTTCCTCGTGCATGATCGCGATCTGCCCGGCCGGCCCGCCGAAGCTCACGAAGCCGAGCTTCAGCCAGAAGCGCAGCGCCTCGCCGAACGGGATCGGGGCGGGCGCGCCGCCCGCGTCGGCGGCCGGCCCGGACGGTGTGCCGGCGCTCATCGCGCGGCCTCCGGCGCCCATGCGTGCGTCTCGCCGGCCGCGTCGCGGCACCAGGCGTAGAGCGCGTCGTACAGCGTCATGCCGGCCTCGAGCATCGCGTCATCGTCGCTCCCGTGCAGGCTCGACAGCCCGAGCGACGCGGCGAGCAGCCCCGCGGCCTGCGGCGCCAGCCCGCACCGGTCGGTGTCGGCGCCCCGCACGATGACCGCGAGGCGTTGCAGCGCGATGTCGGCCAGCCCGGCCGCCTCCAGCAGCATGTCGAAGCTGCAGCGCTCGCCGTCGTGGGTGATCGCGCCGCCGGGCAGGTCGAACGCGATCGCCCCGGTGCGCGCGGCGAACGGGAGCACCGCGTCGACCGGAAGGTAGACGATGCGCGCGAGCGGGTCGACGAAGCGACGCACGAGCCACGGGCACGCGATGCGGTCGACCTTCGGGCGGGCCCGCGTGACCCAGACCGAGCCACCGGTGGGCGGCACACGCAGCGGCGCGTCCGAGCGCCGCACCGGGCCGCCTGCGGCGCGCCAGGACTCGACGCCGCCGTCGAGGCGACGGGCCCGCACACCGAGCCCGCGCAGCATCGCCGCGGCGTCGCGGCTGACCTCGTGGCCGTGCACGCATGCGCACACGACGTCGGCCGAGTGCGGCAGCCAGGCGGGTGCGTCGGCGATCGACTCGGGCGCGCAGCGCAGCGCACCGGCGATCCGGACGTCGGACGCGGCGTACGCCGCCTCGCGCCGCACGTCGAGCACGAGCGGCGCGCCCGCACGGCCGTGGCGGGCGAGCAGCGCCCCGACGCCGATCGACGGCTCGGGCGCGAGGGAAACGCCGGGGGGAACGGGGGTGACGGTGTCCATGAGGGGCCTCTGCTCCGGTGGAGGGCACAGGGCTTGGACGGGACACCGTCTTCGGAAGGCCGGGAGCCTGCGTCCCGACGACGCGACGTTACGTGCGCCCCTCGCGGGCTGTCAAGCACGGATCAGGCGGTCTGCCCGCGCGGCCCCGGCGGATGTCGCCGGAAGTGTCTGCGGATGCCGGTGAAGACCGCGTCGGCGAGCTGGACCTGGTAGCGCGGGTTGCGCAGCTTGCGCTCCTCGTCCGGGTTGCTGATGAACGCGGTCTCGACCAGGATCGACGGGATGTCGGGCGCGCGAAGCACGGCGAACGCGGCCTGCTCGACCGCCGCCTTGTGCACGTCGCCGAGCGAGCGCAGCTCGCCGAGCACCGCCGAGCCGAGCCGCTTGCTCTCCTTGATCTGCGCGGTCGTCGACAGGTCGAGCAGCACGCTCGCGACCTCGCGGCTGCGCTTGGGCAGGTTCACGCCGCCGATCAGGTCGGCGCGGTTCTCGCGGCTCGCGAGCCAGCGTGCCCCGACGCTGGTCGCGGTGGTGTCCGACAGCACGAACACCGACGAGCCGCGAGCGTGCGGCAGCACGAACGCGTCGGCGTGCAGCGACACGAACAGGTCGGCCTGCACCGCGCGCGCCTTCGACACGCGGGTCGCGAGCGGCACGAAGAAGTCCGAGTCGCGCGTCATGAACGCCCGCATGTTCGGCTCGGCGTTGATGCGCTCGCGCAGCCGGAAGGCGACCGCGAGCACCACGTCCTTCTCCATCGTGCCAAAGCGGCCGATCGCCCCCGGATCCTCCCCGCCGTGGCCCGGGTCGATCGCGACGGTGATCATCCGCGCGATCTCGGGCGCACGAGGCGCACGCCGCGCCGAAGACGGGTCGCGCTCGCGGATCAGCCCGGCGATCGGGTCGTCCGCGGGCGCACGCGTGGCGGGCGCCGGCGCGCCGCGCGCCTCGGCGGCCGGCGAAGCCGTCCTCGGCGGCAGCAGGCCCGCGGCTTCGGCCGGCGTGCCGCGGGTCTGCTCGATCAGCTGCGCGAGCGGGTCAGGCGGCTCGACCGGATGCAGGTCGAGCACCAGCCGGTGCCGGTACGCGGCGATCGGCGGCAGGGTGAACACCTGCGGCGCGACCGGCGCCTTCAGGTCGAAGACCAGGCGAGTGACCTTCGGGCGGTTCTGCCCGACGCGCACCGACGCGATGTACGGGTCGTTCGACTGCACCTTCGCGACGATGTCGCGCAGCGCCGCGTCGGTGTCCACACCCTCGATGTCGACGACGAGCCGCGGCGGATCGGTGACGGTGAAGTGCGAGGTGCGCAGCGGCTCGTCGAGCTCGAGCGTCACGCGCGTGTAGTCTCGCGCGGGCCAGACCCGCACGGCGACGACGGTCGCGCCGTGCGCGAGCGGCAGGTCGAGCGCGAGCAGCGCGCCGGGGACCGCGCTCAGGAAGCGGCGGCGGCCGCGCTCAGGCATCGCTGCCCCGCGTCCCCGTGCGCCTCGAGCCGCGCGATCCGTGCGCCGCCGCGCTCGCCGTCGGGGCCGGCCTGCGCGGCGAAGTCGAGCGCGATCTGCAGGTCCGGCGCGGGCAGCGCCGGCCCGGCGAGCTCGGGCCATTCGACGAGGCAGGCGCCGTCGCCGCGGAAGTATTCGTCGAAGCCCGCGTCGCGCCACTCGTCCGGCGAGGAGAATCTATAGAAATCAAAGTGATACACCGGGAACCTCGGCAGATTATATGGTTCCAGCAGCGTGAAGGTCGGGCTGCGCACGGCGCCGGTGTGGCCCAGGGCACTCAGGAGCCCCCTCACCAGCGTGGTCTTGCCCGCGCCGAGCCCGCCGACGAGCCAGACCACCAGGCCCGGCGCGAGCGTCGGCGCGAGCCGCGCGGCGAGGGCTGCCGTCGCGGCCTCGTCGGCGAGCGCGACGGTGCACGACGCGCTCGGCGCGGCGATCGGGGCGGGTGCGGTCATCGGCGGGTCCTACACTGCGAGGATGGAACTCGATGCGGGCCGGGCATGGGTCGGGCGGCTGCGTGCCTGGGCGCGCGAGCTCGGCTTCGCGTCGCTCGGCGTGGCCGACGTGGACCTCGCGGACGCGGAGGAGGGACTCGCGCGCTGGCTCGCCGCGGGCTTCCACGGCGAGATGGAGTATATGGCCCGCCACGGTACGACCCGCGCGCGCCCGGCCGAGCTGGTGCCCGGTACCGTGCGCGCGGTGATGGTGGCGATCGACTATGCGCCTTCGGAGCCCGACTGGGTCGAGCGCGCGTGGGCGACGCTCGCCGACGGCGAGCGGGCATACGTGTCGCGCTACGCGCTCGGCCGCGACTACCACAAGGTCGTGCGCGCCCGGCTCGCGCGGCTCGCCGAGCGGCTGCAGGCCGAGGTCGGCCCGTTCGGCTGGCGCGCCTTCTGCGACTCGGCGCCGGTGATGGAGGTCGAGCTCGCACGACGCGCGGGCCTCGGCTGGCGCGGCAAGCACACGCTGCTGCTCGCGCGCGACGGCGGGTCCATGCGCTTCCTCGGCACGCTCTACACGGACCTGCCGCTGCCGGTCGACGCGCCGGTCGACGAGCACTGCGGCCGCTGCAGCGCGTGCATCGGGGCCTGCCCGACCGGCGCGATCGTCGCGCCCTACCGGCTCGACGCGCGGCGCTGCATCTCGTACCTGACGATCGAGGCGAAGGGCGCGATCCCGGCGGACCTGCGCGAGGCGATCGGCAACCGGATCTACGGCTGCGACGACTGCCAGCTCGCCTGCCCGTGGAACAAGTACGCCGCCGCGGCCGCGCTGCCCGACTTCGCGCCGCGCGAGCGACTCGATGCGGCCGGCCTCGCCGAGCTCTTCGGCTGGGACCGCGAGGCCTTCGAGCGCCGCTTCGAGGGCTCGGCGATCCGCCGGATCGGCCACGAGCGCTGGTCGCGCAACCTCGCGGTCGCGCTCGGCAACGCGCCGACCACGGAGACGGTCGTCGGGGCGCTGCGCGCCCGCGAGCACGATCCGTCGCCGCTGGTCGCCGAGCACGTGCGCTGGGCGCTCGCGCGGCACGGCCAGGCGGCGCTCAGTGCACCCACGACAGCCAGAACGGGATCGCCACCACCGAGCCCACCGTCGTCGTCGTGATCAGCCGCGCGACGTAGGGGCCGTCGCCGCCCATCCGCGCGGCGAGGATGTAGCAGGCCGACGCGCTCGGCATCGCGCCGAACAGCACCAGCACCTGGGCGGCGAGCGGCGGCAGCGCCATCCAGTGGGCGATCGCGAGCGCCGCGGCCGGCATCGCGACCAGCTTCACCGCGACCGCGTGCGCGGCGAACGCGCCATCGCCGCTCGCCGCGGCGGGCTTGAGCCCCGCGCCGACCGCGATGAGCCCGAGCGCGAGCGCCGCGGCGCCCATCCGCGACAGGTACGCGCCGACCGGCTCGGGCAGCGTCACGCCGGCCAGGTTCGCGACGAGGCCGGCGACCGTCGCGAGGATCAGCGGGTTGCGCGACAGCTCGCGCAGCAGGCCGCCGCCTCCGTGGCGCGCCAGGTGCCAGACCGCGGCGGCGTTGCCGAGCGGCACCGCGACCGCGACGACGATCGCGCACAGCGCGACGCCCGCATCGCCCCCGAGCCGCTGCGACAGCGCGAGCGCGACGTAGGAGTTGAAGCGGAACGCACACTGCACCGCGCTCGCGAAGCGCTTCGGCCCCGGGTCGAAGAGGCGCCCGCCGAGCCGCCCGAGCACGATGCCGAGCACCAGTACCGCGAGCACGCCGGCCGCGAACGGCGCGGCCTCGACCGGGTCGATGCGGTTGCGGACGATCGAGGTGAACAGCAGCGCGGGGAACAGCACCTGGTAGACCAGCCGCTCGAGCCCGGCCCAGACCTCGTCGCCCCAGCCGAGCACGCGCGCGAGCACCGCGCCGGTGGCGATCAGCGCGAGGTCGGGGAGCAGCAGCAGCAGCGTGTCCATGGGGCGGGGCGCCGCCGCGGCCCGCGGACGACGCGACCGGGCGTGCCGGCCATTCGGCCATAATCGGGCGCCCCGACGATAGCAGACCCCCGCCGTGCCCCGTTCCGCCGCCACAACGCGCGTGCGCGCCGCGTCCCGCGAGCCGGGCGCGGCCGCCGCGGCGCCCCCCGACCCGCAGGACCGCGACGCGGTGCGCGCGTTCGGCGACGCGCTGTGGCTCGAGGATGGCCTCGCGCGCAACACCGTCGATGCGTACCGGTGCGACCTGTCGGCCTTCGCCGAGTGGCTCGCGCCGCGCGGGCGCACGCTGCGCGACGCGGCCGAGGCGGACCTGCTCGACTATGTCGCCGCGCGGCACGCGGACTCGCGCCCGTCGAGCGGCAACCGTCGGCTCGCCACCTTCCGCCGCTTCTACCGGTGGCTGTTGCGCGAGCGGCGCCGCACCGACGATCCGACGCTGCGGATCGCCGCCGCGCGCCGGCCGCCGCGCTTCCCGAAATCGCTGTCCGAGGCGCAGGTCGACGCCCTGCTCGGCGCGCCCGACGTCGCCACCCCGCTCGGGCTGCGCGACCGCGCGATGCTGGAGACGCTGTATGCGACCGGGCTGCGCGTGAGCGAGCTGGTCGGGCTGAAGACCGTGGAGGTGGGGCTGGTCGACGGCGTGGTCCGCGTCGTCGGCAAGGGTGACAAGGAGCGGCTGGTGCCGCTCGGCGAGGAGGCACGCCGCGGGATCGAGCGCTGGCTGCGCGAGGGCCGCCCGGTGCTGCTCGCCGGGCGGCCCGCCGACGCGCTCTTCGTCACCGCACGCGCCGCGCCGATGACGCGGCAGATGTTCTGGGCGCTGATCAAGCGGCATGCGCGCGCGGCCGGCATCGATGCGCCGCTCTCGCCGCACACGCTGCGCCACGCGTTCGCCACGCACCTGCTGAACCACGGCGCCGACCTGCGCGTCGTGCAGATGCTGCTCGGCCACGCCGACATCTCGACCACCCAGATCTACACGCACATCGCGCGCGAGCGTCTGAAGACGCTGCACGCGGCCCACCATCCGCGCGGCTGACCGGCCGCGCACGGCGACGGGCGTGCCGCGCGGGGGCGCGGAGCGTGTCGCGACGACGGGCGAGGCGGCTTCAGTCCCCGGCCGCGGCGCGTCGTCGCGCGGGCGCGGGGCCGGCCGCGGCGGGTGCGCCCTCGAGCGTCGCCGCGAGCCGCGGCAGCACCGCGTAGAGCGTCGCCATCGCGTCCTCGCCGAGCCGCTCGCCGATCGCGCGGTAGCGAGCTTCCGAGTGCGGTCCGACGGTGCGCAGCAGCGCGCGTCCGTCGGGCGCGATCCGGATGCTGGCGCCGCGCAGGTCGTCGGCGGCGGGCCCGCGGCGGATCAGGCCGCGCGCCTCGAGCGCCGGCAGCAGCCGCGACAGGCTGGGCTTGCTGATCAGCGTCATCGCCGCGAGCCGGGTGATCCGCGCCTCGTCGACCGATGCGAGCGCGCGCAGCACGCGCCATTGCTGCTCGGTGATGCCGTGCGCGCGCAGCAGCGGGCGGAACTGCGCCATCACCGCCTGGTGGCCTCGCAGCAGCAGCATCGGCAGCGACTGGGAGAAGTCGCGCAGCGGCGCGCCGCCGTCCGCCGCCGCGCCGCGCCGGCGCGCGTCCGGGCGCGTCGGG
>JADCHE010000007.1 GCA_020248665.1 Burkholderiales bacterium | reverse complement strand
GGCGGGGCTCGCGACGGCGGCTGGCGCGAGGCGCCAGGCGGTGGGCACGGCGGCGGCTGGCGTGGGGGCGGAGGCGGAGCGGGGTGGCGCGACGCGTCCGGCGGCGGCCGCGCCCCCGACGCCGGCGGGCAGGGCATGCGCTTCGGCCGCGAACGCCCCGCCGGCCGCTGGCCCGACCGGGACGGTCGCGGCGAGCGCTGGAGCGGTCGCTGGGGCGACCGCTGGCGGCCCGTCCCGCGCCCGATGCCGGTATCGCTGCCCGACCTGCCGCGCCGGGCCCGGCTGCTGCTGTCGCTGCATCCGGTGCTCGCCCGCGAGCCGTGGCCGACCGAGTTCGTGCCGGAGGCGGTCGTCGACTGGCTCGGCCGCGTCGCGACGCTGCCGGACGGGGCGAGCTTCGCCCAACTGGTCGAGTCGCTGCGCGGCGATGCGCCCGAACTGGCGGCCACGCTCGAGGCCGAGGCCGCGCAGGATCGCGGGCTGCTCGCCGAGCTCGGCGTCGACGAGGCGCGCCGGGAGTTCGAGGGGGCGCTCGCCCGGATGCGCGAGCAGCGGCTGCGCGAAGAGGTCGATCGTCTCGCGCAGGGGGGACTGGGGGACGACGCGCAGCGCGCTCGGTATGCGGAGCTGCAGGCACTCCGGAAATCACTGTCGTCCGGGCCCCGGACTTGATATGATTGAAGGTTTTCCCGATTCACCCATCGAGGACCGGCCGTGAGCAAAGGCGGAAAGACGAAGATGCCGACGACGAAGCTGACGACGAAGCAGGGCGCGGTCGCGCGCTCGACGGTGAACCGTGGGCCCGCCGGCCCTGCCGTCGCGAAGCCCGCCGCGCCCAGGTCGGCCGCGAAGACCCCCGCCAGGGCGGCCGCCAAGCCGACGTCCAAGGCCGCCGTGAAGGCGCCGGCCCGGCCCGCGGGCAGCGCGGCCGGCAAGTTCGCCGCGAAGGCCGCGAGCGCGTCGGGAACCAAGCCCGCGAGTGCCGTGAAGGCCACCACGAAACCGGCGGCCAGGGCCACCGCGAAACCCGTCACGAAGGCCACCGCAAGGGCGGCCGGAGCCGTCGTCGCGCGGCCCGCTCCGAAGTCCGCCCCCAAGCCCGCCGCCAAGGCGACGCCCGTCAAGCCCGCCGCGAAGCCCGCGGCGCGCCCGGTCGCCAAGGCGCCCGATGCCCGCCCGGCCGCGAAGGTGGCCGCGAAGCGCCAAGACAAGGCTCACGACAAGGTGCAGCAGAAGGTCTCCGAGAAGCCGTCCCCGGCGGTCGCCGTCGCGAAGGCCAAGCCGGCCGACGCGAAGGTGCCGCCCAAGCCGCCGGCGAAGGCCGCGCCCGCGAAGCCGGCCACGGCGGCCGCGAAGGCGCCGCCCGTCGCGCCGGCGCCGGCCGTAGCGAAGGGCGCCAAGACGGCGCCCGCGTCCGCGAAGGCCGCCGAGCCGAAGCCCGCCACCGACGCGCGGGCCGCCATGGCCGCTCAGAAGGCGCCCGGCGCCAAGTCCGCCAAGGCCGCGACCGCCAAGGCGCCCCTCGGCAAGGGGCCGAAGGGCAAGAACGCGCCCGGCGCCGAGGACGACCTCGACCTCGCGGTCGAGTCCGAGGACGCGCTCGGCGACGTCGACGACGTCGACGGCGAAGCCGAGGCGATCGACGAGCCGCCCGCGCCCCCGCCGCCCAAGGCCAAGGCGCGCGACAAGCGCGCCAAGGAGAAGGCGCTGATCAAGGAGGCCCTGTCGTACAACCAGGGCAACTCCGAGGAGGAGCTCGAGGCCAAGCTCAACAAGCTCAAGCTGCTGATCAAGCTCGGCAAGGAGCGCGGCTTCCTCACCTACGCCGAGATCAACGATCACCTGCCCGAGGACCTGGTCGACGCCGAGGCGATCGACTCGATCATCACGACCTTCGGCGACATGGGGATCACCGTCTACGAGCGGGCTCCGGACGCCGAGACGCTGCTGATCAACGACAACACGCCAGTGGTGTCGTCGGACGAGGACGCCGAGGAGCAGGCCGAGGCGGCGCTGTCCACCGTCGACTCCGAGTTCGGCCGCACCACCGACCCGGTGCGCATGTACATGCGCGAGATGGGTTCGGTCGAGCTGCTGACGCGCGAGGGCGAGATCGAGATCGCCAAGCGGATCGAGGACGGCCTCAAGCACATGGTGATGGCGATCTCGGCATGCCCGACGACCATCGCCGAGGTGCTCGCGGCCGCGACGAAGATCAAGGCCGACTCGATGCGCATCGACGAGGTCGTCGACGGCCTGATCGACCCGAACGCCGAGGAGGACTTCTCGCCGCCGCAGCCGGCCGCCGCGGCCGCGAACGCCGCCGCCGACATGGACGACGACGAGGACGAGGGCGATGCGAGCGCCGCGAATTCGGCCAAGCTCGCCGAGCTCAAGCGCGCGGCGCTCGAGAAGTTCGACCACATCGAGAAGTGGTTCGACCGGATGCGCGTGGCCTACGAGAAGGAGGGCTACAAGTCCAAGCCGTATCTCAAGGCGCAGACCGAGCTGCAGGACACGCTGATGACCATCCGCTTCACCGCGAAGATGGTCGAGAGGCTGTGCGACACGCTGCGCAACCAGGTCGACGAGGTCCGCACGCTCGAGCGTGCGATCGCCGAGATCTGCGTACACAAGGTCGGCATGCCGCGCGAGCACTTCATCCGCTCGTTCCCGGGCCATGAGACCGACCTGCGCTGGATCGAGAAGGAGGCCGAGGTCTCGGCGTCCTACGTCGAGACGCTGCGCCGGAACATCCCCGCCGTGCAGGACCTGCAGCAGAAGCTGATCGACCTGCAGGCCCGCGTCGTGCTGCCGCTGTCGGATCTCAAGGAGATCAACAAGCAGATGGCGATGGGCGAGGCCAAGGCGCGCAAGGCCAAGCGCGAGATGACCGAGGCGAACCTGCGCCTGGTGATCTCGATCGCCAAGAAATACACCAACCGCGGCCTGCAGTTCCTGGACCTGATCCAGGAGGGCAACATCGGCCTGATGAAGGCGGTGGACAAGTTCGAGTACCGCCGCGGCTACAAGTTCTCGACCTATGCCACGTGGTGGATCCGGCAGGCGATCACGCGCTCGATCGCCGACCAGGCCCGGACCATCCGGATCCCGGTCCACATGATCGAGACGATCAACAAGATGAACCGGATCAGCCGGCAGATCCTGCAGGAGACGGGCCAGGAGCCGGATCCGGCGATGCTCTCGGCGCGCATGGAGATGCCCGAGGACAAGATCCGCAAGATCCTCAAGATCGCCAAGGAGCCGATCTCGATGGAGACGCCGATCGGCGACGACGACGACTCGCACCTGGGCGACTTCATCGAGGACACCGCGACGCTCGCCCCGGCCGATGCGGCGCTGCACGGCTCGATGCGCGACGTGGTCAAGGAGGTGCTCGACTCGCTGACGCCGCGCGAGGCCAAGGTGCTGCGGATGCGCTTCGGCGTCGAGATGAGCACCGACCACACGCTCGAGGAAGTGGGCAAGCAGTTCGACGTGACCCGCGAGCGGATCCGCCAGATCGAGGCGAAGGCGCTGCGCAAGCTGCGTCATCCGTCGCGGTCGGAGCGGCTGCGCAGCTTCCTGGACAGCGAAGGCGGCTGATCCGGCGCCTGCGCCTGCGGACCGCCAGGCACGGGCGGTCCCGTCGCCGGCTGCAGGCCGGCAGGGTCCGGTGCGGTGCGTTCCGCTAGAATCGTGGAAACTGTGCACCGACCACGGAGGAGCGAGCGATGAGCGTCCGAAACGAAGGCGCCGGCAACGGCAAGGTGTTCCTGATCTCGCCGGAAGCACCGGTGCCGCAGGGCGAAGCGGCGGGTGCACAGCGCGAGGCTGCGCGCGGCGGCCTTCGCATCGGCGTGCTCGACAATTCCAAGAGCAACGCAGACCACCTGCTGAAGATGATCGTCGAGGGGTTGGGCAAGCACATGCCGGTCGCCTCGGTGGTGAGCCTGCGCAAGGCCAATCCGAGCACCCCGGCCCCGAAGGCCATGCTCGACCAGATCGAGGCGGAGGCAGACTTCGTCGTCAGTGCGATGGCGGACTGAGGGTCCTGCACGTCGTGGAGTGTCCACGACATG
>JADCHE010000069.1 GCA_020248665.1 Burkholderiales bacterium | reverse complement strand
TTCCGATCTCGCCGCGGTGAACGCTCCCGGGGCGTGCGTCGTTGCGGGACCGACCGACGCGATCGCGACGTTCGAGCGGATGCTGCTCGCCCAGGGCGTGCAGGCTCGCGCGCTGGCCACCTCGCACGCCTTCCATTCCTCGATGATGGACGAGGCGATCGCACCGTTCATCGCTGCGGTCTCCGCTGTCGAGCTGTCGGCGCCCCGCATCCCGATCGTCTCGTCCGTGACCGGGACGTGGCTGAGCGACGCGCAGGCCGTGTCGCCCGAGTACTGGGGTCGGCACCTGCGCGACACCGTCGACTTTTCCGGCGCGGTGCGCACCCTGCTCGGCACCGCGGGACGCGTGTTCCTGGAGTGCGGGCCCCGCGCCGCGCTGGCCGGATTCGTCCGTCAGCACGCCGGCTCGAACGGGTCCGCGCCGATCGCTGTCGCGACGATGGGCGACTCGGCCGCCGACGAGGCACTGTCGCTGGCGCGGGCGGTCGCGAGGCTGTGGACCTGCGGCGTGGAGACCAACAGCGGCGCGTACCCCGGCCGGCGACGCATTCCGCTGCCGACGTATCCGTTCGAGCGGCGCCGGCACTGGGTCGACACGCGGCCCGGGGGCATCGGGGCACCCGGATCGCTGCAGCACGCGAGCGCCGGGACACCCGAACCCGCCGCCCCTCTCGCCCCTGTCGCCCCTGCCGCCTTGCTGCCGACCCCGGAGATCGAGCCGGGGCTGGCCGCGCAGGATGGCATCGAGGCACTCCTCCAGCAGCAGATCGCCCTGATGGAGCAGCAGCTGGCCCTGCTCGCCGCGGCGGCCGCGGCCGATGGTGTCCCGACGGACACCGTCGAGGACACGCGTCTAGTGTCGACCGCGGACGGGTCCTCGTCACCGACGGCCGGACGAGCCGCCTAGCCGGCTGCCTGAACCCCGTCGCACCGAGATGACGCGACCGGCGCGCACCCGGGGGCACGCCGGCCGCGCCTTCCGAGACCGCCTCAGACCCCCAGCGCCGCCACCACCTCCGCCGGCGCCTGCACCAGCTCCACCAGCACCCCCTCCCCCGCGATCGGGAACTCGTCGCTGGCCTTCGGATGCAAGAAACACACGTCGTGGCCCGCCGCCCCCTTCCTGATCCCCCCCGGCGCGAACCGCACCCCCTGCGCCGTCAACCACTCCACCGCCTTCGGCAGGTCGTCGATCCACAACCCTACGTGATTCAAAGGGGTCGCATGCACCGCCGGCTTCTTCTCCGGATCCAGCGGCTGCATCAGGTCCACCTCGACCTTGTACGGCCCGCTACCGATCGCGCAGATGTCCTCGTCGACGTTCTCGCGCTCGGACACGAAGTTGCCGGTGACCTCCAGGCCCAGCATGTCGACCCACAGCGTGCGCAGGCGGGCCTTGTCGGGCCCGCCGATCGCGATCTGCTGGATGCCGAGCACGCGGAACGGGCGCTCCTGCTGACTCATCGCATCACCTCCGTCACTCGAACTCGAGGATCACCTGGTCGACCGCGAGGCTCTCGCCCTTGCCGGCCGACACCTTCTTGACCACGGCGTCGCGCTGCGCGATCAGCACGTTCTCCATCTTCATCGCCTCGATGACGGCGAGCCGCTCACCTGCCCTCACCTGCTGGCCGACGCTCACCGCGACGTCCACGAGCAGCCCCGGCATCGGCGACAGCAGGAAGCGCGACAGGTCGGGCGGCTGCTTCTCGGGCATCAGGCGGTTGAGCTCGGCGGCTCGCCTGGACAGCATCCGCGCGACGACCTGGGCGCCGCCCTGCACCACGACGTAGTCGAGGCCCTTGCGCTCGATCTGGGCGGCGAAGCGTCGGCCGTTCACGGTGCCGGTGACGCCGATGTCGCGAATCGGGCCGTCGAAGCGGATGGCGTAGCGTTTGACGTCGCCGACCGTCACGTTCAGCGCGGCGCCGTCGGGCTCGACGACGACCGGGGTGTCGTGGCGGTGCGAGTCGGCGTCCTTAACGACGGCCACGTACTCGGTCGGTACGACGACGCTGCGCCCGTGCAGCTGGCCTTCGATGCCGGCCGCACGCTCGCGCAGCCGGCGATGCGCGGCGCCTGCAAGGGCCATCAGGAACGCCGGGTCGTCGTGGCGCGCGCCCGAGGCCTGGTAGCCGTTCGGGTAGTTCTCCGCGACGAATCCGGTGTTGAACTCGACCGTCGCGAACCGGGGGTGCCCGATCAGCGCCGACTGGAACCCGACGTTGTTCGAGATCCCGCGGATCACGAAGCCGTCGAGCGCGTCGCGCATGCGGGCGATCGCCTCGGCGCGGTCGCGGCCCTTGACGATCAGCTTGGCGATCATCGAGTCGTACTGCATCGGGATCTCGCCGCCCTCGTAGACGCCGGTGTCCACGCGCACGCCGCCCTCGGCGGGCACCGGCAGCGAGGCCTCCATCGAGGTCGCCGGCGGCTGGAACTTGATCAGCCGCCCGGTCGAGGGCAGGAAGCCGCGCGACGGGTCCTCCGCGTTGATGCGGCACTCGAGCGCCCAGCCGTCGAGCTTCACGTCCTTCTGCGCGAACGCGAGCTTCTCGCCCGCCGCCACGCGGATCATCTGCTCGACAAGGTCCAGGCCGGTGATGCACTCGGTCACCGGGTGCTCGACCTGCAGCCGGGTGTTCATCTCGAGGAAGTAGAACCCCTTGTCCTTGCCGACGACGAACTCCACCGTCCCCGCGGACTGGTAATCGACGGCCTTCGCGAGCGCGACGGCCTGCTCGCCCATGCGGCGCGCGGTCTCTCGGTCGAGGAACGCGCTCGGTGCCTCCTCGATCAGCTTCTGGTGGCGGCGCTGGATCGAGCACTCGCGCTCCCACAGGTAGACGACGTTGCCGTGGCCGTCGCCGAGCACCTGGATCTCGATGTGCCGCGGCTCCTCGATGAACTTCTCGATGAAGACGCGGTCGTCGCCGAAGCTGTTCCTCGCCTCGTTGCGGCACGAGGTGAAGCCCTCGAACGCTTCCTTGTCGTTGAAGGCGACACGCAGGCCCTTGCCGCCGCCACCGGCGGAGGCCTTGATCATCACCGGGTAGCCGATGTCCTTCGCGATCCTCACCGCCTGCTCGGCGGTCTCGATCGGCTCGTTCCAGCCGGGGATGACGTTGACCTTCGCGGCCTTCGCGAGCTTCTTGGAGGCGATCTTGTCGCCCATCGCGGCGATCGAGGCGTGCTTCGGGCCGATGAAGACGATGCCCTCCTCCTCCACGCGCCTGGAGAACTCGGCGTTCTCGCTGAGGAAGCCGTAGCCGGGGTGGACCGCCTGCGCGCCGGTCTGCGTGCAGGCGGCGATGATCCTGTCCATCGACAGGTACGACTCGCGCGCGGGCGGCGGGCCGATGTGGACGGACTCGTCGGCGAGTTCGACGTGGCGGGCGTCGCGGTCGGCGTCCGAGTACACGGCGACGGTCGCGATGCCCATTCGGCGCGCGGTCTTGATGACGCGGCAGGCGATCTCTCCGCGGTTCGCGATCAGGATCTTCTTGAACATGATGGGGTCGGTGTCCTGTGGGCGGTCGCGCTCAGAGCGGGATGTTCCCGTGCTTGCGCCACGGGTTCTCGACCTTCTTGTCGCGCAGCATCACCAGCGAGCGGCAGATCCGCTTGCGGGTCTCGTGCGGCTGGATCACGTCGTCGATGTAGCCACGCGCACCGGCCACGAACGGATTCGCGAAGTTGGCGCGGTACTCGGCCTCGCGGGCGGCGAGCTTGGCGGGGTCGGCCTTGTCCTCGCGAAAGATGATCTCGACCGCGCCCTTGGCGCCCATCACCGCGATCTCGGCGTTGGGCCAGGCGAGGTTCACGTCGCCGCGCAGGTGCTTGGACGACATCACGTCGTAGGCGCCGCCGTACGCCTTGCGGGTGATCACGGTGATCTTGGGTACCGTGCACTCGGCGTACGCGTACAGCAGCTTCGCGCCGTGCTTGATGATGCCGCCGTGCTCCTGCGCGGTGCCCGGCATGAAGCCGGGCACGTCGACGAAGGTGATCACCGGGATGTTGAACGCATCGCAGAAGCGCACGAAGCGCGCGGCCTTGATGCTCGACTTGATGTCGAGGCAGCCGGCGAGCACCAGCGGCTGGTTCGCGACGATGCCCACGCTCTGGCCGTCCATCCGCCCGAAGCCGATCACGATGTTCTTCGCGAAGTCGGGCTGCAGCTCGAAGAAGTCGCCGTCGTCGACCACCTTCGCGATCAGCTCCTTGATGTCGTAGGGCTTGTTCGGGTTGTCCGGCACCAGCGTGTCGAGCGAGAAGTCGAGCCGGTCGGCCGGGTCGGTCGAGCGGCGCACCGGCGGCTTCTCGCGGTTGTTCAGCGGCAGGTAGTTGAAGAACCGGCGCAGCATCAGCAGCGCCTCGACGTCGTCCTCGAACGCGAGGTCGGCCACGCCGCTCTTCGTGGTGTGCGCGGAGGCCCCCCCGAGCTCCTCGGCGGTGACCTCCTCGTGGGTGACGGTCTTGACCACCTCGGGGCCGGTCACGAACATGTACGAGCTGTCCTTCACCATGAAGGTGAAGTCGGTCATCGACGGGCTGTAGACCGCGCCGCCCGCGCACGGGCCCATGATCAGGCTGATCTGCGGGATCACGCCCGAGGCCATCACGTTGCGCTGGAACACGTCGGCATAGCCGCCGAGCGAGGCGACGCCCTCCTGGATGCGCGCGCCGCCCGAGTCGTTCAGGCCGATCACCGGCGCGCCGACCTTCATCGCCTGGTCCATCACCTTGCAGATCTTCTCGGCGTGCGCCTCGGAGAGCGCGCCGCCGAAGACGGTGAAGTCCTGGCTGAAGACGAACACGAGGCGCCCGTTGATGACGCCGTAGCCGGTCACCACGCCGTCGCCCGGGATCTTGTTGTCCGCCATCCCGAAGTCGTTGCAGCGGTGCTCGACGAACATGTCCCACTCCTCGAAGGAGCCCTCGTCGAGCAGCAGCTCGATGCGCTCGCGGGCGGTGAGCTTGCCCTTCGCGTGCTGCGCGTCGATGCGCTTCTGGCCGCCGCCGAGGCGGGCCTGCGCGCGCTTGGTCTCGAGTTGCTGCTGGATGTCGTGCATGGTCGTTCCGGAGGTTCGCAGAAGAATCGGTTTCAGGCCCCGCCGGGCCCGTTCGCGTAGAGATCGAGCAGTCGGCGAGCCGCGGCGGTGGCCGCGACGCGCTGGTCGCCGACGTCCGAGAGCGTCGCGGACAGTGCGGCGCGCACCGCGGCGTGGCCCCTGAACGAGGCCATCAGCCGCGCCTGCACCAGGTCCCACATCCACGCGGTCGCCTGCCGGCGCCGGCGCGCGTCGAACTCGCCGCTCGCGCGACGGTCGGCGACCCAGCGCTCGACCTCGGCCCACAGCGCGTCGACGCCGACGCCCTTCAGCGCGCTGCAAAGGAGCACGCGCGCGTCCGCCCGGTCGCGCCCGATGCCGAGCCCGAGCGTGCGGAAGGCGCTGACGATCTGGTGCTGCGCGCGCGTCGCGGCCTCGGGGTCGGTGTCGGCCTTGTTGATGACGACCAGCGAGGCGATCTCCATCACGCCCTTCTTGATCGCCTGCAGCTCGTCGCCGGCGTTGGGCAGCTGCAGCAGCACGACGACGTCGGTCATGTCGGCCACCGCGGTCTCGGACTGGCCGACGCCGACGGTCTCGACGATCACCACGTCGTAGCCGGCCGCCTCGCAGAGCAGCATCGCCTCGCGGGTCTTCGCGGCGACGCCGCCGAGCGTGCCCGAGGCGGGGCTCGGTCGGATGAACGCGTGCTCGGCGACGGAGAGGCGCTCCATCCGAGTCTTGTCGCCGAGGATCGAGCCGCCCGAGACGACCGACGAGGGATCGACCGCGAGCACCGCGACCTTCAGGCCGCGGCCGATCAGCATCATGCCGAGCGCCTCGACGAAGGTCGACTTGCCGACGCCCGGCACGCCCGAGACGCCGACGCGGACCGCGCCGCCGGTGCGCGCGAGCAGGTGATTGAGCAGCAGGTCGGCGCGCGCGCGGTGGTCGGCGCGGGTGGACTCGGTCAGCGTGATCGCGCGGGCGAGCGCACGGCGCTCGCCGGCGGTGACGCCGCGGGCGAGCTCGGCATCGCGAGGATCGAGCGCGGCGGACGCGGGGCTCACCGCGCTCCGGCTCCGTGGCCGGACGCCTCGGCCCGGCAGGCGGCAGGCCGACGCACGCGTCTCACCGCGCCTTGACCGCCTCGCGGATGCGCTCGAGCACGTCCTTCGCGCTCGCCGGGATCGGCGTGCCCGGACCGTAGATGCCCTTGACGCCCGCGTCGTAGAGGAACGCGTAGTCCTGCCGCGGGATCACGCCGCCGACGAAGACGATGATGTCCTCGCCGCCCTGCGCCTTGAGCGCCTCGACGATCGCCGGCACCAGCGTCTTGTGGCCGGCGGCGAGCGTCGAGACGCCCACCGCGTGCACGTCGTTCTCGATCGCCTGGCGCGCGCACTCCTCGGCGGTCTGGAAGAGCGGGCCCATGTCGACGTCGAAGCCGAGGTCGGCGAACGCGGTGGCCACCACCTTCGCGCCGCGGTCGTGCCCGTCCTGGCCGAGCTTGGCGATCATCACGCGCGGGCGGCGGCCCTCGTCCTCGGCGAACCGGGCGATCTCGGCGCGCAGCGTGTCCCAGCCCTCGGCGCTGTCGTAGGCGGCGGCGTAGACGCCGGTGACCTTCTGCGTGTCGGCGCGGTGGCGGCCCCAGACCGTCTCGAGCGCGTCGCTGACTTCGCCGACCGTGGCGCGCGCGCGGATCGCGTCGATCGCGAGCGCGAGCAGGTTGCCGGTGCCGTGCGCGGCGGCGTCGGTGAGCGCGGCCAGGCATCGCTCGACCTTCGCGGCGTCGCGCGTCGCGCGGATCCTCTTCAGGCGCTCGATCTGCGCATCGCGGACCGCGACGTTGTCGATGTCGAGGATGTCGATCGGCTCGTCGGCGCCCGAGCGGTACTTGTTGACCCCGACGATCACTTCCTTGCCCGAGTCGATCCGCGCCTGCTTCTCGGCCGCGCTCGCCTCGATCTTGAGCTTCGCCCAGCCGCTCTGGACGGCGTGCGTCATGCCGCCCATCGCGTCGACCTCCTCGATGATGGCCCACGCGCGGTCGGCCATCTCCTGGGTCAGCGTCTCCATCATGTAGCTGCCCGCCCAGGGGTCGACGACGCTGGTGATGTGCGTCTCCTCCTGGATGATCAGCTGCGTGTTGCGGGCGATGCGGGCGCTGAACTCGGTGGGCAGCGCGATCGCCTCGTCGAGCGCGTTGGTGTGCAGGCTCTGCGTGCCGCCGAAGACCGCCGCCATCGCCTCGATCGTCGTGCGCACCACGTTGTTGTACGGGTCCTGCTCGGTCAGCGACCAGCCCGAGGTCTGGCAGTGCGTGCGCAGCATCAGCGACTTCGGGTTCTTCGCGCCGAAGCCGGTCATGATCCGCCACCACAGCAGGCGCGCCGCGCGCATCTTCGCGATCTCGAGATAGAAGTTCATCCCGATCGCCCAGAAGAAGCTCAGGCGCCCCGCGAAGTCGTCGACGTCCAGGCCCTTGGCCACCGCCGTCTTCACGTACTCCTTGCCGTCGGCGAGCGTGAAGGCCAGCTCGAGCGCCTGGTTCGCGCCCGCCTCCTGCATGTGGTAGCCGGAGATCGAGATCGAGTTGAACCGCGGCATGTGCTTCGCGGTGTACTCGATGATGTCCCCCACCACCCGCATGCTCGGCTCGGGCGGATAGATGTACGTGTTCCGGACCATGAACTCCTTGAGGATGTCGTTCTGGATGGTCCCGGACAGCTGGTCCTGCTTCACGCCCTGCTCTTCGGCCGCGACGACGTAGCCGGCGAGCACCGGCAGCACCGCGCCGTTCATCGTCATCGAGACCGACACCTTGTCGAGCGGGATCCCGTCGAACAGGATCCTCATGTCCTCGACCGAGTCGATCGCCACGCCCGCCTTGCCGACGTCGCCGGTGACGCGCGGATGGTCGCTGTCGTAGCCGCGGTGCGTCGCCAGGTCGAAGGCGACCGACACGCCCTGCCCGCCTGCGGCGAGCGCCTTGCGGTAGAACGCGTTCGAGGCCTCGGCGGTGGAGAAGCCGGCGTACTGGCGGATCGTCCACGGCCGCACCGCGTACATCGTCGCCTGCGGGCCGCGGATGAACGGCGGCAGGCCGGGCAGCGTGTCGGTGTAGGGCAGGCCCTCGAGGTCCCGCTTCGTGTAGAGGGCCTTGACGTCGATGCCCTCCGGGGTCGTCCACTTCAGCGCGTCGAGGTCGCCGCCCGGCGCGGACTTGGCCGCGGCCTTGCGCCACAGGTCGAGGGAGCCGGAGTCGGGGACGTCGGACATGGTGGGCCGGAGGAAGTGGGGACGCGGGCGCCATTCTAGCGGTTGGCGAAGGAGCGTCGGCCGCGGTGCGGCGCGGGCCGGGCGCGGCGGGGGGCGCGCTCGGCGCGTCTCAGCGGTCGGGGGTGCGGCAGAAGGCGGGGTCGGGGGGCGCGGCGTCGGGGCGGGAGATCGTCGCAGGCCGAGGGGCCGACGTGACCGGGGTCGCGGCCGGTGCGGGAACCGGCACCGGCGGATCCGAGGTCGGCGCACCTCCCGGCAGGACCGGCCCACCGGACGACGGATCGGACGGCGCGGGGAGGCCGTCGGCCCCGCCGCCGACGCGCCCTGGCCCCGGCGACCGCCCCGGTCCCGATGCGAGGGGCGTCGCGTCGCCGCGCTCCCGCGCGGGCGTCTGCATCCGAACGGTCGACGACGCCGACACCGGCAGCCGGGCCGGTCCGTCGCCGTCCGCGCCGAGCATCGTGCAGGCCTCGCGATCGGGAGCGGTTCCGAGCGCAGGCGCGTCGAGCCTGAGCGCGCCGATCGTCCGGGGCGCGCCGACCGCGCAGCCGTGCCAGGCCCGCAGCGCCCAGGCGATCAGCCGGCCGGCGACCGGCACCGACAGCGGGACGCCGTAGGTCATGCGCAGCCGCAGCAGGTTCGCGTCCGACAGCGTCTGGCCCGACGCCGCGCCGATCGGCTCGCCCGCGCGATCGCCCGCCACACCGCCCGCGGGACGAGTGCGCGTCGCGCGGTGAACGAGGTCGTCGTTGGGGATCTCCCTCACCCCGTCGATCGTCTCGCCGTACGCGTCGCGCGCTGGCTCCGCCCAGTCCTCGAACGAGGCCGCGCTCGGCGATTGGCGCTCGAGCCGGAGCCAGCCCCGTGCCTCGGCCTCGGCGACGTCCCGGCGCGCGAGTGCGAGGTTGCGCACGAGTTCGCCCGCATCCGATGCGCCATGCAGCCAGGGCAGCAGCCCGCGCGCGAGGCCGTCTCGGATCGCCGCGTCGTCGGCATGCGCGACGCTGCCCGCGCGACCCGCCTCGTGCAGCGCGAGGTTGAGCGCGAGTCGGGCCTGGTGGACCAGGCCCCACTGCAGCGCGCCGAGGCCGACGAACAGCAGCACCGGCACCGCGACCAGCGCCTCGATCGCCGCGATGCCGCACTGGCGGCCGGATCGCCTCATCACGGTCGGGCGGCACCTCGGCCGCCCCGGAGCACCTCGACCACTGGGGGCTCGGGCTGCGCGCTCTCAAGGACCGGTTCGACGATCGCCGCGCGCCCCGGCGACTCGCGCCGGGTCGGCGGGCGGCGCGCACGCGCAGTCCAACGATCGACGGTGTACGGCCCGCCCGGCTCGGCCTGCGGCGCATCGCCCGCATCGCGCGCAGGACGAGACCCCTCGAAGTCGCGCGTCGCGGCGCGGTTCGCGCGATGGCGCTGTGCGCCGACCTGGCGGGCCACGTCGCCGCGCGCCTCGCCGAGCGTGGCGAGGCCCATCGCGTCGAGCTCGTCGATCGCACGGCTCGCGTGGGCGACGTGCAACAGCGCGACGTTGAGCAGCGCCTTGCCGCGCGCCTCGGCATCGGCGCGGGTCGTGGGCACCGTCAGGCTCGCGTTGCGGTACGCGTCCAGCGCATCGGCGTCGCGGCCGGCGAGCTGGTGCAGGTTGCCCAGCCGCAGCCACGCGTGTGCGTTCAGCGGGTCGAGCTCCACGAGCGTCGCGTAGGCCTGGCGGGCCTGGTCGTGCTGCCGCGCACGGTACAGCGACTCGGCCTCGGCCAGCACCCGCGCGAGCGTCTCGGGCGCGAGCGGCCGCGTCAGGCGCAGCGGACCGGCGACGGACGCCGCATCCGCCGGGCCGGTCGTGCCCACCGGACCCGTGCCGGCGACGCCGAGATCCATCCGGATCGGCACGCCGGGCGGCGTGCGCGATGCCTCCTCGGCCCGCGCACGCTGCGCGCCGAGCGCGCTCAGGCATACCAGTGCTCCGATGCAGGTCCAGCGTCGCTGACGCGGGCTCACGGCGTCACCCCGCGATCGACGAAGTGCAGCCTGCAGCCGCGCCACATGCCGAGCCGCCATGCGTCGCCCGCTGCGAGCTCGAGGACCGACGTCGCGCGCCGGCACACCGCCACCCGCCCTGCCCCGAGCCCGCGCCGCAGATCGAGCACCGAGCCGTCGGGCCCGACGAACACCACGTCGATCGCGCGCGTCATGCCCACGGTGTGGACCGCGCGACAGCGCTCGAGCAGCAGGCCGTGCCCGGGCGGCAGCGGCGGCGCGCCGAGCAACCCCTTGAGCCGCGCCCAGGGCGTGCGGGCCCGGACGACCTGGACATGGACAGCATTCATCGAAGCAGACCCTCCTCCAGGAGACGCACGACCACCGGGAAGCCGAGCAGCACGAACGTGCAGGGAAAGATGAAGACGAGCAGCGGAAACAGCATCTTCACCGGCGCCTTCATCGCGGCCTTCTCGGCCTGCTGGAAGCGCTCCTCGCGGCGCTGCTCCGCCTGCGCGCGCAGGATCGGGCCGAGGCCCGCGCCGTGCCGCTCCGCGGCCACCAGCGCCGCGACCCAGCTTCCGACCGCCGGCAGCTCGAGCCGGTCGGCCATCGCGCGCAGCGCGTCGGCACGCGGACGGCCGGTCTGCACGTCGCGCAGCACGCGCTCGAGCTCGGTCCGCAGCGGCCCTGCCGGCCCCTTAGCGACCGCGTGCCGAAGCGCGCCAGTCAGGTTGGCGCCCGACTCGACCGACAGCGTCACCACGTCGAGGTAGAACGGCAGCGCCCGGGCGATCGCGCGCAGCCGCGCGTCGCGGCGCCGGCGCAGCCACGACAGCGGCCAGGCAAGGCCGAGCCCCGCCGCGGCGAGCGCGGCGGGGCCGGTCGCGGCGCCGTTCACCGCGTCGAGCGCGAGCCAGGTCGCGCCGGCAAGCGCGAGCGCCGCGAGCAGGCACGCGGCCGACACGTGCGCCGCATCGAGCGCGAGGTCGAGACCGCCCTGCCGCAGCATCCGCGCCTGCGCGGCGCGCCACCGGGGCGGCAGCACCGGCGAGAGCAGCGCGGCGAGCGGACGCAGCGCCGGCCAGCCGATCCGCCACGCGATCGGCGGGCGGTCGCGCCAGCGACGGTCCTCGAGCGGCACCGAGGCGAGCGTGGCGCGCAGCGCCAGCCACGCGAGCGCGGCCGCGAGCGCCGCGGCGCCCAGCACGAGGAGCAGGTCGAGTTCAGACATCGATGTCGACGATCCGGCGGATCACGTGCAGCCCGAGCCCCTCGAGTGCGACCACCGCCGCGCAGACGACCCAACCCTGCCAGGTCGTCAGCAGCGGCCGCATCGCGAGCGGTTCGATCGCGAAGAGCGCCGCGCCCACGACGAGCGGGAGCGCGGCCATCACCCAGCCCTGCAGTCGCCCCTGCGCGGTCAGCGCGTCGATGCGACCCTCGATCGCGGCCTTGCGCCGCAGCGTCTCGGCGAGCCGCTCCAGGGTCTCGGCGAGGTTGCCGCCCGACTCCTGCGCGATGCGCACCGCGGCGGTGAACAGCACGACGCCGTCGAGCGGCGCCCGCCGCTCGAGCGAGGCCATCGCGGCGTCCAGCCCGACGCCGATCCGCTGCTCGCGCGCGATCAGGTCGAGCTCGCGGCCCGAGGGCGACGGCAGCTCGCGGGCCGCCTGCGCGATCGCCTGCGGCAGGCTCGAGCCCGCCCTGAGGGCGCCCGCGACCAGCATCGTCACGTCGGGCCATTGGGCTGCGAGCCTCGAGAGCCGCCGCCGCCGCATCCAGGCGAGCCCGACACCCGGCAGCGCGCCGACCGCGGCGAGCACGACCAGCGAGGCGACCGGCTGCCCGGTGAGCGCGCCCGCGACCACCGCCGCCGCCGCGACCAGCGCGAGGTTCAGCCGGAACAGGCGCCCCGCGTCGAGATACATGAAGGACTGGCGCAGGCCCGCCCCCAGGTCCGCGTGGAAGCGTTCGTGCCAGGTGCGCAGCCGGCGGCCCGCGCTGCCCGCGATCGCCGCGGTCGCGAGCACGATCGACGCGAACGCCGCCACCAGCACCAGGTCCAGGTCGTCGCTCATCGCACGCCCTCGCCGAACGGCGCGAGGTCCACCGGCACCCCGGCCTCCCTCAGCGCCTCGTAGAAGGTCGGCACGGTGCCGCACGCCCGGAACACGCCGTCGACGCGACCGTCGCGCCGCGTGCGCTGCGCGCGGAACTCGAAGAGCGGCTGCATCTGCACCCGCCCGGCCTCGATCCCGGTGACTTCCATGACCGACACGATCCGGCGCGTGCCGTCGGCGAACCGCGCCTGGTGGACGACGATGTCGACCGCCGAGGCGATCTGCTCACGGATCGCCTGCACCGGCAAGTCCATGCCCGCCATCAGCGTCATCACCTCGAGCCGCGAGACCACGTCGCGCGGACTGTTCGCATGCACCGTGGTGAGCGAGCCGTCGTGGCCGGTGTTCATCGCCTGGAGCATGTCGAGCGCCTCGCCGCCGCGGCACTCGCCGACGACGATCCGGTCCGGGCGCATCCGCAGCGCGTTGCGGACGAGATCCCGGATCGACACCGCGCCGCGCTGCTCGAGGTTGGGCGGCCGTCCCTCGAGCTGCACGAGGTGCGCGTGGCGCAGCGTGAGCTCGGCCGCATCCTCGATCGTGACGATCCGCTCGCCGTCCGGGATCAGGTTCGACAGCACGTTGAGCAGCGTCGTCTTGCCCGAGCTCGTGCCGCCCGAGATCACCACGTTGCGCCGCCGCTCCACGCACACCGCGAGGAAGGCGAGCATGTCGACCGATGCGGCGCCCACCGCGACCAGGTCCGCGGGGCGCAGCAGCGAACGGTTGAAGCGGCGGATCGTCAGCGCCGGCCCGCGGATCGCGAGCGGCGGGATAATCGCGTTGACCCGCGAGCCGTCCGGCAGCCGCGCATCGACCATCGGCGAGGACTCGTCGATGCGGCGGCCGAGCGGCGCGACGATCCGGTCGATGATGCCGCGCACCGCGTCGTCGTCGGAGAAGGCGCCCGGGTGCCGGTGCAGCTGCCCTTCGCGCTCGACCCAGATCTCGTCGGCGGCGTTCACCATGATCTCGCCGATCGTCGGGTCGGCGAGCAGCCGCTCGAGCGGCCCGAGCCCGATGGCCTCGTCGATGACGTCCTCGATCAGCCGCTCGCGGTCGACCCCCTCCGGCAGCGCGATCGTGTCGAGCAGCAACTGCTCGACCAGCCCGCGGATCTCGACGCGCAGCGCCTCCGGGTCCGCCAGGCGCACGTCGCGACGCCGCAGGTCGATCGTCTGCAGCAGGTGCCGGTGCACGAGCCGTCGCCAGCCGACCGTGCTGCGGGGACCCTCCGGATCCCCGTCGACGCCGTACGCGACGTCCGGCCGCTCGAGCTGCACGTGCAGCACGAAGCCGCCGATCTCGATGCGGTCCGACGCCGACAGCGGCCCGAACTCGACGATGCGCTCTCCGTTGACGAGCGTGCCGCCGAGCGTGCCCGCGTCGACGATGCGTGCGGCCCGGCCCGCGGCGTGGATCTCGGCGTGCACCCGTCCGATGCGCCAGCTCGAGAGCGGCAGCTCGCAGTCCCGCGAGCGGCCGATGCGGCACGGCGTGCGCTCGACGCGTACGGTGCGCGTCGGTTGCCCGGCCTGGTCGACGGTGATCAGCAGCATGGTGGGGGCTCCGGGTTCAGTCGACCATCCGCAGCCGGTCGCGCATCTCGCGCCAGCGCGTCGGGGTGCCGCGGTCCTCGGGGTGTGACGCGGGCGCGGGCGTCGAGGACGTCGGCAGCGGCGCGTGCGTCGACGATGAAGCGGGCCGGGCGGGCGTCGACGATGTCGCCGCCGCAGCGTGCTCGTTCACGACCGCGTGCGAGGCCTCGCGTCGCGCGCCGCCCCCGGCCAGGTCGTCCGGCATCCCGCTCGACGGAGCCTGAGGGTCGCGCGGCACCGCCGGGAGCACGCGGACCGGCTCGCGCATCGGGCCGAGTGCACCGCCCGGCGCGATGCCCGGCGCGCCCTCGACGAAGCGCGGCGTGACGAACACGACGAGCTCGGTCTGCCGGTCGCGGAACTGGCGCGAGCGGAAGAGGCCGCCCAGCACCGGCAGCTCCGAGGCACCGGCCACGCGGTCCATGTTGCGCGCGCCCTCCTCGGTCAGCAGCCCGGCGATCACCAGCGTCTCGTTCTCGCGCAGGTTGACGTCGGTCTCGGCACGGCGCTTCGTGAGGCCCGGCACCTGCCGCACCGCGACCTCGAAGTTGATCGCCGAGATCTCGGTCGCGATCTTGGCCGCGATGAGGCCGGAATCGCTCGCGACCGGACTGACGCCGAACTTGATGCCGTACTCCTTGAAGCCCACCGAGGCGGTGCCGAACGCGCCGGCGACCGGGATCGGCAGCTCGCCGCCCGCGACGAACCGCGCCGACCCGCCCGAGCGGCACGACAGCCGCGGCTCGGCGAGGATCACCGCGTCGCCGCTCTGCACCAGCAGGTTGAGCATCGAGCTGAGCGACGACACCAGCGACAAGCTGGTCGCGAAGGGCGGCACGCGCGGCGCGACCTGCAGCCCCGAGCCCTCGGCCGCGCCGCCCGGCTGCAGCGCTGCGCTGCGGTGCAGGTCGCCGACCACCTGGAAGGTGGGCCCCTGCGCCGTGGGGCTCCACCTGACGCCGAGGTTCTCCAGCAGTTCGCGGCGGATCTCGATGAACTTGACGTCCATCGCGATCATCCGCTCCTGGCCGACGCGCGGCAGCAGGTTGACCACCTGCGGATAACGCTTCGCGATCTCGGCGATCCGCGCGGCCACTTCCTCCGACACCTCGGCGCCCTCGACCAGCACCTTGTCGCCGACGACCCGTGCGCCGACCTTGCGCGTGTCGCCGAGCATCGCCTGCACCTCGGCGAGCAGCCGCCCGGTGTCCGCGGGCAGCACGTTGAACACGTAGGTCCGCTGCGGTCCGCTGCGGCCCCAGAGCACCACGGTGCTCTGGCCGGGCGCCTCGGGCAGCACGAGCACCTGCCGCTCGTCGAGCGCGGTCGCCTGCAGCACCTTGCCGTTGCCGACCGCGATCCGGCGCACGTTGGGCTCGTCGATCACATGCGCCTCGCCGACGTAGAGCGTGATCGGCGCGGGGCGCTCCGCGGGCTGGGCGAACGCGAACGCGGCCGCGCAGGCGGACAGGAGCGCCGCCGAGCTCGAGACGGCGAGGCGGAAGCGGCTAAGGATCGATGCGACGCGTCGGATCATGGCGGACTCGCGGACGGTTCAGCGGTAGAGCGGCACGGTCGCCGGGGCCTGCGGCGTCCAGGGCGCATCGAGCATCGGCACGCGCGGCGGCTCGGACGGGCGTGCGGCAGCCGGGGACGTGTCCGGCGCGACGGGTAGCGACGACGGGTGGGCGGGCGCGGACGTCGCGCCGGCCGGGGCGGGCGAAACGGGCACGTTGGACTGCGCCGGCGCCTGTCCCCGCCCTCCGACGATCACCTCGACCGGAGGCGGCGCTGCGGCGATCGTCGCCGTCGGCACGCCGAGCAGCGCGTTGACGTCGAGCCTGCGCTCCTCGATGCGGGCGCGGTCGTCGGGATTGCGCAGCACCGCGGTCAGCCGCCCCGCACGCTGCGCGACGACCAGGCGCTGTGCCTGCTCGGGATCGACCTCGACGGTGATCGACGTGTAGGCGCGCCCGCCCACCGGCTCGTCGCCGACCGCGACACGGGACTGACGGCCGGTCGCGAGCACGACGACGCCCTGCATCACGGTGCGCGTGACCTCGGCCTGCGCGAGCCCGGCCGCGGCCGGTGGCCTGACCGACAGCAGCAGGTCGATCCGGTCGCCGGGCTGCAGCATCCCCGACAGCGAGTTGACCTCGTCGACCGAGATCGTCATCGCGCGGATGCCCGGTCGCACGCGGCTGGAGATCGGCGCGCTGTCGACGCTCGCGACGGCCGACGCGAGGAGCGGCTCGCCGGCGCGCAGCGCCACCACGAGACGCTGCCCGGCGACCGAATCGAAGCTCGCCGGCGTGACCGCGCCGCCCGGTGCGACGTCGCGAGGCAGCGCCCGCACCGCCATCGTGTCGCCGCCGACGCGCTCGCCACGCCGCAGCTCGCGCTTGGCGACGACCACCTCGACCATCTCCTGGCGAGGCTGCAGGCGCGCCCGCTCGATCGCGAGACGCTCGCCGATGTACTGCCGTGCGCCGACCACCGCGAGCGCGCCGCAGACGACCGCGCCCAGGGCCAGCCACAGCGCGCGTCGGGCCTTCACCGCGGCCCACGCGCGCCGGACGAGGTCTGCCGGACGGCGCGTCATGGCAGCGACACCGACCAGGTGAATCGCTCGTACCGGTCCGCGATCGCGGCGACGATCCGGAGCACCGGCGAGTCGGCGCCGACCGACAGCGCAACAGCGACCAGCGCGAGCACCAGCAGGTAGTCGGTCGCGGCCTGCCCGCGGGTCCGCATGCGCGGCGGGCTCATCGCGCATGCCCCCAGTGCAGCACCACCGCGGCGCCGTCGCGGTGGCTCGACACGGTCGCCACCACCTCCTCCCGGCCGCGCCGGAACGCGAGCGCCTCGCCCGAGCCCGAGCCGCCGCGGAACCATGCCGCGCGGTTCGCGGGCGCGCCGAGCGCCGGGTCGTCGACGAAGCCCTCGTTGGCGGCGCGCGTGCGCAGGGTCCGCGCCGCCTGCTCGGGCGAGGACGGCACCCGGGCGACGACCGTCGCCGCATCGCGCCCGGGATCGCGGTGCGCAACGCGGCGCAGCACCTCGGATCCATCGGGCAGCCAGCGGTCGAGCACCCTGCCCTCGGTGAACGGCACGAGCTCGGCGGTGATCGGCGCGGCGCGCCAGCGCGACACCATCCCCTCGCTGCCGTCGACCGACGCGCGCACCTGCATCGTGGTGAACCCCTGCGCGTCGCGGACCGACAGCAGCCGCCACGCCCCGGTCCGCGATTCGACGATCGGCCGCCCGTCCGCGCGCCATCGGTCGCGAACCCGCGCGAGCAGCGCGTCGAGCGGCTCCGCGCTGCGGAATCGGTGGGTGGTGACGCCGTGGCCGTCGAAGGCGGCGGCGGCCATGACCAGCTCGGTCCTGACGTCGGGTGGCAGGGCATCCATCTCGGGTCCTCCGGTTCAGGGTCGATCGCCCGCCGATGCGGGCGGCGGCGGGACATCGGCGGGGCGTCCGAGCCGATCGGCCGGCACGAGGTCGACATCGATCTCGTGCCAGCGCAACGCGCGCGCGTGCGACTCGAAGCCGAGCGCGGCCCCGATCGCGAGCAGACCGCGCACCGGCAGCCAGCCCGCGGCGATCGCCGGCTCGAGCCCGGGCACGCGGCTGCCCTCGGTCACCCGGGTCACGACGCTGTCGGCCTCGTCGCCGTACGGGCCGGAGGCATTCCACGCGTCGATCAGGATCGCGGTGCGGGCCGACGTCGCGACGGGCATCGCGGTCAGCGACCGGACCCAGCCATCGCCCGGACGGTTGCGCGCGAGCCGCGTCCCGACGCGTGCCTCGACGAGCCCGCCTTCGATCTCGAGCCCGAACCGGCCCGGACCGGCCAGCTCGGACAGGACGCGCACCGCGCGCGGGAACCCGTCGCCCAATCCGCCCGCGAAGCCGAGCGGGCTGTCGAAGCGGCCCGGTACGACGTCGACCGTCACGTCGTCGAGGCGCTCGAGCAGCGCGTCGCCGCGCCGGTCGACCCAGAACGCGTTCGGTTGCGCGGCGAGCGCGCCGTCGCTGCGCAGGCCGAGCCGGTGGCTCGAGAAGAACCGCAGCCGCGTGTCCTCGGCGAGCTCCGGATGGACCGCGGGATCCGCGCAGGCCGCGGGCCGCACCGTGCACTCGAACGCGAGCGCCCGCGAGGCCGCGACGGTGGCCTGCTGCACGTCGAGCACCTTCGCGACCCAGACCACGCCGAAGTAGAGCGGCACGAGCGCGAGCATCGCGACCAGCAGCTCCACGATCGCCTGGCCCCGGACGGTGCGGCGTTCAGCGCACATAACCGTACGCCGCGGCCTGGTCGGCCGCCGAGGGCGCCGCGAGCCGGACCTGCCAGTAGGGGTTGAACAGGCTCGCGTACTCGATGCGTGTCGGGGCGTCGACCGGCCTGCGGAAGTACACCTCGGCCGCCGACAGCGCCCACAGGTGCGGCGCACCGTCGCCCGCGAACCGGTCGGGCGGCAGCATCCGCCCACTCGCGAGGCCGCGGTTCATCGCGGTGGCCACCGCCTCGCCGGGCTGGCGCGCGATCACCGCGAGCCGCGCGGTCGGGAACCGCTGGCTGGCCACGCCGTCGAGGTCGAGCTCTCGCACCGGTCCGAAGCCGCCGTACCCGGGCAGCGAGACCATCGACGCGGCCGCCAGCGCGTTCGCAGCGGGGTTGATGCCGATCTCGCCTTCGGTACCGACGATCGCGCGCAGTGGCGTGCCCGCCTCGACCGCGCCCCATCCGAGCGGGACCGCCTCGGTCTCTCGGCAGCGCGGCCCGCGCAGCGTGCGCAGGTGGAACGACATGGTGTCGACCGCCTCCCAGCGCGACAGGTCCTCGGACCAGGTCGTCGCGCCCCGCTTGCGCAGCCGCATCAGGTTCAGGCACGGCGACGGCACCGGCGTGCGGATGTCCTCCGAGCGCGGCCCTGCGGTGAACGGATCGAGCGACTCGCGCACCAGGTCGGCGACGCGTTGCAGCGCCTCGGGCGAGTCGGTGCGGTGCGTGAATCGCTGCCAGCCGCGCGAGGCGTCGGGCAGCACCCACGCGAAGTAGGACCGGTCGTTCGCGCGGGCGACCTCGGCCGCGACCATGCTGGCACCGAAGCCCTGCGTCGACAGCTGCAGGATCTCCTGGCTCTCGCGCAGGATCGCGCCGTAGCCGATCGCCTCGGCGCCGCGCGCCGCGACCTCGATGCGCGCCGCCGCCTCGGCCGCCTCGCGCGCGAGGCGCGCCGCCTCGGCCGCACCGACCAGCACCGGCTCCGCTGCGGGCAGCAGCGTCGCGAACGCGGTGGCGTTGCGGGTCAGCGACTCGAAGTACTGCGCCCAGGCGAGCAGCGTCACCGCCTGCGCGATCGCCACCTCGTTGGCGACGATCGCGCGGTTGGAATACGCGTGGTAGTTGAGCACGCGAGCGCGCCAGAGGCCGACGCTCCAGGCGGCCGCGTCGGCCGCGCCCACGAGCCGCTGCTTCGCGATCGCGACCTGCCCGGTCGAGAACATCGCCATCAGCATCGCGCCGCCGGCGAGCAGCAGCCCGAGCGCGATCAGCAGCGACTGGCCCGATTGCGGGGCGCGTGCGGGGCGGCGGTGCGCGGCCATCGCGGCGGTCCGGTTCGATGCGGTGCGGTGGTGCGCCTCAGTGGTTGCCCGCGTTGTAGGTGTCCAGCCCCTTGCGGGTGCCGGCCGCGGTCTGCGCGGCGGTCGCATTGGTCGTGGCGCCGGCGATCGCGGCGCCCGCGTCCTGGCCTGCGACCTCGAGCGCGAGGCCGGCGGTCTGGTTGCGCAGCGTCTGTCCGAAGAGGGTATAGACGCCGATCGCGGCGACCGCGATCAGCGCCACGACGACGAGGTACTCGGTCATGCCCTGGCCGCGCTGGCGACGGGTGGCGTGGAAGACGTTCATGGCGGGCTCCGTTGTCGAATGGATCGGAGCACCGATGATCGACATCGCGGCCGCGCCGCGCCATTCGACGAACGACCGAGGACGCGGTCGCGAAGCCTAGGCCTGCCGGCCGATCAGCGCGGGGCGGCGGCGCCCTCGGGTGCCGCCTCGGGCGGCGCGAACCGCGGCTGCAGCGCAGCCAGTTCCGCATCCGAGGTCGCGACGATCCACGCTCGCGCACCGTCGACCAGGTGACGGTTCTGGTCCTTGAACGGCCCCATCGACACGGCGCTCCTCCACGTCACCGGCCCCGCACGGGCGGTCTTCGCCGAGGGCGTGCCGACCAGGAGCGCATACGGCCCGAGCGGCATCGACACGAAGGGCATCGGCGGGCGCGCGCGGACCCGCCAGTCGACGAAGGGCACGTCGCACAGCAGCAGCGGCGCCGGCAGGCCGTGGAACACCGTGTAGTCGTACATCGCCAGCTGTTCGCGCAGCGGCTGGTACGCGGCGCGCACGTCGGCCGCGGCCGCATCGCGGATCTCGTCGTCGAACATCGGCTCGAGCGCGTAGCGGGCGCACGCCTGCCGCAGGTCCGCCTGGTATGCGCAGAACAGGCCGAGCTCGATGCAGTCGTGCGCGGCGCGCTGCACGTCCGCGGGCGGACCCGCGTCGTCCGGCCGACCGAGCTGCGCCGCCTTGAGGAAACGCGCAAGCCCGGACTCGTGCACCGCCGGCCCCGTGCGGGACGCATCCGCCGCGTCCCGACCCAGGTGCACGTAGACGTGCGGTTCGCTCGCGAACTGCGCCTTGCGCCCCTCGTCGTAGCCGATCGCGCCGTCGGCACACGACAGGTACCGCGTGCCGATGCGGCCGTGCTCCCACAGCCAGTTCTTCAGGAACGGCCGCAACGGATGATTCGACTCGTGTGCGCCCACGGTGCCCTCCGGTGGTCGAGTATGCCACCCGAGGCACGGGCAGGATCGGTCGACCCGCGAGGCGGCAGGAACGACACGGGCCGCGCCCGGTCACCCGGAGCGCGGCCCGCGCACGGAGCGCTCGCGAAGGCGCCCCGACTCATCCGATCACGACGATCAGGCGGCCTTCTTCTTGCTCGCGTCGAAGAACTGCTCGTCCTCGGTCGAGCCCTTGAGCGCGGCGGTCGACGACTCGCGCTCGATCGTCGTCGTCACCGCGTCGAAGTAGCCGGTGCCGACCTCGCGCTGGTGCTTGACCGCGGTGAAGCCGCGCTCGGCCGCCGCGAACTCGGCTTCCTGCAGCTCGACGAACGCGCTCATCTGGTTGCGGGCATAGCCGTAGGCCAGGTTGAACATCGAGTAGTTGAGGCTGTGGAAGCCGGCCAGCGTGATGAACTGGAACTTGTAGCCCATCGCGCCCAGCTCGCGCTGGAACTTGGCGATCGTCGCCTCGTCGAGGTTGCGCTTCCAGTTGAACGACGGCGAGCAGTTGTACGCGAGCATCTTGCCCGGGAACTGCTTCTGGATCGCCTCGGCGAACTTGCGCGCGAACTCGAGGTCCGGCTTGCCGGTCTCGCACCAGATCAGGTCCGCGTACGGCGCGTAGGCGAGGCCGCGCGAGATCGACTGCTCCAGGCCGTTGCGGGTCTTGAAGAAGCCCTCGACGGTGCGCTCGCCGGTGATGAACGGCTTGTCGTTGTCGTCGACGTCCGAGGTCACCAGGTCGGCCGCTTCCGCGTCGGTGCGGGCGAGCAGCACGGTCGGCACGCCCATCACGTCGGCGGCGAGACGCGCCGAGACGAGCTTGGCGACGGCCTCGCGCGTCGGCACAAGCACCTTGCCGCCCATGTGGCCGCACTTCTTGACCGCCGCGAGCTGGTCCTCGAAGTGCACGCCCGAGGCGCCCGCCTCGATCATCGACTTCATCAGCTCGAAGGCGTTCAGCACGCCGCCGAAGCCGGCTTCCGCGTCGGCCACGATCGGCGCGAAGTAGTCGATGTAGCCCGGGTCGTTCGGGTTCTTGCCTTCCATCCATTGGATCTGGTCGCAGCGGGTCAGCGCGTTGTTGATCTTCTTGACGACCGACGGCACCGAGTTGATCGGGTACAGCGACTGGTCGGGGTACATCTCGCCAGCCAGGTTCGCGTCGCCCGCGACCTGCCAGCCCGACAGGTAGATCGCCTTCAGGCCGGCCTTGACCTGCTGCATCGCCTGGTTGCCGGTCAGCGCGCCGAGCGAGTTGACGAAGGGCTCCTCGTTGATGAGCCTCCAGAGCTTCTCCGAGCCGCGCTTGGCGAGCGTGTGCTCGACCTGCAGAGAGCCGCGCAGCTTGACGACGTCTTCCGCGGTGTAGCCGCGCTTGATGCCGCGCCACCGGGCGCTGTCGGACCATTCCTTCTGGAGTTTCTGGGCTTCGAGTTCGCGGGACGACATGGAGGAGGACTCCCTAGTGAGTTGAACGCAGACCGGCTGGGGGCGTCAGTCTTGTATAAGACTCTACGCCTCGATGCTGCGCGGCAACAGCATTAGGTCACACTGTTGCGAAGTCTTTTTCTCCATGAGGATCAGTCGCTTACGGGTCGAATCCCACGATGCGCAACAGACTCTTCCACGTTGAAAAATACGGATGATGCGGCGCGCCGACAGCATTCCACGATGTGCAACGAGCTTTTCGTCGGCGCAACAGGCTGCTGCATCCGGGAATCGGACCCGCCTCGGTTCAGCCTGCCCGTGCAGAGCCGCACCGCAGCGCCCGCGTCAGCGGCGCAGCAGCAGCAGGCAGCCCAGCACGATCAGCGCGGCCGAGCCGATGCTCCAGCCGGTGGGCATCTCCCCGAAGGCCAGCCAGCCGAGGAGCGCGGCCCACACCAGTCCGGTGTACTCGAGCGGCGCCGCACGGCTGGCCTCCACGTGCGAATAGGCCCAGGTGATCGCCACCAGGCCGATCGTCGCGAACCCGCCCATCAGCAGCAGCATCGGGACGTCGGAGATCCGCATCGGTTCCCACAGCCACCACATCGGCACCGCCAGCACGAGCGTCGGCACCAGGTTCTGCACCAGCAGGATCGTCCAGAGCCCGCCCTGCTGCGCCTGGTGACGCGCCACCACCATGACGCCCGCGTAGGCCAGGGCCGACGCGCCCGCGGCGGCCATCCCCCACAGCCGGACCTCGCTGCCCCCGGCATCGACGGCGCCCAGCTCGGGCCAGAGCCCCACGGCCACGCCCGCCATGCCGAGGGCCATGGCCGCCCAGAGCCAGCGGGAAGGCCGCTCGCCCAGCGCCCAGATCGCCAGCAGCGAGATGAACAGCGGCGCGGTGTAGCCGATGCCCACCGCCTGCACCAGCGGCAGCGTCTTCAGCGCGTGGAACCAGGTCAGCAGCGCCACCATCAGCAGCGCGCTGCGCAGCAGGTGCCACCGCCATTGCGACCGCGTCGGCAGGGGCGTGCGCCACCAGAGCCAGAGCGGCACCGCGTACAGCGTACCGAAGGCGAAGCGCAGGAAGGTCACCTGTGCCGTGCCGTAGCGCTCGCCCAGCCACTTCACCGTGCCGTCCATCGCGATGAAGCTGGCGGCCGCCAGCACGGCGGCGGCAAGAGCGAGCGCGGTGGTCCGGGGACGGGTGGCCGTGGCGTTGACGGTGGCGTTCACGCGAAGGGATGGAGCGGCCGTCGGCGCGCTGCCTGCACGGGATCGCCGAGAGGCTGGCGGCACGTGGCGCGGCCGTCAACCCTGGAATCGACATCACCAGCGCGGTGGCGCCCCCGGCGGACCGAAAGGCGTGCGCAGGGCGCGCTCCACCATCATCAGCCGATCCTGACCGTAGAAGAGCTCGCCGTCGATGATGTAGGTCGGCGAACCCGGCACGCCGAGCGCGATGGCGCGCTCGGTGCAGCCGACGAAGGCCGCCTGGATCTCCCGCGAGTTCGCGGACTCGAGCAGGGTGGCCGGGTCGGCGCCGATCCCCCGGACGAGATCGGCCAGCACGTCGGCACTGTCGAGATCGCGGTCGTGCTGCCACAAGGCTCGCAGCATGTCCGCGTGCAACCTGTCGACATCGGCCCCGGCGGCCTGTGCCGCGAGGATGACTCCCGACGAGAACGTGCGCCCGCCGAAGTGATGGATCGGATCGACCAGGGCGGGGATGCCCAGGTACTCGCTCCAGCGTTCGATCTCACGGCCGAAGTGATAGGCCTTGTGAGCGGCCGAACGGCGATCGAAAGGCAGGCCGCCGGCGGCGGGGACGACCCGGCTCAGATCGATCGGGTGGTGCACCAGCCGCCGCCCCGATTGCCGCGCCAGCGCGACGATCCGCTCGGCGCCGAAGTGGGCGTAGATCGAGCGCGTGCCGTAGAAGTACTCGATGGTCTTCATGGTCGTGGCCTGCGTGATGACGGTAGGCGGCGCGGCCCCCCGGCCCGCTCACTCGGCCTCGAAGCGCCGCGCGCGCCAGCCCAGCGCGGCCTGCAGCCCCTCCGCGCGGGCGATGTCCATGAACCGCACCTTGTCGGGCGAGCCGTGCGACTCGATCGAGTGGTCGATGTCGAGTGCAGCGGCCAGCGCGGTGTCCAGGCCCTGGACGTCGTACGTGCGCTGCAGGGCCTTCTTGGTCTGCTGCACCAGGTCCGGATCCATCCGGGCGATGTTGCGTGCGACCCGCAGCGCGACGTCCAGGTGCTCGCCGGTCCGGACCACTTCGCTGACCAGGCCCATCTGCATCGCCAGTTCGGCCGACACCTTGTCCTGCCCGCTCAGGATGATGCGCTTGGCGTGCTTGGGCGAGGCCATCCAGGGCAGCAGCATCGTCACGATGCCGGCCCCGAAGCGCAGCTCCGGCTCGCCGAACGTCGCGTCCTCGGCGGCGATGGTGATGTCGCACGCCAGCGCCATCTCGAAGGCGCCGGCCACGCAGGGCCCGTGGACCGCCGCGACGGTGGGCTTCGGGCAATGCCAGAACCTCATCGTCGTGTGGAAGTCGAGATCGAGGATCTCCCTCCACACCTTCGAGCCCTTCGGATTGCGTTGCATCTGGTCCTTCAGGTCGAAGCCGGACGAGAACCCCTTGCCGGCCCCGCTGAGCACCACCACCCGGACGGCCTCGTCGCGCTCGAAGCCATCCATCGCGTCACCGATCTCGACCAGCATGGGCGCGGACAGCGCGTTCAGGCGCTCGGGCCGGTGCAGCTCGAGATGGCCGACGCCCTCGGCGATCGACGTGCGGATGCAGGTGTAGGCGTTCTGGGTCATCGCAGGTGGCATCGCTCGAGGGTTTCAGTCGGATAGCGGATGAAGCACGCCGTCGGCCAGCCGGGCCTGCAGTTGTCCGCGGTCGATCTTGCCGGTGCGCCCCGTCGGGAGGGTATCGCCCACGTAGAAGCTGTCCGGTGTCTTGAATCGTTCGAGGTGGCCCGACAGGGCCCGACGCAGCGCGGCGGCGCTCAACCGGACACCGGGCTTCGGGACGAGCAACGCGTGGATGCGCTGCCCGAGGATCGGATCGGGCAGCCCGGTCACGAGCGCGCCGGCCACGCCTTCGCAGCGCAGCAGCGCCAGCTCCACCTCGAGTGGCGTGATCTTGTTGCCGCCGCGAAAGATCAGCTCCTTCAGCCGACCCACGATGTCGACGAAGCCCTCCGCGTCGGACGTCGCGAGATCGCCCGTGAGGAACCACCCGTCCGCGAACGCCGCGCGCGTGAGGTCGTCGTCACCCAGGTAGCCCGACATGATGTAGGGCGTCTGGAGCTGGAGCTCGCCGGTGGCGCCCGGCGCGCACGTCCCGCCATCGGCCCCGACCACGCGGCAGCGGATCCCGTCGAACGGCTTGCCGATGCTGCCCGGATGCGAGGGGTAGTCCTTCGGCAACAGCACGAAGTCGCAGGTGGAGGTCTCGGTCAGCCCGTAGATGTCGAAGAGCTCGGCCGGCGCGATGAAGTCGCGGAGCTCGGCGGACAGCTGTCGGCCGAGCGGCTCGCCACCGATCACGACACGCTGGAGCCGACCGCTGGCCGACATGCGCCGTTTCGCTTCGATCAGGGCGTCGCGATCCAGCGTGCCGAACAGCGAACGGATCATCGTCGGCACGACGCCCATGAAGGTGATGCCCCGGTCGTGCAGCACTTCGACGAAGGTCCGAGGTTCGAATCGGCTGACCGTCTCGACCCTGCCGCCCTGCATCAGCGTCATCAGCGCGACCCAGATCCCGAAGCTGAAGGTGTCGTTCAGCACCAGCAGCGTGCAGGTGTCCGCACCCGCCTGCAGGAGCCGCTGGTTCTGCGCCAGCTTGCCTTGGAACGCCGCGTGGGACAGCACGGCGCCCTTCGGCGTGCCCGTCGATCCCGACGTGAAGATGACCAGCGCGCCGCCCTCGAGCATGCGCCGGCGCGCCGCACGGGACGCGTCGTCGGGGTCGGCGGCCAGCGCCTGCGGCACGATGTCCTGGCGGGGACCGGCGAGCAGGTCGACCGCGATCGGGCAGCGGGCCTTCGCCTGGATCGCGCGCACGACGTCGCCCGGCGCCGAGCGATGGATCGGCGCCGCCAGCGCACCGGCCATCCACACGCCCAGGAACGCGACGAAGTCGGTGGGGTGGTTCGAGCAACGCACCAGCACCGGCTCGTGCGCCACCGGGCCGGCGGCGACGAGCCGCTTCGCCAGCGCGGCGGCCCCGTCGAGCAACGCGCCGTAGGACAGCGCCTCGCCCTCCCCGGTCAGCGCGGTGCGCGAAGCGTGGCGTTCGCAGGCGGACCGAAGCGCGCTGGCGAGAAGGGGCTCTTGCATGGCGATGGTGGCGGGGGAGGGTCGACGCCGACGGGCTGGACGCCACGCAGGATGAACGGCATCGCGGTCGTTGCCAAGTCCGCGCCCCTCGCCGTGCGCGGACGAACGTGCGGGTGACGCGCGGCGCCGGTGCGTCCTCGCGAGGTTCTCCAGAATGCAGCGTTCCTCGCCTGGCGGCGAAACCGTATAGTCCGGCGGCATCCCACGAGGCCCCGACGATGGAATTCGACGACGTCATCCGCAGCCGCCGCAGCATCCGGGGCTTCCTCGACAAGCCCGTGCCCAAGGCCCTGATCGCCGAGATCCTCGAGCTCGCGATGCGTGCGCCGACCTCGATGAACACCCAGCCCTGGCACTTCCACGTGGTCGCCGGCGAGGTGCTGGACCGGATCCGCGCCGGGAACGTCGAGCGCAATGTCGCGGGCGTCCCCCACTCGCGCGAGTTCCGCCTCGGGCCCGGGTACGAGGGCGTGCACCGCGAGCGTCAGGTGGAGATCGCCAAGCAGCTCTTCGGCGCCATGGGCATCGCCCGCGACGACACGCAGGCGCGCCAGGACTGGGTGCTGCGCGGCTTCCGGCAGTTCGACGCGCCCGCCTCGATCATCGTCACCTACGACCGCGCGCTCTACGGCAGCGACATCCCGCCCTTCGACTGCGGTGGCGTGGTCAACTGCCTGGTCAACGCCGCCTGGTCGCGCGGGCTGGGCTGCGTGATCAACAGCCAGGGGATCATGCAGTCGCCGGTGGTGCGCACCGAGGCGAGGATCCCGGAGGACGAGGTGATCCAGACCTGCGTCGCGATCGGCTGGCCGGACGAGCGCTTCCCGGCCAATGCGGTGGTGTCGCGGCGCAAGCCGCTCGGCGAGGCCGCGGTGTTCCTCGGGTTCGAGGACTGAACGAGGCACGGTCGGCGGACCGAGCCGGCCGGCGTCGGGAGGCTCGGCGAGCCGGACCGCCCCTCACGACACCGTGGTCGTCTGCCGACGCGTGCCCACCGCCACCCTGCCCCGATCCTCGCGGATCATCGCCGCCGCCTTCTCCCCGATCATCAGCGCCGTCAGGTGCGTGCCGGCCGTCACGATCGTCGGCATCACCGACGCATCCGCCACGCGCAGGCCCTCCACGCCGTGGACCCGGCATCGCGGATCGACGACCGCGTCGGCATCCGTGGCGGCCCCGATGCGGCACGTGCCCGTCGGATGGTGCACGCCGGCTGCGGTCTCGCGTACCACGCGCTCCAACGCGCCCCGATCCGCCCGCAGCACGGACGGGTCGATCAACGCGTCGCCGAGGAGCCGCCTGCGCATGCCCGGCCCGAGATCGAACAGGCCGGTCGCGATCCGGCTCTTGATCCGGTTGCCCGTCGAAGGCGTGTTGAGCGCGTTCCCGTGCCCGCCGGTCGGCACGAACACCTCGTGGATCACGTCGCGCATCGACGGGTCGGCGAGCACGGACAGCATGCGTCGAGCGCCGATCACCAGCCGATCGAAATCGCGCGGATCGGACAGCAGGTTGAAGTCCACCTCGGGCATCGTCGCCGCGTCGGGCGAGCGCAGCGTCACCCAGCCGCGCGAGTACGGCTTGTGCACGAAGGTGCTGATCGCGCCGATCCGGTTGCCGAGCGGATGCCAGGCGGAGCGGGCGACGGCGAACGCGGCGAGGTCGGTCGGCGGGCAGCCGTCGAGGCCCGACGAGAAGCGCGCCATCGCATGGAACGGGGCGCGCAGCGAAGCGGGCTGCGTGGCGTCGCGCGGCAGGTGCACGGCGAGATGGAAGGCGGGATGGTTCTGCAGGCCGCGCCCGACGCCGCGAAGGTCCACCGCGACCGGCACGCCGGCCGCCTGCAGCGATGCGCCCGGGCCGATGCCCGAGCGCATCAGCAGCGCCGGAGAATGCACGCCGCCCCCGCAGACGACGACGTCGTGCGCCGCGAACTCGACGGTTCCGGTCGCGGTGCGCACCCTGAGGCCGCACGCCCGCCGACCGTCGAGCAGCACACGTTCCGCGACCGCATCCGGCAGGATCGTGAGGTTCGGCCGGGCGCGCGCGGACGCGTCGAGGTAGGCCTGGGCGGCGCCGACGCGGCGGTCGGGCAGGTTGTTCATCACCGAGGGCGCCACGCTGTCGACGTGCGCGGCGTGGATGTCGTCGAGGTGAGGCAGGCCCGAGGCCCGGAGCGCCGCGGCCCAGCGGCTCACGAAACCGGGCCACTGCGCTGCTGGCTGTCGTCGCAGCGGGACGGGCCCGCCGCGTCCGTGCATCGGGCCGTCGAAGTCGAGATCGTTCTCGAACCGGCAGTAGTACGGCAGGACCTCGTCCCAGGACCAGCCCTCGGCACCCGCGGCGACCCACTCGTCGAAGTCGCTCGGCGCCCCGCGCTGGGCGAGCATGCCATTGACGCTCGAGCCGCCGCCGACCACTCGCCCCTGGACCCACGGACGCGAGAAGCGCCCCCGGCCGTCGCCACGGTCGGCGCCGATCGCGACGACGAGCCCGGGCCAGATGTAGCGCGGCACACACCAGGCCCACGGGAACGGGTCGGCGATCGGCTCGGGCTCGCGCCCGGGCGGCACGTCCTCGCCCGCCTCGACCAGCAGCACGCGGACGCCGGGGTCCTCCGAGAGCCGTGCCGCGACGATGCACCCCGTGGCGCCGGCCCCGACGATCACGAAATCGTATGCGTGCGACGGCGTCGTCATGCGGTTCTCTCCTCGCGGGGCGGCCCCGCCGCGCCGGGCGGGGCATCGGCGTCGCGTGGATCTTCACCCGTCGCGACGGACCTCGGCCACGATCAGCCCGGTTTCGGCGTTCCGGAAGACGGCGAGTCGGGCACGACCACCACGCGCATCGTGCCGAGGCCGGTGATGCTCGCCTCGATGCGGTCGCCGACCTCCAGGTAGGTCCCGCTCGCCATCCCGACGCCGGCCGGCGTGCCGGTGAGGAGCACGTCACCGGGCTCGATCGTGACGAACTCCGACAGCATCGACGCCTGCTCGGCCACCGACCAGATCATGTCGCTCGAGGACGCGTCCTGCTTCGTCTCGCCGTTGACGGTCAGGGTCAACCGCAGGTCCCGCGTGTCGACGAACCGTGCGGGCACGATCTTCGGTCCGAGCGGACAGGCGTCGTCGAAGGCCTTGCCGGTGAACAGGTCGAACTTCCACGGATGGCGCGGATTCATCTGCCAGTCGCGCGCGGACAGGTCGATGCCGACGGCATAGCCGGCCACGCCCGCGAGCGCCTCGGCCTGCGACACGCGGCGCATGCGACGCCCGAAGATCACCGCGAGTTCGATCTCCCAGTCGAACTTCGACGACTGCACCGGGAAGCGGACCGGCCCGCAGCCGACGAGCGTCGTCGTCGGCGGCTTCAGGAAGAACACCGGCATGACGACACCCCGTGTGGCGGTCGGCACGCGAGCGGCGGCCTCGAGGAGCCGCCGCTCGGCGCCGGGCCAGTCGTCGAACAGGTTCATCAGGCCCCGGTCGGACCGGGGCGCGAGCAGGTCGGGCGCCAGCGCATCGAGGCGGACGTGCCGGCCGTCCACCTCGATCACCGGGACCGGCACGCCGTCGATCCGCAGCGTCGCGAGCGCGAAGGTCACGGGAGGATCCGATCGCGAGGCATCATCTCGACGACGCGGAGTGGAGGTCGATCACGTCCGGAACCGACGGGCAGCGCGTGTCATCAAGGGAGTCTATCGCGACGCGTCCGACCCGGCCGACTCCGATCCGCAGCATCCGGGCGTCGTCTGCCCGACCGCCGATCCGGCATGACGCGGACCTGCCGACCGTTCCCGGAACGCACCCGCACCCGCACCCGCAGCCGCCGCGCCATCCGCTCGAGCAGGCGCTCGAGCGGGGCGTCCAGCTCCGCCGCGCCGGACGGGCCGGTCGACCCGCGGCGGCTTCAGGCGGTGCGCCTCGCGCCCACTGACTCGTCGGTCGTCGGCACACGCCCGTCGGTCGCAGGCGCGTCCCGCGTCCGCGCAGACAGCAGCGCGTGCACCCCCACCGCGACCGCCGCCCCGACCAGCTCGGCCACCACGAACCCCGGCGCGCTCGCCGGTGCGATGCCGGCGAAGCTGTCGCTGAACATGCGACCGAACACGGCCGCCGGATTCGCGAACGAGGTCGATGCGGTGAACCAGTAGGCCGCGCCGATGTAGGCGGCGACCATCGCCGCGACGCGTGCCTGCGGCGCACGCAGGATCACCAGCAGCAGCCCGAAGGTCGCGACGACCTCCGCCACCCACTGGCCGCTGCCCGTGCGCAGCTTAGTCGACCACTGCAGCACCGGCAGCTCGAACATCAGGTGCGACAGCCAGGCGCCGAGCATCCCGCCCAGCAGCTGGCAGGCGACGTAGGGCACGACGAGCGCCCAGGCGAGCTCGCCTCGCGTGGCCATGACCAGCGACACGGCCGGATTGAAGTGCGCGCCGCTGACCGGCGCGAACACCTCGATGAGAACGTAGAGGCCGCCGACGGTCGCGAGCGTGTTGGCGAGCAGCGCGACCGCCACGTTGCCGCCCGACAGCCGTTCGGCCATGATCCCGGAGCCGATGACGACGGCAAGCAGCAGCATCGTGCCCAGCGTCTCGCCGAGCAGCCTGCGCGCGGTCTCGTTCATCGTCAACGCGTCCCGATGTCCCTCACCTGCTTCTGGATCGCCAGCCGCTCGAGCTTGTCGATCGGCAGGGACAGGAACAGCTCGAGCCGGCGCTTCATGGTGGACGCCGCGTCGACGAAGGCCTTGTCCCGGATCGCCTCCGTCCCCTCGAGCGCCGCCGGGTCGGGCATGCCCCAGTGCGCGGTCATCGGCTGGCCCGGCCATACCGGGCAGACTTCGCCCGCCGCCTGGTCGCAGACCGTGAAGACGAAGTCCATCCGGGGTGCGCCAGGCACCGCGAACTCGCCCCAGGCCTTGCTGCGGAAGCCGTCGGTCGGGATGTGCATGCGCTCGAGCTGGCGCAGCGCGAGGGGATGGACGGCGCCCTTCGGATGGCTGCCGGCCGAGTACGCCTGAAAGCGTCCGGCGCCCATCGCGTTCAGCATGCCCTCGGCGATGATGGACCGGGCGGAGTTCCCGGTGCAGATGAACAGCACGTTGCGGACATCAGTCATGGAGGCGCCTTCTTGTCATCATGGTGGCAGGTTGCCGTGCCGCGCGTCGACCCCGACTGCGATCGCGACCACGTACTCGGCGAGGTCCTCGGCGTGGTCCGCGACGCGCTCGATCGACTGGACGATCAGCACCATGTCGAGCAGCGACTCGGTCGACGCCGCATCGGCCGACGCCGCACCCCGTTCGATGTCCCGCGTCAGGTCCTCGATCAGCCGGTCGCGCTCCGCGTCGACCCGGTCGTCCAGCATGTGCAGCAAGGACGCGATCGACGGGTCGCGCTGCCGATACGCATCGCCCGCGCGCTGGATCATGGTCGACGCCATCTGGGCGAGCGCGGCGACCCGCTCGACGCGCCCCTCGTCCAGGTTGCCCAGCCGTGGCACCTTGCTCGCGATCTTCTTCGCCTCGTCCCCGATCCGCTCGAGATCGCCGATCGAGTGGAGGACCCCCACCACCTCACGCAGGTCCACCGCCGTCGGCTGGTGCCGGGCGATCACGCGCGCGCAGGCCTCGTCGAGGGCAAGGTGCATCGCGTTGACCTCGCGCTCGCCCGCGAGAACGTCCGCCGCAAGGGCGAGGTCGCGTCGCCACAGCGCGTCGATCGCGTCACGGAACTGGCGGTCGGCGAGCTCGGTCATCGCGAGCACGCCGGTGCGCAGCGTGAAGATGTCCGTGTCGAACGACACCAGCGTGTGCAGACGTCCCGGCATGCGGCGGTTCCGGGCGCGACCTAGTGGCGTTCCGGCACGAACGACTCCGCGGACGTCGGGCGCCGAGAGTAGTCGGGATGTCGCATGCGCTGCGGCAGCTCGACATGGGGACGGACGACCTCGCGATAGGGCATCAGGGTCAGCAGGTGGGCGTTGCAGTTCAGCCGGGCTCGCTTCTTGTCGTCCGCGGCCACGACCCACCACGGCGCCTCGGCGATGTGGGTCCGCTCGAGCATCGCCTCCTTGGCGCGCGTGTGGTCCTCCGAGCGCCGCCGGCTCTCGAGGTCCATCGGGCCGAGCGTCGACTGCTTCAGCGGATCGTGGATGCGGCCGAGGAAGCGCACGTCCTGCTCCTCGTCCGGGATCGCGAACCAGTACTTGATCAGGCGGATGCCGGAACGCACGATCATGCGCTCGACGCCGGCGCGGTCGTACCCGCTGCGGTCGAACAGGCCCATCCCGCCGGCCGCGTCGCGCCCCTCGAAGACGATGACGACCTTCTCGCCGGTGTGCGCGATCCAGTCCTGAAGCTTCACCAGCTCGGACTGCGGGCGGAACAGCCCCGATGAACAGGCGCGGCGCTGCAGCCGGAAGGCGGCCTCGTCGGCGTCGGACCGTTCGACGGCGCGGTCGAGGTGTCGGTCCTCGAACTCGAGTTCGTACTCCTCGTCGTAGGCATCGACGGGGTCGACCTCCAGGCGGCGAACGACTTCGCCGATGTCGAGCTCGATATCGGGACGGGCCATGTGGATCCGAAGGGGCAGACCGGCGACCGGATGATCCGGCGGTTTCATGACACGCCGGTTACAGCCGCAGCACCCTGCGGGTCACGGTGACCTCGCGATGACGCTGCGATGACCGGACCCCACGTGCCGCGGCCCGGTCCGCGGTGCGGCGTCCGCGACACGTCATCGTTCCGACGTCTCGCCGTCAAGACCTCGTCATGCCTTGCGTGCAGCCTCCGCGGGCAGCATGATCAAGATCGATCTGGTCTACTTCGACGCGGGCGGCGGCCATCGCGCCGCGGCTACGGCCCTGAGGGACCTGGCGGTCGCGCAGCGTCGCCCCTGGGCGGTCAGGCCGGTGCAGCTGATGCACGTCCTCGACCCGCGAGATGTCTTTCGCCGGCTGTCGGGCATGGCCCCCGAGGACGTGTACAACCGGCGTCTCTCGCGGGGCTGGACGTTCGGCTTCGGCTCGGAGCTGCGCATCCTGCAGGCGATGATCCGGGCCGGGCATTCGCGGCTGGTCGAACGGCTCGCCGCGCACTGGCACGCGACCCGCCCGGACCTGGTCGTTTCGCTCGTGCCGAACTTCAACCGGGCGATGGCCGACGCGGTGGCGCGCGCCTGCCCGGACGTGCCGTTCGTCACGGTGATGACCGACTTCGCGGATCACCCGCCGAGCTTCTGGATCGAGCCGGGCGCCGCCCAGCACGTCGTATGCGGCACGCCGCGGGCCGTCGAGCAGGCCCGGGCCGCGGGGCTGCCCGACGCGCGCATCCACGCCGTCGGCGGCATGATCCTGCGACGCCAGTTCTACCAGCCGTCTCCGGCCGACCGCGGCGCGGACCTCGGTGCCCTCGGGCTCGATCCCGACCGGCCGACCGCCATCATGATGTTCGGCGGACAGGGCTCGACCGGCATGCTGCGCGTCGCCGAGGCGCTGGACGAGACGCAGCTGCTGCTGCTGTGCGGCCACAACGACGCGCTGCGCCGCAAGCTGGCCACGCTGCGCCGCAGCGCACCCCATGCCGCGCTCGGCTTCACGCCCGACGTGCCCCGCTACATGCGGCTGTGCGACGTCTTCGTCGGCAAGCCCGGCCCGGGCGCGATCAGCGAAGCCTGGCACTGCGGGCTGCCGGTCGCGACCTTCCGCAACGCCCTCACGATGCCGCAGGAGCGCTACAACACCGAGCTCGTCGAGACGCTCGGCGCCGGCGTGGTGGTGCCGGACGTGAGGTCGCTGCCGGCGGCGATCGGCCGGCTTCTGTCGGACCTCCCGGTCTACCAGCGACGCGTCCGGGCCATCCGGAACCGGGCGGCGTTCG
>JADCHE010000068.1 GCA_020248665.1 Burkholderiales bacterium | reverse complement strand
TTCGGCCTGACGCCCGAGATGGTGGCCGCGGTCTCGAAGCTGATGCGCAACCAGGATCTCGTGCTCGCCGCGCGCAAGCGCCGCGTGGTGACCGCGTTCCGCACGACGATCGGCCTGCCCGGCCGGCTCGCGGTGCGCCTGCAGCCGAACCACGGCACCGACGACGCGCGCGGCATCGTCGCCTCGACGATCGACGGCCTGATGTACGGCTGCGGCGACGCGGTGATCGGGATCAACCCGGCCGGCGACAACCTGCCGAACATCGTGCGGCTGCTCGAGGTGCTCGACGCGATCCGGCAGCGCCACGACATCCCGACGCAGACCTGCGTGCTGACCCATGTCACGCAGTCGATCCGCGCGATCGAGCGCGGCGCGCCGGTCGACCTGGTGTTCCAGTCGATCGGCGGCACGCAGAAGACCAACGAGAGCTTCGGCGTGTCGCTCGCGCTGCTCGACGAGGCGGCCGCGGCGGTCGCGTCTCTGAAGCGCGGCACCGTCGGCGACAACGCGATGTACTTCGAGACCGGGCAGGGCAGCGCGCTGTCGGCCAACGCCCACCACGGCGTCGACCAGCAGACGATCGAGGCGCGCGTCTACGCGGTCGCACGCCGCTACCGGCCGCTGCTGGTGAACACCGTGGTCGGCTTCATCGGGCCCGAGTACCTGTACGACGGCAAGCAGATCGTCCGCGCCGGGCTCGAGGACCACTTCTGCGGCAAGCTGCTCGGCGTGCCGATGGGCTGCGACGTCTGCTACACGAACCACGCCGAGGCCGACCAGGACGACATGGACGTGCTGCTGACGATGCTCGGCGTGGCCGGCGTCAACTTCGTGATGGGCGTGCCCGGCGCCGACGACGTGATGCTGAACTACCAGAGCACCTCGTTCCACGACGCGCTGTACCTGCGCGAGGCGCTCGGGCTGCGACGCGCGCCGGAGTTCGAGGCGTGGATGGAGCGCGCCGGGCTCGCGGATCGGGACGGACGGCTGCAGCCGGGAGGCGTCCGATCGCACCCGCTGCTCGCGATGACCGATGCGCCGGAGGCGGCGCGATGAGCCCGGCGATGGCCGTGTCAGCGGATCTGCACCAGCTGCTCTGCCTTCGCGCGGGGCACGGCCTCGAGCGGAATGCGTGCATCGAAGGTCACGAAACGACCTCGGTGGCGTACCGCGGTCGCGAGCAGGCAGGCGTCGGTCACCTGCCTCGGCCCCTGCACGCGCCGCCCGTCGAGCACCTGCGGCCGGAGCAGGTCGAGATCATCGGCCCAGAAGGCGTGATGCGGCGTGGCCGCAGCCCCGGACAGGCGGGCCGCGACCTCGGCCGCGGGGCGTGCGCCGGGATACGCAGGCTGGGCCATGATGCGGACGCAGCCGTGCCGGGTGATCGGGCAGGACGCCCAGCCCTGTCCGACGTGGCGACCCAGCCCGTCGGACGCGAGCCGGTGATGCACGTGCGCGGCGTCGAGCAGCGCGATCAGCACGTTGACGTCGAGCAGTGCCCGCCCCGTCGGACGCCTTCGGTGTCCCGCAGCGTGTCGACCTGCTGCCCCGTGACGACGCGCCCCCGCGACGGGAAGGGGCGGAATCCCGCGACGCCCTTCGAGCGACCGGCGGGTGCGCCGGACCCGGCGAGCGCCTGGCGCAGCAGGCCGGACACCACCGCGCCGGCCGAAACCCCCTGCGACCGGGCGATTTCCTACGCGGCGGCGAGCACGTCGTCGTCGATGTCGAGCGTCGTTCGCATGCGGCCTCTGATGGATGGCTTGCGGCCGCACCATATCGTCAGCACATCATGATGACCCCTCCCGACGAGCCCGCGTCCGGACTGGGCGCAGCCGGTACGCTGCGCGCGGAGCAGTCCTTCGAGCCCGACTCCTGGACCGCGCTGCGTGCCTTCACCCCCGCGCGGATCGCGCTCGGTCGCACGGGCGCGAGCCAGCCGACCTCGGCGCAGCTCGCCTTCGGCCTCGCGCACGCGAAGGCGCGCGACGCGGTGCACGCGGCGCTCGGCGTCGATGCGCTCGAGGCGTCGCTGCGCGCCGACGGCGTCGAGGTGCTGCGCGCGCGCAGCCGCGCGGCCGACCGGCCGACCTACCTGCGCCGTCCGGACCTCGGCCGCCGGCTCGACGACGAGAGCGTGTCGCGGCTGCGCGCGGCCGCCCCGGCCGTGCCGCCGGACCTCGCGTTCGTCGTCGCGGACGGCCTGTCCGCGGTCGCGGTCGCCCGGCATGCGGCGCCGCTGCTTCGCGCCGCGCGCGCGCGGCTCCCCGGCTGGCGCATCGGTCCGGTGACGATCGCGCTGCAGGCGCGCGTCGCGCTCGGCGACGAGGTCGGCGAGGCGCTGGGCGCGCGCGCGGTCGCGCTGCTGGTCGGCGAGCGGCCGGGCCTGTCCTCGCACGACTCGCTCGGGATCTACCTGACCTGGGCGCCGCGCGTCGGGCGCAGCGACGCCGAGCGCAACTGCATCTCGAACGTCCGACCCGAGGGGCTGTCTTACGACGAGGCCGCGGCGACGCTCGCGCGGCTGCTCGAGGGTGCACGCGCGCTCGGCGCGACCGGGGTCGGGCTCAAGGACGACGCCGAGGCGCTGTCGGCGGCGCCCGCCGGCCGGATCGCAGGCACGGGCGGCGAGGTCGACGCGGACGGCCCGCCGGGCACGCCGGAGCGCGGCTGACGCCGCCGTTCAGCCGAACAGCGACGCGAGCCCGCTCCCGGCGCGCCACGCCGCCCAGAGGATCGCGCCGACGTACGCCGCACCGGCCAGGCTCGCGAGGTGGCCGAGCACGACCACGCCGCCGTCGCGCTCGACCATGCCGAGCGAGAGCAGCGCGATGCCGAGCGCGGGGATCGTGTTGCTGAACGGGACCATCGGCAGCGGCGCGAGCAGCGACGCCGCCGCGACGATCAGCATCAGCCCGTTGAGGCGGTTCACCGTGGGCCCGTGGGTCAGCACCAGCCAGCGCGGCCGGATCAGCCGCTCGAAGCGGCGCGCCCACTGCGCGCCCTTCACCAGCACCGGCGTCACGTGCCGCGCCTGCAGCGGATGGTCGAGCAGCCGCTCGGGCAGCCAGGGCAGGCGGTTCGCCATCACGCCGAACCCGATCAGGCCGATCAGCAGGCCGAAGACGGTGCTCGTGCCGGGGATCGCCACCGGGAACAGGAACGGGATCGACAGGAACACGCAGACGATCAGCAGCCCCTGCTCGCCGATCAGCGCCATCAGGCCCCGGACGGTGACGGTGTGGTCGCGGATCTCCGAGGCCGTCCGTTCGAAGGTGGCGGACAGGCTGTCGGCGGGGTCGTGCAGGCGCGCGGTGGTCACGGGAGTCGTGCAGAGGAGGTCGCGGGACGGAGCACCGTAAAGATAGCCGCCCTCGCGCGTTCCGTGCGTGAAGTCGTGCCCCGGCGGCGGGAGATTCTCGCCGTACGGCGCCGGGCCGCGCCGCAGGCGGGGACGCCGGCGCGCCGCCCCACCGGCGCGATCGCAGGCCGGGCGACGGGTCACCCGCCCGAGGGGTCGCGCGATCCCACCCCCGGCCGCACCACGTCGCGCAGCGGCTCGCCCCGGTGCAGCCGCCGCAGGTTCGCGACGATCATGTCCCAGCGGCGGTCCATCATCTGCTCGGTCCACTGCGACGAGTGCGGCGTCATCATCACGTTCGGCAGCGCGTTGAACGGATACGTCGAGGGCGGCGGGTTCGGGTTCGCCGCGTCGGGGTAGCGCCACCAGACGTCGATCACCGCGCCGGCGATCGTGCCGCCGGTCAGCGCCTCGTAGAGCGCGCGCTCGTCGACCACCGGGCCGCGCGCGAGGTTGACGAGCACCGCGTCGCGGCGCATCAGCGCGAGCCGGCGCGCGTCGATCAGCCCGGTGGTCTCGGGCGTCAGCGCGATCGACAGGATCACGAAGTCGCATTCGCCGAGGAACGCGTCGAGCCGGTCCAGCGGGTAGAACGCGTCGATCGAGCGCAGGTCCGAGGGCCGCGTGCGGCCGCAGCCGAGCACGCGCACGCCCATCGCCGAGATCCGGTCGCAGAGCTCGCGCCCCATGTGCCCGAGGCCGACGACACCGACCACCCGGCTGTTGAGCTCGTGCCGGAACGGGCCGCCCGCGGCCCCGCTCCAGGCCCACGAGCCGCCCCGGAACGCGTCCTCCACCTCCTTCCAGCGGTGGGTCCACATCAGCATCGTCATCAGCGCGTACTCGGCCGCGGCACGCACGTGGCCGAACGCGTTGCACACCGTCGTGCGCGCCGGCAGGCAGGCGAGGTCGACCTTCTCCCAGCCGGCGCCCTGGACCTGCACGAGGCGCAGCGTGGTCGAGCCGGTCGCGGGGACCGAGAACGCGGTGACGACCGCTGCGTCGGCCGCGTTCACCGCGGCGTCGCGCTCGGCGGCGGGTGTCGCGCCGCCGAGGTGCACCGCGTCGACCGGAAAGTCGGCCTTCGCGTCGAGCCGGTGGCGATTGGAGACGACCGTGTCGCCGAGCAGCACGACCTTCAGCGGCGCGACCATCACAGGTCCTTCGCGGTCGTCATGCGGCGGTGCACGCCACCACGCCGGTCGAGGTCCGGGTGCAGCGACACGCCGTGGCCGGGGGTCTCGTTCACCGTGATGCGGCCCTTCGAGATCGGCGGCAGGCCGGTCGTCATGTCCCCGTACCAGCCGTAGTAGAAGGCCCGCACCATCTCCTGGATCGGGCAGTTGGGCACGTGCAGCGCGAGGTGCGTCGAGGTCGCGAGCGCGACCGGCCCGGTGCAGTCGTGGAAGGCGACCGGCACCTTGTAGGTCTGCGCGGTGGCCGCGATCTTGCGCGCCTCGGAGACCCCGCCGCACCACGCGACGTCCATGATCACCAGGCTGAGCGCGTTCAGGTCGAGCAGGTACTTGAAGTCCGCCGCCATGCCACGCGTCTCGCCGACCGCGATCGGCGCGCGCGTCGAGCGGGCGACCTCGCCGATCGCGTCCATGTGGTCCATCATCACCGGGTCCTCGACCCACATCGGCTCGAACGGCTCGAGCGCGCGCGCGATCTTCACCGCCTGCGGCCGGTTCCACAGGCCGTGCAGCTCGCACATCACGTCGATGCGGTCGCCCACCGCCCTGCGGATCTTCTCGAACGGCTCGAGCGCGCGCTTCATGTCGGCGCTCGACAGCCACTGGCCCTGCGAGGCCTCGGCCGCGTAGTCGAACGGCCAGATCTTCATCGCGTCGATGCCCATGTCGAGCAGCGACAGCGCGACCTCGTCGGCGCGCTCGAGGAAGCCCTGCAGGTCCTCGTACTGGCCCTTCTTCGCGTTGAGGCCGAAGTTGTCGGTGCCCTGGGTGGGCCGGGTCTGCACGTAGCTGTAGCCGGCGCAAGTGTTGTAGACCCGGATCGAGTCGCGCACGCGGCCGCCGAGCAGGTCGGCGAGCGGCAGGTTCACCGACTTCGCCAGCAGGTCCCACAGCGCGATGTCGATCGCCGAGCGCCCGCGCGACTCGGCGCTCGCGCCGGTGAAGCCGACGTAGCCGGTCAGGTGCAGCTGGTGGCGCTCGATGTTGCGCGGGTCCTTGCCGATCAGGTACGGCGCGATCGTCTGGTGGACGTGCGCCTCGGCCGCGTGCGAGCCGTAGAAGGTCTCGCCCAGGCCGGTCAGGCCTTCGTCGGTGCGGACCTGCGTCCACAGGATGTTGGGGAACGCATCGAGCCGCACGGTCTCGATCGCGGTGACCTTCATGGGTGTCTCCTCGGGTGGGTTCGTCGGATCTCTGTGTCTGGACGCCGGGCGCTTCAGCTCGGCGACCCGCCGCGCTCGACCTGCAGCAGGCGATGCTCGCCGTTCGACAGGTGGCGGCGCATCTGCAGCGTCGCGATCTCGGGGTCGCCGGCCGCGATGGCGTCGACGACGCGGCGGTGCTCCTCCCGGGCACGCTCGATGTCCTCGACCGGGCGCACGCTCAGCGTGCGGCTCGCCGAGATCGCGTCGACCAGCGGCGTGGCGAGGAACTGCAGCACCTGGACGATGTACCCGTTGCGCGAGGTCCGCGCGATCGCCATGTGCAGCGCGAGGTCCTCGGCAGCGGCGTTGCCCCCGGCCCGCTCGACCTCCTCGATGCGCCCGCAGGCCGCCCGGATCGTGGCGACGTCGCGCTCGGTTCGGCGCAGCGCGGCGAGCCGCGCCGCCTCGGTCTCGAGCCCGGCCCGGAACTCGAGCATCTCGCGCGCGCGCTCGACGGCGCTGCCCTCCGTGCCGCGCAGCCGCAGCACGCCCTGTCCGGGCATTCGACGCACGACGAACAGGCCCAGTCCGGGCTGCGTCTCGACGAGCTGATCGGCCTTCAGCCGCGCGACCGCCTCGCGCACGACGGTGCGGCTGACGCCGAACTGCCGGCACAGGTCGTTCTCGGCCGGCAGGCGGGAGCCCGGCACGGCGGCGCCCGACTCGATCTGCGCGACCAGCTGTCCGACGACCGAATCCACCAGCGACTGGCGGGGCGGGACCGCCGAGAACTGGAACGCGTTCGGCGCGGCGGGGCGTGCGTCGATCATGGCGGGCCGTGGCCGGGGTTGTATGATGCCCGACATCGTACCGCAGCATCGCGACCCGCCGGAGTGCAGCGGCAGCGGTCGCGGAACGCCACCTGCACGAGGGGGAGACAGCATGGACAGGAGACAGGCCACCCGTCTGATCGGGGGCTCGGTCGCGGCCGGCACGGCCGTGCTGCACGCACCTGCGTTCGCGCAGGGGCGCAAGCTGACGGTGAACGTCGCGTCGGTGTACCCGCCCGACTCGCCGACGGACGTCGCGCTCTCGAAGCTCAAGGAGCTCGCCGCGCAGCGCTCGAACGGCCGGATCGAAGTCTCGATCCAGAAGTCCGGCACGATGGGCGACGAACGCCAGACCTTCGAGATGCTGTCGCAGGGCTCGGTCGAGATGGGGGCGGTCGGCGTCGGGGACATCTCGGCGTTCTTCCCGCGCTACTTCCTGTCCGAGATCCCGTACATGTTCTCGAGCCAGGACGACTTCTGGAAGTTCTGGCGCGGCCCGGGACGCGAGCTGTCCGCGATGATCGAGAAGGAGCGCGCGGTGCGCACCGATGGCGTGATGTACCGCGGCGCGCGCTACCTGACCTCGAGCACGGCGGTGAGGTCGGTCGCGGACGTCAAGGGCCTGAAGATGCGGCTGCCGCCGGTCAAGGCCTGGCACAAGGTCTGGGAGAGCCTCGGTGCGCTGCCGGCGACGATCGCGTTCGGCGAGACCTACATGGCGCTGAAGACCGGCGTCGTCGCCGCGCAGGAGAACCCGCCCGAGACGATCCTCGCCTACAAGTTCTTCGAGGCGCAGAAGTTCCTGATGCAGACCGAGCACGTGCACGGCGCGTCGCGGCTGCTGTCGTCGGGCAGGTGGTGGGCGACGCTGTCCAAGGACGACCAGGCGCTGCTGACGAAGGCGATCGAGGAGTCGGTCGAGCTCGCCAACGGCATGACCCGCGACGGCGACGCGCCGATCGTGAAGAAGCTGCAGGAACTCGGGATGACGCTGGTGCAGGTCGACAAGAACGCGTTCCGCGAGGCGGTCCGACCCGCGGTCGAGGCGATGGCGAAGTCCGACTTCGACCCCGGCTTCTACGAGAAGGTGCGCGCGACGCTGCGCTGACCTCTCAGCCCCGCCGCGACGCGGCGGGGCGTCCCGCGCCACCGGAGCCCTGCGTGAAAGCCCTGCTCGAGAAGCTGAACGCGCTCGTGCTGCTCGCCCTGTTCGGCATCACCATTGCCGCGATCGTGTTCCGCACCGTCCTCGGCTGGTCGGCGTCCTGGTCCGAGGAGCTCGGCCAGTACGCGTTCATCTTCCTGGTGTTCATCGGCGCGGCCGCCGCGGTCGCCGACGACGGGCACATCTCGATCACCAGCTTCGTCGACCGGCTCGGACCGGCGGGCCGGCGCGCCTGCAAGCTGCTGCAGTGCGTGCTGCCGCTGCCGTTCCTGGTCGTCTTCGCGTGGGGCGCGTGGCTCAACGTGAAGGCCAACTGGGGCACCGAGCTGTCGACGGTACCCTGGATGAACGTCGGCTACATGTACCTGTGCGTGATGCTGTCGTCGGTGGCGATGGTCGTCTGGCTCGTGCTGCGCGCGATGCGCCTGCTGCGCGCGCCCGCCGCGACGGAAGGGGCGCTGCGATGATGGTCGCGGTCCTCACCATCGGCCTCTTCGTCTTCCTTCTGGTCGGCGTGCCGGTCGCGCTCGCGCTCGGCATGGCGGCAGCGGCCTCGCTGCTCGTCTCGGGCCTGCCGTTCACGCCGACGATCCTGTCGATGCGCACGCAGTTCGGACTGCAGAACTTCATCCTGCTCGGAATCCCGCTGTTCATCCTGGCCGCGAAGCTGATGAACACCGCGGGCATCACGCAGAAGATCTTCCGCTTCGCCGACACGCTGGTGGGCTTCATGCCCGGCGGCCTCGCGCAGGCGAACGTCGTCGCGAGCCTGATCTTCTCGGGCATGTCGGGCGCCGCGGTCGTCGACGCGTCGGGGCTCGGGCAGGTCGAGATGAAGGCGATGCGCGAGAAGGGCTACCCGGAGCGCTTCAGCATCGCGGTCACCGCCGCGTCGTCGATCATCGGTCCGATCTTCCCGCCGTCCGTGCCGATGATCGTGTTCTCGTTCGTCTCGGGCGTGTCGGTCGGCCGGCTGTTCCTGGGCGGCGTCGTGCCCGGGCTGCTGATGACGGTCGCGCTGATGGTCATGGTCGCCTGGTACGCGCGCCGCGGCGACTATCCGCGCGAGCGGTTCCCGGGCTGGGCCATCGCCGCCAAGCACCTGGTCGACGCGTTCCTGCCGCTGTTGACGCCGGTGATCCTGCTGGGCGGCATCTGGACCGGCATCTTCACGCCGACCGAGGCAGCGGCGGTCGCGGTCGCCTATGCGCTGCTGATCGGCGTGTTCGCGATGCGCGAGCTCGGGCCGCGCGAGCTCGCGCAGGTGTTCGTCGAGACCGCGCGCGAGTCCGCCGTGATCGGCTTCGTGATCGCGACCTCGTCGCTGTTCGGCTGGGTGCTGATCCGCTCGGGCCTCACGCTGCAGATCGGCGAGTGGCTGCTGTCGATCACGACGGATCCGCTCGGCCTGCTGCTGATCATCAACGTGCTGCTGCTGGTCGTCGGCTGCTTCCTCGACTCGACGGTCGCGCTGCTGATCCTCACGCCGATCCTGCTGCCGGTGGCGATCAAGCTCGGCATCGACCCGGTGCACTTCGGCGTGTTGATGGTGCTGAACCTGATGATCGGGCTGATGACGCCGCCGTTCGGGATGATCCTGTTCGTGCTGCAGCACCTGTCGGACCTGAGCTTCGACGAAGTGGTGCGGGCGACCGCGCCCTTCCTCGTGCCGCTGATCGTCGTGCTGCTGCTGATCACGGTGTTCCCGTCGCTGGTCACCGCGCTGCCCGACGCGCTGATGGGCGTGGCGAAGAAGTAGCGCCGGGAATGGACGTCTCGCGCGCGTTCTCGGTCGAGGACCTCCGGCGCATGGCCCGCGCGCGGCTGCCCCGCGCGGTGTTCGACTTCATCGACGGCGCGGCCGCCGACGAGCGCACGCTGCGGGCGAACGCCGCGGACTTCGACACGGTCCGGCTGGTGCCCCGCTTCCTGCGCGACGTGTCGACGACGCGGGTCGACACGACCGTGCTCGGCGCGCCGTCGGCCGCACCGCTGCTGATCGCGCCGACCGGGCTCGCGACGATGGTGTGGCCCGACGCGGACCTCGCGCTCGCGACCGAGGCCGCGGCCGCCGGCATCCCGTTCGTGCTCAGCACCTCGTCGGGCAACTCCATCGAGCAGGTCGCGGCGGTCGGCCCGGGGCGGCGTTGGTTCCAGCTCTACGTGTTCAAGGACCGCTCGATCACCGAGTCGATGATCGAGCGTGCGGCGCGGGCCGGCTACGAGGCGCTGGTGCTGACCGTCGACGTGCCGGTCGTCGGCGTGCGCGAGCGCGACCGACGCAACGGCTTCACGATCCCGCTGCGGCTCGGCGCGCGCACGATGCTCGACTTCGCGATGCACCCGGGCTGGTGCCTGCGGGTCGCGCGGCACGGCATGCCGCGGATGGGCAACTTCGTCGGTCCGCGCGGCGGCGGCGACGCGCAGTCGCACGCGGCGCTGATGAACGGCCAGCTCGATCCGTCGCTGACCTGGGACTCGCTGCGCTGGCTGCGCGAGCGCTGGCGCGGGCCGCTGCTCGTCAAGGGCCTGCTGTCGCTCGACGACGTGCTGCGCGCGGCCGACGCGGGCGTCGACGCGGTGGTGGTATCGAACCACGGCGGCCGCCAGCTCGACGGCGTCGGCTCGTCGATCCGGGCGCTCGCGCTGTGGGGCGAGCAGGCCGCCGCGCGCGTGCCGATCCTCGTCGACAGCGGGTTCCGCCGCGGCAGCGACATCGTCAAGGCCGTCGCCCTCGGCGCGACCGCGGTGATGGTCGGCCGCCCGACGCTGTACGGCGCGGCGGCCGGCGGCCCCGAGGGCGTTCGGCGCTGCCTGCGGCTGCTCGTCGACGACATGCACGTGACGCTGGCGCACCTGGGCGCGACGTCGCTCGCGGAGGTCGACCGGCGCTGCCTGGACCTGGGCGGGGTGCGCTGAGGGGGCGCGGGGCGAGGGCTCAGCGCCCCGCCGCTGAACCCGGCCCGCGCCCCATCGCCGCCGACGCCTTCCCGCCGCGCTGCGCGTACCAGTCGGGCCGCTGCGTCGCGGGTCGTGCGCCGAAGCGCGAGATGCATGCGGCCTCGATCCGCGCGAACAGCTCGACCAGGAAGCCGACGAACGCATCGACGCGCGGCGCGATGCGCGCCTCGCGCCGGTACAGCACGCTGAACGGCGGCGCGTCGGTCGGCTCCCAGTCGAGCAGCACCGGCTGCAGCGAGCCGTCCTCCAGGTGCGGCCAGATCGACAGGTCGGCGAAGCGGCCGACGCCCTGCCCCTGCAGCACGCCGGCGAGCACCAGGTCACGGCTTTCGCTGACGAAGCGGCCGCGCAGCGCGACCTCCTCGACCTCCTCGCCGCGCCGGTAGCGCCACAGGTCGAGCAGCGTGCCCTCGCTCGCTCGCACCAGCAGGCAGCGGTGCGCGCCCATCTCGACCGGGCGCGTCGGCACGCCGTGGCGACGCCAGTAGTCGGGCGTCGCGCACACCAGCAGCCGGCTCCGCGCGAGCGGCCGCCGCACCAGGTCGACGTCGCCGGGCCAGCCGAGCGCGACGATCGCGTCGTGGCCCTGCGCCTCGGCCGGCCCGACGTTGAGCCGGTCCGACGGGCGCAGCTCGATCCGCAGCTCGGGGTAGCGCTCGTGGAACTCGGTCAGCGCCGGCACCAGCACCGTCCGCGCGAGCAGCGGCGGCGCACCGACGACCAGCGTGCCGCTCGGCCGGTCGCCGTCCTCGGCGACCGCGCGGTCGACCTCGACGAGCCGCTCGAGCAGCGGCCGGCACGACTCGAGGTAGGTCTGCCCGCGCGCGGTCAGCGTGAGGCCGTGGGTCGTGCGGTCGAACAGCGCGACGCCGAGCTCGCGCTCGAGCGCGCCGACGAGCTTGGCGACCGCCGGCACGCTGACGTCGAACGCGCGCGCGGCGCCCGACAGGCTGCCGCCGTCGGCCGCGGCGACGAAGTACTGGAGCGCGCGCAGCTTGTCCATCGTGTCTCGACGGGAGATGGCTTGAACCGGGGGTTCAAGGCGATTGTGCCGCGCGCGCCGTTTCCGGGCGAGCGCGCGCGCCCTAGAGTGGGCGCGTCTCCACCCGATGCGAAGGCACGCCCGCGATGTCACCGAGATCGATGCTGTCCGCCGTGCTCGTGGCCCTCGGCCTGCTGGCCGGCGCCGCGCCCGGCGCCGGGGCCCAGGACACGTTCCCGTCGAAGCCGCTCAGGATGGTCGTGCCGCTGCCGCCGGGCGGCCCGAGCGACATCCTCGCCCGCGCGACCGCGCAGGCGATGTCGGCGTCGCTCGGCCAGCCGGTGCTCGTCGAGAACCGGCCGGGCGCGGACGGCCTGATCGCGGCGCGCGCGGTCGCGGCGGCGCCGGCCGACGGGCACACGCTGCTCTACGCGGTCGGCTCGATGATCGCCACGCCGCTGATGTCGAGCCCGCCGTCGTTCGACTGGCTCGGCGAGCTCGCGCCGGTCGGCCGCATCGGTCGCGTCGCCTTCTGCGTGATGGTGCACCCCGACGTGCCGGCGAGTTCGATGCGCGAACTCGCCGCCTGGGCGAAGGCGAACCCCGGCAGGCTCGCCTTCGCGAGCAGCACGAACAGCGAGCTGATGGGCGCGGCGCAGTTCATGCGCGCCGCGGGCGTCGAGATGACGCGCGTGCCGTACAAGGGCGGCGCGCAGGCGATGCCCGACCTGGTCGCGGGACGCGTGCAGCTCAACGTCGGCCCGGTCTCGCTCGCGCAGACGCAGGCGAAGGACGGCCGCCTGCGGGTGCTCGCGACGCTGCTGCCGCAGCGCAGCCCGCTGATGCCCGAGGTGCCGACGATCGCCGAGGCGGGCTACCCGCAGGTCGACGTGCCCACCTGGCAGGCGCTGTTCGCGCCGGCGCGCACCCCGCCCGAAGTGGTGGCGAAGCTCGCCGCGGCGCTCGAGGCCGCGCTTCGCGACCCGGCGCTGCGGGCCGACCTCGAGCGGCGCGCGGTGTTCGTCGAGCCGTCGACGCCGGCGCAGTTGCGGGCCACGATCCTGGCCGAGCAGGCCGAGTGGGCGAAGCTGATCGCGGCGTTCGGGCTCGCCTCGCAGTGACCGCGCGGCGCGGGCCGCCCCGCGCGGTGCGGCTCGCGGGTCGGATGTCCGGGGCGCTCCACGCCCGCTCGGCGACGGCCTGCGGATCCGGACGGTCATCGACCTGACATGCGGGGACCGTAGCGTCGGCGACTTCGTCCTCGAACGTCCGGCATGGCCCCGCCCGCCCGCCTCCTGCCCGCGCTCCTCGCGATCGAGCGAAACCGCGGCGGCATGGGCTTCCTCTCGGCCCACGTCGACGCGCGCGACGTCGCGGACATCGCGGCGTGGCTCGGTGCGGTCGTCAACGGCACCGTCGCGGTCGGGCTGTCGATGTCCCTCGCGTCCGTGCAGGCGCAGGGGGCGATGCCCGGCGCGATCGCGCCGCGCTTCGAGCTGCCGACGCGCGACGGCGGACGTGTCGACCTCGACGCGCTGCGCGGCCGGGTCGTGTACCTCGACGTCTGGGCGTCGTGGTGCGCGCCGTGCCGGCGCTCGCTGCCGTGGATGGACGCGATGCACCGCCGCCACGCGAGCACGGGGCTCGAGGTCGTCGGCGTGAACGTCGACACGCGCGAGGCCGAGCGGGTCCGCTTCCTCGCGTCGACGCCGGTGGGGTTCACGATCGCGCTCGACCCCGAGGCGCGCGTGGCGAAGCTGTACGGGACGAAGGCGATGCCGACCTCGGTGCTGATCGGGCGCGACGGTCGCGTGCTGTACGCGCACGAAGGCTTCCGCGACGCCGACCGTGCCGTGCTCGAGGCGCTGATCGAGGCCGCCCTCGCCTTCCCGGCGGCGGATGCGAGCGGTGCCGCGCCGCCGGCCGGCGGCGGCTCGCCGCGATGAGGACGGCCGCGTTCCGCGCGGCGGCGCTGCCGCTCGCGGGCGCGCTCGCCGGCTGCAGCGGCGCACGCCCGGTGCAGCCGTGGGAGAAGCGGGCGCTGGCCCTGACGGAGATGCGGATCGGCGGCTCGGCGACCGACGGCGGCCTGGAGCGCCATGTCTACGCGAACCGCGAGGCCGCTGCGGGCGGCGACCGGGCCGGAGCCGGCGGCTGCGGATGCCGCTGACGCCGGCCGCCGGAAACGCGCCGCCGCCCGCCGCCCGGGCCGTGCGGCCGATGCTGCTCGGCGCCGCACTCGCGCTGCCCGGCGTGGCCCCGACCGCACTCGCGGACACGCTGCCCGAGCGGCAGGTCGGCTTCCGGTGGCTGCACTACCGCGATGCGCAGCCCGGACTGGATCGCATCCGCGTGGACTCGCCGTCGGCATGGTTCGTCACGCCCCTGGGCGGCGACTGGTCCGCCGCGGGATCGCTGGGGGTCGATGCGGTGTCCGGTGCGTCGCCGGCCTGGCACGCCGCGATCAGCAGCGCGTCGCGCATCTCCGATCGGCGCACCGCCGGCGACTGGCGCCTGACGCGCCACGCGGCCCGCTCGCGCTGGACGGTGGGCGCCTTGCACTCGGACGAGCGCGACGACCGGTCGCGCGCGCTGTCGTTCGAGGCCGCCGTCGACGACGAGGCGGCGAACACGACCTGGTCGCTGTCGACCGGCTTCGCGAACGACCGGCTCGAGCCGGTCGCGGGCCGTGCGGGCGCGGGCACCCGGCGCTTCGCCGACGTGCTCGCCTCGGTCACGCGCGTCGCGTCGCCGGTCGACATCGTGCAGGTCGCGCTCGGCGCGGCCCGGCACACCGGCGACCTGTCGGACCCCTACAAGGCGCTCGACCGGCGACCCGACAGCCGGACGCAGGGCTTCGTCCAGCTGCGCTGGAACCACCACGTCGACGGTGGCACGCTCGACGGCTCGACGTTACGCACGTCGTACCGGCGCTACCGCGACGACTGGGGCGTGCGCGCCCACACCGCGTCGTTCGAGTGGGTGCGCCCGCTGCCGGGCGGCTGGTCGATCGCGCCGCTCGCGCGGTTCCACACCCAGAGCGCCGCGCGCTTCTACTACGACCCGGTCTACGACCCGGTGCTCGGCGAGCCGTTCCCGCCAGGCTTCCTCGCGCAGCCGGCCGCGTCGCGCAGCTCGGACACGCGGCTGTCCGCGTTCGGTGCCGCGACGCTGGGCATGCGGATCGGAGGCTCCGGCAGCCCGGGGCTGGCGCCGCTCGATGCACGGATCGCGCAGGCCGGCTTGCGCCGCACGTTCTGACCCGCGCTGCTCAGCGCGCCAGCAGCGCCCGCACCTCGTCGCGCACGACCGCCCAGTCCTCCCCCCGGTGCACCGGATTCCCCGCGCGGTGCCCCCACGCCGACTCGATGACCGCGAGCCGGCCGTCGGCGATGAAGGGCAGCTCGGCGGCGTTGTCCTGCCAGCGGAAGTACAGGTCGGTGCGTGACGGCATCAGGAGCACCTTGGCGGTGATCGCGCGCAGCGCGCGCTCGAGGTCGCCGCCGTGCGCCGGATCGTCGGCGATGCTCGAGTGCTGCCAGGTGTGCACGTGCGCGAGCAGGTCGTGCGCGTCGCGTCGCAGGAAGTTGCCTTCCCAGGCGCCCACCAGCCAGTCCTCGAGCGACGAGAAGCCGAGCTGCGTCCACAGCCGGTCGCGGTAGAAGTCCTGCGACATCGCCCAGCCGGCGTAGACCCGGCCCATCGCGCGCAGCCCGCGCTCGGGCTTCGCGTCGAACCCGATGCCGTTCCATGCGGGGTCCGCGCACAGCGTGGCCTTCACGCCTTCCAGGAACACGTGGTTGTGCGGTGCGCAGCGGGCCGCGCCGCAGACGATCGCGGCTCGCTCGACCTCGTCGGGGAAGCTCGACGCCCACTGGTACGCCTGCATGCCGCCCATCGACCAGCCGTAGACCATCGCGAGCCGCTCGACGCCGAACACCTCGCGCAGCATGCGGCGCTGCACGCGGACGTTGTCGAGGATCGACCAGTGCGGGTAGCGGCCGCGGTCGAACGGCGGCGGCATGTTCGACGGCGAGGTCGACAGGCCGTTGCCCATCATGTCGGGGATCACGACGAACCAGCGCCCGGGATCGAGGATGCCGTCGGGCTCGATCAGCCACTGGGTGTCGGTGTGCTGCGCCGAGAACGACGTGGGGTACAGCACCACGTTGTCCTTCGCGGGCGACAGCGTGCCCCAGGTGCGGTACGAGAGCCTCGCGCCGCGGCAGGTGTGGCCGGACGTCAGCAGCACGGCGCCGGCGTCGAAGATCGCTGCGGGCTGCGCGTGCACGGCAGGCCTCCTCGGTCGTGGAGGCTCGATGGTAGCCCGCCGCCGCGCGCGCACCGCTCAGGCGGCGAGCCGTCCGGCGAGCGCGAGCAGCATCGTGTCGCGGCCCGGCGCGGCGACCAGCGACAGCCCCGTCGGGCAGCCGTCCACCGTGCCGGCCGGCAGGCTCACCTGCGGCAGCCCGGCGTGGCCGGCGATGCACAGCAGGCCGAGGCAGCGGTTGCGCCAGGCCTCGAGTTCCGGCACCGGCGTGTCGAGGCGCGGCGCGATGCCGGGCGTGGTCGGGATCGCGAGCACCGCGTCGTCGGCGAGCAGCGCATGCAGCCGCGCGGCGATCGTGGTCCGGCGCCGCATCGCGGGCGCCACGTCGTCCGGCGTCAGCGTCGCGACCCAGCGGAAGCGCTCGCGGATGCCGCCGCCGAACTCGGGGTTCAGCGACGCGAGCCAGTCGCGGTGCGTCGCCCAGATCTCGCTGCCCTGGATCACGCGGAAGTCCTGCATCCACGCCTCCAGGCCCTCCTCGGCCACGGCACGCGCGTCGAGCGCGCCGCCGATCGCGTCGGCGACGCGCGCCAGCAGCGGCTGCAGCGCGTCGCGGGTGGCCGGCAGCGCGCGCTCGAGCGCATCGGTCGCGACGAGGAGCCGGCGCGGCACCGCGGCGGGCGCGTCGTCGGCGAGCAGCACGCGCCCGACGCGCTCGAAGAGCGTCGCGTCCTTCGCGAACCAGCCGACGGTGTCGTAGCTCGGCGCGAACGGCACCGCGCCGTCGAGCGGCACCGCGCCGTGCGTCGTGCGCATGCCGAACACGCCGCAGTACGACGCGGGCACCCGCACCGAGCCGCCGGTGTCGCTGCCGATCGCGAAGGGCACGAGGCCGCCCGCGACCGCCGCGGCCGAGCCGCTCGACGAGCCGCCGGGCAGGCGGCCGGGCGCGGCGACGTTGACCGGCGTGCCGTAGTGCGTGTTCTGCCCGTTCAGGCTGTAGCAGAGTTCGTCGCAGTGGGTCTTGCCGACGAGCCGTGCGCCGGCGGCGAGCAGCCGCGCCAGCACCGTCGCGTCGGTGTCGGGCACCGGATGCGACGCGAGCCACGCCGGGTGGCCGAACGCGGTCGGTACGCCGGCGACGTGGAACAGGTCCTTGAGCCCGAAGGGCACTCCGGCGAGCGGTCCTGCCGGGGCGCCCCCGCGCTCCACCGGCGCGCGCGCGACGAACGCCCCGAGCATGTCGCGGTCGTGGATGCTCACGGTGCGCCCTCCCCCTTGCGGACCTCGCGCTGGAACACGCGCAGCGCGTGCGCGGCGAGCCAGACCGCCTCCTCCAGGTCGCGCGGCACCAGCACCATCGCGGTCCCGCTCTCGACGAGCACCGGCCGGAGCCGGTCGCGGATGAACAGCGTCGTCGCGGAGTCGAGCAGCCCGACCCGACGCCCGACCTCGGCGCGCAGCGTCTTGCCGTCGAACCGCACCTCGCCGCGATCGATCGGCAGCAGCCCCGCGACCGGGTCGATCAGCGTCGACCTGCCGCAGCCGTTCGGCCCGAAGAGGCTGGTCACCGCCTGCCGCGGCAGGTCGAGATCGAAGTCCTGGTGGAACGGCGAGCCGCCGAACGACTTGCACGGCCCGCGGATCGTGAGCCGCGGGCGCTCGGTCGCGGGCAGCGTGGCGCCCGAATGCGGCACCGCGCTCACGCCCGGCCGCTCCAGTGGATGATGCGCTCGTCGAGCACCAGGACGCCGACGTCCAGCAGGTCGCCGAGCACGCCCGCGGCGAGGATCGACGCGTACATGTCCTTCACGTTGAGCACCTGCCGCGCGTTGATGATCCGGTAGCTTCTGCATCGCGGCCATGTCGGGGGCGGGCATCGCGCTCGGCCGAGACGCACCGGCACCGGGCGGCGCGCGGGGTCATCCGGCGGGGGCGCGGGCGCGCACGCGCGCCTCGAGGGCCTCGAGCGCCGCGTCGCGGATGCCGAGTTCGCGCAAGTGCGCGACGGTGTCGAAGAGGTAGTCGCAGCAGCGGCCGAGCCGGCCTGCGCCGGTGGCCAGGTGGTGGACGATCGCGTCCGCATCGAGGCGCGGCGCGTAGCGCTCGTGCGCGCGGTTCGCGGCGAACGCGACCGCGTGCACGACACCCTCGGGCGTACGCGCCGCGACCCACACCGGCCGGTACGACATCGTGAACATCTCGCGGCGCCAGAGCACGTCGAGCTCGGTGCGCTCGGTGCCGGGCGCGAGCCGGTAGACGACACCGGTGCAGCTGCCGCCCGACTCCAGCGACAGCATCAGCCCGGGGTTGTCCGGCGTGCCGCGACCCGCCCTCACCCACAGGCAGAACTGCCGGTGCCAGCCGTGCACGCGCGCGACGCGCCTGCCGGCGTGCAGGAACGCCGGGTTCCAGATCAGCGAGCCGAACGCGAAGACCCAGACCCGCGACGGCTCGGGCGCGCGCGCGAGCATGTCGTCGATCTGTGCGCGTCGCTCGTCGTCCGACATGAACGCCACGTCGGGGCCGAGGACCTCGCGGACGGCCGCGTGCAGCGTGCCGTCGAGGATGGTGTCGCGGGTGAGGGCGAGGCGGGACATCGGGGAGGTGCGGCGTCGCGGTCTCCGTCGACGCCCACTCGAGGGACGACGGGCGTGGCCGTTCGACCGGGAGTCTCGCCGGTGGCGGCCGCGGGGTCAACGCCGCCCCTGCTGCCAACGTGCCCCCGGCGGCCGCACGGGTGCCGGCTACTGCGCGGGCTTCGGCTGCAGCGCCTGCAGCGCCGCCTCGAGCTGCCGCAGCCGCGCCTGCATCGAGGCGATCTGCCCGTTCAGCGCGCCCACGTTGACGAACACCTCGTTGCCCGCCGGCGCCGACAGCACGCCCGCGTAGCCGAGCCACGACGGCTCGTAGACCTTCACGTCGGTGAAGCCGAGCTCGCGCAGCACCACCGCGGTCTCGGACGCGCGCACGCCGCTCTGGCAGTAGACGACCGTCTCCTTCGACGGGTCGAGCCGCGCGTAGAGCGAGCGCAGCTGGTCGGCCGGCTTGAGCGACATGCCGTCCTTGTTCTGCACGCGGCGCGACGCCAGCTTCGACGGCGTGTCCGGGTCGACCCAGTTGGCCTCGTAGGGGATGTTGACCGCGCCGGCGATGTGCCCGCCGCGGATCGCGCGGATGTCCTCGCCGGAGAACTCGCGCTCGGTGCGCGTGTCGAGGATCTGCGCGCCGCCGGCCTTCACGCGATCGATCACTTCGTGGGTCCACAACGTGCCGACGCGCTCGGCCTTCAGCTCGAGCGCGAGCGGCGGCAGCTTCGTCGCCTGCGTCGAGAGCGGCCGGCCTGCGGCGCGCCAGTCGTCGATGCCGCCGTGGTAGACGCGGCCGTGTCGGCCGCCGTAGTACTCGAGCATCCGCGCGGCGAAGTAGGCGATCGGATCGCCCTTGCCGCCATAGACGACGACCTCGCGGTTCGCGATGTCGATGCCCGCGGTGCCGAACAGCTGCGCGGCGACCGCGGCCGACGGCGGGTCCTCGCGGTTCGCGTCGCGGAACAGGTCGCCGGCGGCGCCGAAGTTGACCGCGCCGGGCACGTGGCCGGCCGCGTAGTCGGCGGGGCCGCGCGCGTCCCAGACGACCGCGCCGCGCGCCAGCGCCTGTTCCAGGCCGGCGGTGTCGACGATCAGCGACTGGGCGAAGGCGAAGGCCGCGTGCGCGGCGAGCGCGAGGCCGATGGCAACGCGTCGGAGGGTGCGGTGCATGGCGGGTCTCCCTGGGATCCGGATCGGACCCGGCGCGGCCGGGCCGGGCCGCGCGGACCGATCGGCGCGGACGACATCCAGTGTCCGCCCGTGCACGCGGGCCGGTCAATCTCGCGCCCCGCATCGGCCGCGCGGGATCCGTCCGGAACGACCGTGCCGCACCGCGGCCTGTCATCCGTCCGTCACGTCGGCACTCTAACGTCGCGCCTCTCGCATCACGACACCGGGGAGATCGCCAGATGGACCGTCGCAGCCTGCTCGGAGCCGCCGCCGCGCTCGGGGCCTCAGCCACCCTTCCGGGCACCGTGCTCGCCCAGGCGCAGCGCGCGATCTGCTACAACTGCCCGCCCGAATGGGCCGACTGGGGCGGCATGCTGAAGCTGGTCAACCAGCGCCTCGGCATCGCGGTCCCGCCCGACAACAAGAACTCCGGCCAGGCGCTCGCGGCGCTGATCGCCGAGAAGGCGAACCCGGTCGCCGACGTCACCTACCTCGGCGGACAGGTCGGCCCGCAGGCGCGCGCCGCGGAGGTCCTGACGCCCTACCGGCCCCAGCGCTGGAACGACGTGCCGGCGGGGCTCAAGGATCCGGACGGCTTCTGGACGACGATCCACTCGGGCACGCTCGGCCTCTTCGTCAACACCGCCGCGCTGCGCGGCAAGCCGGTGCCGCGCGCCTGGAAGGACCTGCTCAAGCCCGAGTACAAGGGGCTGGTCGGCTACCTGAACCCGGCGAGCGCGGCGGTCGGACAGGTCGGCGTCATCGCCGTCAACCTCGCGCTCGGCGGCAGCTACGACGCGCTGGACCCCGGCATCGGCTTCTTCAAGCAGCTGCAGGCGAACCAGCCGATCGTGCCGACGCAGACCGCCTACGCGCGCGTGCTGTCGGGCGAGATCCCGATCCTGCTCGACTACGACTTCAACGCCTACCGTGGCAGGTACACCGACAAGGCCCCGGTGGAGTTCGTGATCCCGCAGGAGGGCACGCAGCAGCTGCCCTACGTGATGGGCCTGGTCGCGCGCGGGCCGAACCCGGAGCAGGGCAGGAAGCTGCTCGACTTCGTGCTGAGCGACGAGGGCCAGCGCCACTGGGCCAACGCGTTCCTGCGGCCGGTGTTTCCCGCGGCGATGAGCGACGAGGTCCGGGGCCGCTTCCTGCCCGACGCCGAGTACGCGCGCGCCCGGCCGCTCGACGTGTTCAAGCTCGCGGCCGCGGCCAGGACCATCGGGGAGCGCTACCAGAAGGACGTCGGTTGAGCCGGCACGCGCACCGGCAGGACGTCGGCTGAAGGCGGCCCGCGCACCTTGGATCGCCACGACCGCGCCACGCTCGTCGCGCTGATCGCGCCGGCGGCGATCGTCTTCGTCGCGTTCTTCCTGATCCCGCTGGCGCGGCTGTTCGTCATCGGCGGCACCGGGCGGCTCGGCTGGTCGGCGTACACCGCGGTCTTCACCGAGCCTCGCTACCTCTCGAGCCTCGTGTCGACCGTCGCGCTCGCGGCGGCCACCACCGTCGCGACGCTGGCGATCTCGGGCATCGCGGGCGTCTTCCTCGTGCGCAACCGCTTCCGCGGCCGCGAGGTGCTGACCGCGCTGCTGACGTTGCCGCTCGCGTTCCCCGGCGTCGTCATCGGGTTCATGGTGATCATGCTCGCCGGCCGGCAGGGGCTGGTGCCCGACATCACCGACGCGCTGTTCGGCGAGCGCGTGGTGTTCGCGTACTCGATGGCGGGCCTGTTCGTCGGCTACCTGTACTTCTCGATCCCGCGGACGATCCTCACCGTGATGGCCGCCGCCGAGAAGCTCGACCCGCGGATCGAGGAGGCGGCGCGCTCGCTCGGCGCCGGGCCGCTTCGCGTCGTGCGCGACGTGATCGTGCCGGCGCTCACGCCCGCGCTGCTCGCCGCAGGCGCCATCTGCTTCGCGACCGCGATGGGTGCATTCGGCACGGCGTTCACGCTCGCGACCAAGATCAACGTGCTGCCGATGGTCATCTACACCGAGTTCACGCTGCAGGCGAACGTTGCGATGGCGGCGGCGCTGTCGTTCGTGCTCGGGGCGATCACCTGGGCGGTGCTCGCGCTGGCGCGCACCGCGGCCGGCAACACCGTCGCGGCGGCCGGATGAGGCGCGCGCGCCGCTCGAAGGCGTTCTGGGCGCTGCTCGCGTTCACGCTCGCGGTCTGCGCGTTCCTGGTCGTGCCGGTCGCGATGTCGATGCTGGCGGGCGTCACGCGCAACTACTTCGCGGGCTGGCGCGGCGGCCTGACGCTCGACTGGGTGGCGAAGGTCTGGACCGACTACCGCCATACGATCGGGCTGTCGATCCAGATCGCGCTCGCCTGCCTGGCGTGCACGCTCGTGATCGGGGTTCCGGCCGCCTACGTGCTCGCGCGCAGCCGCAGCGCGCTGGCCCGCGCGATCGAGGAGCTCCTGGTGATGCCGGTCGCGGTCCCGGGGCTCGCCACCGCGCTCGCGCTGATCGTCACCTTCGGCGGCTGGGGCGACCTGCGCCGCAGCTGGGTGTTCATCCTGATCGGCCACGTGCTGTTCACGCTGCCGTTCATGGTCCGCAGCGTGCTCGCGGTGCTCGCCTCGATCGACCTGCGCACGCTCGAGGAGGGCGCGCGCAGCCTCGGCGCGAGCTTCAGGCAGCGCTTCTTCGGCATCGTGCTGCCCAACTGCCGCTCCGGCATCGTCGCCGGCTCCCTGATGGTGGTCACGCTCTCGCTCGGCGAGTTCAACATGACGCTGCTGCTGCACACGCCGCTGACGCCGACGCTGCCGGTGGGGCTGGCGGATGCGTATGCATCGCTGCGCATCGAGGTCGGCTCCGCCTACACGCTGGTGTTCTTCGTGATCCTGATCCCGCTGCTGGTCGCGATGCAGTGGGGTGCAGCGGGGGTTTCGTCGAGCGCGGCTCAGCGCCCGCGAAGCGACGAGCCCGTGCAGGGGCGAGGCTCGTTCACCCCGAACTCGAATCCGCCGGGAGCCGGCTGATGCCCGGCATCCCGATCGTGCTCGAGCGCTGCGCGAAGACCTTCGACGACGGCACGCGCGCACTGCACCCGACCGACCTCGCGATCGCGGCCGGCGAGACGATCGTGCTGCTCGGGCCGTCGGGCTGCGGCAAGACGACGACGCTGCGGATCGTCGCGGGCCTGGAGTCGCCCGACGACGGCGGACGCGTGCGCTTCGGCGACGCCGACGTGACCGACGTGCCGATCGAGCGGCGCAACGTCGGCATGGTGTTCCAGAGCTACGCGCTGTTCCCGAACATGACCGTCGCGGGCAACGTCGAGTACGGGCTGAAGGTGCGCGGGATGCCGCCAGCCGACCGCGCGGCGCGCGTGCGCGAGATGCTCGCGATGATGCGCATCGAGCCGCTCGCCGCGCGGCGGATCGACCAGCTCTCGGGCGGGCAGCGCCAGCGCGTCGCGCTCGCCCGCGCGATCGCGCCGCGCCCGAGCGTGCTGCTGCTCGACGAGCCGCTGACCGCGCTCGACGCCCGGCTGCGCGAGGACCTGCGGCTCGACATCGACCGGCTGCTGCGCTCGCTCGGCATCACCAGCGTCTACGTGACGCACGACCAGGCCGAGGCGATGGCGCTCGGCGACCGGATCGCGGTGATGTCGCAGGGCCGGATCGCGCAGATCGGCACGCCGGAGCAGATCTACTTCGCGCCGGCCGACGCATTCGTCGCGGACTTCATCGGCACGATGAACCGGGTCGCCGGCACGATCGATGGCGGCGCGCTGCGCTTCGAGGGCGGCCACGTGCCGCTGCCCCCAGGCCACGCGGCGCCGTACGCGATGTTCCGGCCCGAGGACCTGCGCGTCGTCGACGCGCCCGGCGCCCACTTCTCAGGCCGCGTCGTCAGCGCGTTCTTCCTCGGAGACCACCTGCGGCTCGTGGTCGACGCAGGCGGCGAGACCCCGATCGTCGCGAAGCTGCCGCCGCGCGCCGGCGTGCGGGCCGGCGACCTCGTCCACTTCGCGATCGACGCGTCGTCGATCGCGGCCCCCTCCGAACGGTGACCCGCATGCTGCTCTGCCAGATCAGCGACCTGCACATCAAGCCGGGCCGCAAGCTCGCCTACCGCAAGGTCGACACCGCGACGATGCTCGAGCGCTGCGTCGCACGGATCCTCGCGCTGCCCCAGGTGCCCGACGTCGTCGTCGCGACCGGCGACCTCGTCGACTTCGGCACCGAAGCGGAGTACCGGCTGCTGCGCGAGCTGCTCGCGCCGCTGACGATGCCGCTCTACCTGCTGCCCGGCAACCACGACGGCCGCGCGGGCCTGCGCGCGGTGTTCGGCGACCACGCGTACCTGCGCCAGTGGGCGCCGTTCGTGCAGTACGCGATCGACGAGCATCCGCTGCGCCTCGTCGCGCTCGACACCGTGATCCCGGGAAAGGGCGGCGGCGAACTCTGCACCGAGCGTCTCGCGTGGCTCGACCGCACGCTCGCGGCCGCGCCGTTCCGGCCGACGGTGGTGGCGCTCCACCACCCGCCCTTCGTCACCGGCATCGGCCACATGGACCGCGTGGGGCTCGCGGGCATCGACGGGCTCGCCGCGGTGATCTCGCGCCATCCGCAGGTCGAGCGGCTGATCGCCGGGCACCTGCACCGCGCGATCACCGTGCGCTTCGCCGGCACGGTCGCGACGACCTGCCCGAGCCCCGCGCACCAGGTCGCGCTCGACCTCGATCCGGACGCGCGCGACGACTTCGTGATGGAGCCGCCCGCGTTCCTGCTGCACTGGTGGAACGGCGTGTCGCTGGTGACGCACACGGCCTGCGTCGAGCAGTTCGACGGGCCGTACCCGTTCAGGGCGGGCGGGACGCTGATCGACTGACGCGGCTCAGCGCAGCGCCACCGGCCCCTGCGGCGGCTGAGCCACCCGCGGCCACAGCGGCCGCACGACGGTGCGGTGCTTCAGCGCCGCCATGTCCATCGACCCGGAGCCTGGCGCCGACACGTACAGGATCTCGCGTGCGATCGGCGCGAAGCCGGCGTGGAAATGCTGCGTCGACTTCGCGACCAGCGCGCGCGGGCGCATCGGGTCGATGCCGGCCTGCGCGAAGCAGTCGGGGTGGAAGGTCTGGATGCGGTAGTCGTTGACGACGACGTCGATCGCCGCCGCGTCGTCGGGCCCGCCGATCCGCAGCCACGCGAGCCGGCCGAGCGGGGCCATCGTGCCGCCGAAGGGCTGGCGCGCGGACGGGGTCAGCGACTTCACCTCGACGCGCACGTCGAGCGCGTCGCCGGAGCCCGGCCCGAGCTTGCCGCCGAGCCGCATGTCGAGCGTCGCGCCGACGCCCGCATCGAACGCGAGCTGGGTCGCGATCGGGTCCCAGAGCGGCGACAGCGCGAACCCGCCTGCGCCGCGCTCGATCAGCCGCGCGAGCAGGAAGGTCGAGTCGCCGGCCGCGCCGATGCCGGGGTTGTCGGCGGTGTCGGCGAGCACGAAGGGCTTCGCGCCAGGGCCGGCGGCGAGCACTCGGTCGATCGCCGCGTCGATCGACAGGAACGGCGGCACGATCGCATCGCGCGCGGCCCAGACGCGCTCGGCGAGCGCGGCCGCGTGGCGCGCAGCGAGCGCGGGGTCGCCGTCGGTGACGACCAGCGTGCGGGTGCCGACCTCGGGCGTGTCGCCCCATGGGAAGCCGTGCGCGAGCGACACCGACAGCACGCCGGGCTCGCGCTCGAGCGCCGACATCGACGCGACGATGTCGGTCATCGGCACGGCGGTGGTCGGGTAGATGCCGAGCATGCCGCAGTCGTGCAGCGCCATCGTCGGGCGGAGCTCGCCGGCGAGCGTGCGGCGCAGCAGCTCGAAGACCTCCTCGGCACGCTCGGCGACGTCGACGTGCGGGTACTCCTTGAAGATCACCAGGATGTCGGCGCTCGAGACCTTCTTCGCGGTGAGGTGGCAGTGCAGGTCGAGCTCGGCGGCGATCGGCACCTTCGGTCCGACGATCCCGCGCACGCGCGCCAGCAGGTCGCCCTCGGCGTCCGGGTAGCCGTCGGCGATCATCGCGCCGTGCAGGTTCAGCAGCACCGCGTCGACCGGCATCGCCGCGCGCAGGTCGGCGAGGATCTCGTCGCGCAGCGCCTCGTGCGTGGCGCGCGTGGTGTCGCCGGCCGGCGTCGCGAACGCGGCGAGGCCCTCGCGGACCTCCCAGCCGAGCGCGCGCGCGCGCTCGCGCCAGCGCACCAGCGGCACCGCGAACAGCGACGGCGTCGGGCCGTGCGCGCCGCCGCGTACGAGCATCGCGCCCTCGAAGACGGACATGCCGGTCGGGATCGGCGAGAAGGAGTTGGTCTCGGTGCCGAGACAGGCGGTGAAGATCCGGGTCATGGGGCGGGGCCGGTGGCGGGGAAGGTGGCGGGCGCGGGAGCGACCGGGGGATCGATCGGCACGAGCGTACCGCAGGCGCGCTCGATCGCGGCCGCGGCATCGAGCACGAGGTCCTCGCGGTCGCGCGGCCCGATGACCTGCACGCCCATCGGCACGCCGTCGACGAGGCCGACGTCCAGCGCCGAGCCGGAGCCGCCGAAGCGGTCCCACAGCATCGGCAGGGCGATCGCCGAGAAGGCGCCGGCGACAGCGGCGGTGAAGGGGGTGGCGGGCAGGTTCACGGGCGTCGTGTAGGGCCGGGGATGCACGGAACGGTCGCGGTGCGCCTCAGGCGACGGCGCCGCTCGCGCGCAGCGCCGCGATCCGCGCGTCGTCCAGGCCGATCGAGCGCAGCACCGCGTCGGTGTGCTCGCCGCGACGCGGCGGGTCGAGCCGGACGCCGAGGCGCTCGCCGTCCATCGTGAACGGCATCAGCGCGGCCCGGACGGTCTCGCCGGCCTTCGGCCCGTCGGGCACGACCACGTCGGCGAGCCCGCCGGTCTGCACGAGGTGCGGGTCGTCGAACAGGTCCTCGGGCCGGTTGATCGGTGCGAACGGCAGCCCCGCGCGCTCGAAGATCGCGGCGAGCTCGGCCGCGGCACGCGGGGCGAGCCGCTCGCGCAGCAGGGGGAGCAGCGTCGGGCGCGCGAGCACGCGCTGGTTGTTGGTGGCGAGCGCCGGATCCGCCTTCAGGTCGTCGAAGCCGAGCACGTCGCAGAACACCGCCCACTGCGCGTCGCTGACCGCGGCGAGGAAGATCTGCTCGCCGTCGCGGACGGTGAACACGTCGTAGATCGCCCAGGCGCTGATGCGCTCGGGCATCGGCGCGGCGGGCAGGCCGGTCACCGCGTACTGCAGCATGTGCTGGCCGACGAGGAACACGTTGTTCTCGAAGAGCGCGGCCTGCACCGCCATGCCACGGCCGGTGATGCCCCGCTGGAGCAGCGCGCCGAGCACGCCGATCGCGCCGAACATGCCGCCCATGATGTCGTTGACGCTGGTGCCCGCGCGCAGCGGGTCGCCGGGGCGACCGGTCATGTAGGCGAGCCCGCCCATCATCTGCACGACCTCGTCGAGCGCGGTGCGGTGCTCGTACGGCCCGGGCAGGAACCCCTTGGCGCCGACGTGGATCAGGCGCGGGTTCGCGGCCGACAGCGACGCCGGGTCGAGCCCGTACTTCTCCATCGTGCCGGGCCTGAAGTTCTCGACGACGACGTCGGCCGACGCGCACAGCGCGCGCGCGACCTCGGCGCCCGCCTCCGAGCGCAGGTCGATCTCGACGCTCTTCTTGTTCCGGTTGAACATCGGGAAGAACCCGGCGCCCGAGCCGAGCAGGGTGCGCGTGTGCTCGCCGCCGACGGGCTCGACCTTGATCACCTCGGCCCCCAGGTCGGCGAGCACCATGCCGCAGGTCGGGCCCATGACCATGTGGGTGAACTCGATCACGCGCACGCCGGCGAGCGGCTGCGGTGCGGCGGTGGCGTCGCGCATCGCGGCCGGTGCGGGGGTCGGGTCGGTGTCCATCGACCGGATTCTGGACGTTCCCCGCCGACACGCACAGTCGGGGCACCCCCTCGCGCGCGCCGTCAGCGCTGCGCCGAAGGGCTCGCGCGCCCGCGCGCCGCGACGCTCGCATTCCACAGCGCCGCGGCGAGCGCGGTCGGCGGACACGGCTTGGCGAGCACGACGAGCCCCTGCTCGACCGCCCGGCCGACCCGCTCGGCATAGCCGGTCATCAGCACCACGCCCATCCCGGGCCGGTGTTCGCGCACCCACGCGCCGAGGGCGATGCCGTCGCGCGAGCCCGGCATCGCGATGTCGCTCAGCATCGCGTCGTACGGCGCGCCGGGCGCGCCGAGGAGCGCGATCGCGGCGTCCGCGTCGGCGACGCGGCCCACCGTGCAGCCCATGGTCTCCAGCAGCTCCTGCGTCGCGACCGCGACGTCGGCGTTGTCCTCGGCCAGCAGCACGCGCAGCCCGAGCGTGCGCGGCGGCTCGGGCGCGGCGGGCCGGGCGGCCGCCTGCTTCGCGTCGACCGCGGCGAAGAGCAGGGTGACCGTCGTGCCGCGGCCCGCCTCGCTCGAGATGCGTGCGACGCCGCCCGCGCTGCGGCACAGCGCCATCACCTGCGCGAGGCCGAGGCCGGTGCCCTCGCCGTGCGGCTTGGTCGAGAAGAAGGGCTCGAAGACCCGGGGCATCTGCTCGGGCGCGATGCCGGTGCCGGTGTCGGCGACATCGACGCGCACGTGCGGCCCGGGGAGGTCGCCCGGTTCGTTCGGGGTGGCGTTGCGCGCGGACAGCTGCAGGCGGCCACCGTCGGGCATCGCGTCGCGCGCGTTGCTCACGAGGTTCAGGATCGCGAGCTCGAACTCGGCGCCATCGACCTCGATGCCGGCGGTGTCCGGCGCGACCTCGACTTCGAGGTCGACCCCGGGCGGCAGCAGCGGGCGCACCAGCACCAGCAGCTCGGGGATGCGCTCCTGCAGCCGGATCGTCTCGACGCGCACCACCTGCCGGCGGGAGAACGCGAGCAGCTGTCGCGTCAGCTGAGCGCCGGTCCGCACCGCGCGTTCGATCGCGGCGAGCTGCGCGCAGTCGGCGCGCCCGGAGTCCGCCCGCTTGAGCAGGTGCACGTTGTTGCCGACGACCGTGAGCAGGTTGTTGAAGTCGTGCGCGACGCCGCCGGTGAGCCGGCCCAGCGTCTCGAGCTTCTGCGACTGGCGCAGCGCCGCCTCGACGCGAAGCCGCTGCGCGGTCTCCGACTGCAGCCGCTCGACCGAAGCGAGGCTCTCCTCGGCGCGTCGCAGCGCGAGCCATGCGAGCGCGACCATGCCGATCGTCAGCGGCACGACGATCGTGGCGAGCAGCGCCATGTCCCGGCGCCAGCGCGCGAGCACGTCGGCGCGGGTGAGGCCGGCCACCGCGTACACCGGATACCCCGGCACGCGCCGGTAGGCGACCTGGCGCAGCTCGCCGTCGATCGGCGAGCGCGCCTCGAGCCGGCCCGCGATGCGCTCCTCGCGCATCGCGCGGGCGAGCCCGCCCTCCTCGGCCACGCGCAGCTCGATCGGCACGGGGCCGGGCACGCGCGAGATCCATCGGCCGTCCGCGCGCAGCAGTGCCACCGCCGAGCCCGGCAGCTCGCGCGTGAGCTCGGCGTGCAGCTCGTCGAAGGTCCGCACGTGCAGGCCCACCGACACCAGGCCTGCGAACGTGCCGTCGGGCCGCTCGCGCCGCAGCGACAGGTCGGAGAAGACGTCGCCGGTCACGCGGCCGACCAGCGCCTCGGTGATGAAGAGCCCGCCCCGCCGCTCGCGGTGCCAGACGAAGAACTCGCGGTCGGAGACGTCGAGCACGCGCGGCGCCGGGTAGAAGCGGTTCGACAGCAGCGGATGGCCGCTCGCGTCCTGCACCCAGATCGACTGCACCTGCGGCAGCTCGGCGACCATCGCGCGCAGCCGCTCGTGGAGCACCGCCTCGCGCGCGACGATGCGCGCGTCGTCTTCGTCGCCGAGCAGGTCGAAGACCCGGCGCAGCAGCATCTCGTTGGTCTCGAAGACCTTCGACGCGTGCTCGGCCGCCACGCGCACCAGCCGCTCCATCCGCCCGTGGCCCTCCTCGGCGCGCGCGCGCAGCTGCCACGCGGCGAGCGCGAGCGAGGCGAGCAGCGGCAGCAGCGCGGCGAGCAGCACGATCCAGCGCAGCACGCCGACGACCCGATGGTGGACGCTCGCGCCAGCCACGGACGACGCTGCGATGCAGCGCGCGTCGGGACGGTCCGTCGTCGAGGGAGGGCTGCGGTCCATCGGGGTGGGGAGCCGCGCACGCCGGCCGGTCGGCGCCGCGTCCGCGACGAGCTGCCGGGGCGGCGGCCGCGGGATGACGACCGTATCAGGCGGGGCGATGCGGCCACGTCGGAGACGGCCGCGCGCGGCGCGTAGGAGCCGGGCGAGCGGAGCGGGCCGTCGCGCGCCCTTCAGCCGCCCCGGGTGCGGGTGCGGGTGCGGGTGCGCGAGCGACAGCAGGTGCGCGGTGTCGTCGGGCGCGTCGGCGCCGAACTGGAACAGGCTGCGCACCGCCGGGATCGTGCCGGCGTACGTCGACCACGCATCGCGGAACACGACGAGCGCGTCCCGGAGCTCGGCCCGCTGCCGCTCGAGCTGCGGAATGCTCGCGCGCGGGTACCCGTACAGCCCGAGGTCGTCGCGGTGGACGCTGTCGGCGAGCCCCCGCACCACGGTCGAGGGCAGCGGCGATCGGGGGCACCACGGCGAGGCCGAGGCCCGCGCGCAGGCGGCGCGCGGCGACGGGCGGTGACCGGCGGCCGGGCGGAATGAGGGCATCGTTCGGACATCGACGCGCGGGACGATCGCACGACGCTGCCCGACCGGCGGCGCGGACCGTGCGGCCCTACGCTCGGCGGCCCGGCACCCAGTCCGTGCCGGCGAGCGGCACGCCGGCCATCGCGGCGGCCTCGACGGTCAGCGCGGCGAGGTCCTCGCGCTCGAGGTGGTGGACGTCCTGCTTGCCGCAGGCACGCGCGATCGTGGAGACCTCCATCGCCATCGTCTTCAGGTAGTTGCGTACGCGGCGCGCGCCGACCGGCGGCTGCAGCCGCTGCTCGAGCACCGCGTCCTGCGTGGTGACGCCGACCGGGCAGCGGCCGGTGTGGCAGTGGTGGCAGAAGCCCGGCGCGGTGCCGAGCGCCGCGTAGTCGGCGGTGCAGTCGACGTGCTCGCCGCCGCTGCCGTCCGCGCGCGCGCCGCGGATCCACGACTCGCTGTTGCAGCCGAGCGCCATCAGCACGCCCTGCCCGATCGAGACCGCGTCGGCGCCCATCGCGAGCGCCTTGGCGACGTCCGCGCCGGTGCGGATCCCGCCGGAGACGATCAGCTGCACCTGGCCCTTCATGTTCAGGTCCTCGAGCGCGTCGACCGCCTGCCGCACCGCGGCGAGCGTCGGGATCCCGACGTGCTCGATGAACACCGTCTGCGTGGCCGCGGTGCCGCCCTGCATGCCGTCCACGACGACCACGTCGGCGCCCGAGTGCACCGCGAGCTTGACGTCGTGGAAGGTGCGCGTGGCGCCCACCTTCACGTAGATCGGCTTCTCCCAGTCGGTGATCTCGCGCAGCTCGCGGATCTTGATCGCGAGGTCGTCGGGGCCGGTCCAGTCGGGATGGCGGCAGGCGCTCCTCTGGTCGACGCCCTCGGGCAGCGTGCGCATCGCGGCCACGCGCGGGTTGACCTTCTGCCCGAGCAGCATGCCGCCGCCGCCGGGTTTCGCGCCCTGGCCGATCACCACCTCGATCGCGTCGGCGCGCCGGACGTGATCCGGGTCGAAGCCGTAGCGCGAGGGCAGGCACTGGTAGACGAGCGTCTTCGAGGAGCCGCGCTCCTCCTCGGTCATGCCACCGTCGCCGGTGGTGGTCGAGGTGCCGGCCTCGGTGGCCGCGCGGCCGAGCGCCTCCTTCACGTTCGCCGACAGCGAACCGAAGCTCATGCCGGCGATGGTGATCGGGATCGCGAGCTCGATCGGCTTGGTCGCGAAGCGCGAGCCGAGCACGGTCTTCGTCGAGCAGCGCTCGCGGTAGCCCTCGAGCGGATAGCGCGACAGCGACGCGGCGAGGAACACCAGGTCGTCGAAGTGGGGGACCTTGCGCTTGGCGCCGAGGCCGCGGATCTCGTAGAGGCCGGTGGCCGACGCGTGGCGGATGTAGTCGAGGATCCGGGTGTCGTAGCCCCAGCTCTCCTCGCGCTGGATCTTCATCGCTCAGTACTCCTGGTTCGCGTCGACGTTCCAGTGGTACAGGGAACGTGCGGAGGCGATGCGCTTGAAGTCGCGCGGATCGTGCTTCAGGCCAGCCTGCGCGAGCAGCCCGGCGACGGCGGTGAAGTCCGCGTCGGTCATCGGCTCGAAGCGCGCGTCGGCGCCGAGCGACCTCACCTCGCCGCGGACGTAGATCACCGCCTCGTACAGCGAGTCGCCGAGCGCGTCGCCCGCGTCGCCGCAGACGACGAGCCGGCCGGCCTGTGCCATGAACATCGAGAAGCTGCCGACGCTGCCGCCGACGACGATGTCGCCGCCCTTGAGCGAGATGCCGCAGCGCAGCCCGCAGTCGCCCTCGACGACCAGCAGCCCGCCGCGGGCCGATGCGCCGGCCGACACCGAAGCGAAGCCCTTCACGCGAACCAGGCCGCTCATCATGTTCTCGGCGACGCCCGGGCCCGCGTTGCCGTGCACGACGACCGTCGCGTGCTTGTTCATGCCGGCGGCGTAGTAGCCGGCGTGGCCGTCGACGTCGACGTGCACCAGCGCGTCCAGCCCGACCGCGATCGAGTGCGCGCCGTCGGGCTGCTCGATGCGCACGTGCGTGGTGTCGCCGAGCTCGCGGTGCAGGAAGCGGTTGACCTCGCGCAGCGGCGTGCGCGAGAGGTCGAAGGTCTCGAGCACGGTCATGCCGCCGCCCTCCACGCGTAGATGCGCTCGGGCTGCGGCTCGTAGAGCTTCGCCTTGGCGACGCCCGGCAGGTGCGCGAGCGAGCGGTACTCGGAGGCGATCGCGACCCAGTCCTCGGTCTCGGCGACCAGCGCGGGCTTGCACGCGAAGCCGTCGCGCACGATCGCGAGCGCGTCGTGGGTGCCCATCAGGAAGGTGTAGAACCCGTCGAGCTCGTCGAAGCCCTTCTGCAGCGCGGTCTCGAGCGAGTCGCCCTCGCGCATGCGCCACTCGAGCCAGCGGCATGCGGCCTCGGTGTCGCAGTCGCCGTCGAACGCGATGCCGAGCGGCTCGAGCTTTCGGCGCAGGCTGTACGGATTCGACAGCGAGCCGTTGTGCACCAGGCACCAGTCCTCGCCGGCGGTGTACGGGTGCGCGTTCTCGGGGGTGACCGCCGACTCGGTCGCCATCCGCGTGTGCGCGACCAGGTGCGTGCCGGAGAACCCGGACAGGCCGTACTTCTCGGCGATCTGCAGCGGCGTGCCGACGTCCTTGTAGAGGTCGATCGCGCGCCCCGCGGACAGCACCAGCAGCTGCGGGAACGCGGCCTTCAGCGCGGCGCGCATCGCGGCCGGGTCGCGCGGCGTCACCAGCATGCCGTGGTTGGCCCGCACCTCGAGCGACTCGCCGTCGCCGAGCGTCGCGCGCAGCGCGCCCCAGTCGAAGCCGGCCGGCGCGTTGACGCTGAGCTTGCGCAGACCGTCGGCGACCGGCTCGGTGAACACCGCGATGCCCGCCGAGTCCGGGCCGCGCTCGGTCATGCCGACGAGCATCGGCTGCGCCCACTCGCCGAGCCGTCCCCGCAGTGCGGGGTTCCTGATCATCAGTCCGACGATGCCGCACATCGCATCGGGTCTCCGTACGGAAGGGAAAGGGGAACGGTCAGAAGAACTCGACGTAGCGCTCGCGTTCCCACTCCGACACGTGGCGCGAGTACTCGACCCACTCCATGCGCTTGAGCCTCACGAACTCGGTGGCGAGCGCGTCGCCGAGGCCGGCGCGCACGACCGGGTCGGCCTCGAGCGCGTCGAGCGCCTCGCCGAGGGTCTGCGGCAGCAGGCCGATGCCGTGCTCGGCGAGCTTCGCCGGGGTCCACTCGTAGAGGTTCTCGTTGATCGGCGGGCCCGGGTCGGTCCGGTTGCGCACGCCGTCCATGCCGGCCGCGACGATCGCCGCGGTCGCGAGGTATGGGTTGCACGACCCGTCGGGCAGCCGCAGCTCCAGCCGCCCGTACGGGATGCGGACGGTCGCGGTGCGGTTGTTGTCGCCGTAGGCGATGTAGGCCGGCGCCCAGGTGGCGCCCGACAGCGCGCGTCCGACGACCAGCCGCTTGTACGAGTTGACCGTCGGTGCGCAGACCGCGGCGAGTGCGCGCGCGTGCTTCAGCAGGCCGCCGAGGAAGTGGTAGCCGGTCTGGGACAGTCCGAGGCCGTGGCGGTCGGTGTCGTCGTGGAACAGGTTCTTCGTGCGGCCGTCGCCGAGCGACAGGTGCACGTGCGTGCCGGTGCCGGTGCGGTTCGAGAACGGCTTGGGCATGAAGCTCGCGATGAGCCCCATCTGGCGCGCGATCTCGCTCGCGGCCATCTTGAAGAAGATCATCCGGTCGGCGGTGGTCAGCGCATCGGCGTAGGTGAAGTTGACCTCGAACTGGCCGTTCGCGTCCTCGTGGTCGATCTGGTAGACGTCCAGGCCTCCGGCGCGGCTCGCGTCGACCAGCCGCTCGAGGTAGGCGGCCGAGCGCGCGAGGCCCTTGTAGTCGTAGCAGGGCTTCTCGAGCGTGTCGGTCGCGTCGGCGGGCCGCAGGCCGCCGCCGGCGTCGCGCGCGAGCAGCATGAACTCGGGCTCCATGCCGGTGTAGAGCGTGAGCCCCTCGTGGGCGAGCGCGGCCAGCTGGCGCTTGAGCGCGACCCGCGAGCAGAGCGCGTAAGGCGCGCCCTTGACGTGGCCGTCGCAGGCTATCCGCGCGTAGCCGGGCATCCACGGCATCGGCGCGAGCGTCGACGGGTCGCCGACGGCCATGTAGTCGGCGCCTTCGGGCCCGAGGCCCATGCCCCAGATGGCGAACGCGGCGAAGCCGGCGCCTTCCTCCAGCACCATCCGCAGGTGCTCGGCCGGGACCGCCTTGGCCTTGGCGGATCCGTGGATGTCGACGAACTGGGCGAGGACGAATCGGGCCTGGTGCCGGTCGAGCCACGCACGGGCGTCGGCGGCGGTCGGGGGGGAAGACATGGCGACTCCGGCGGTGCCCGGCGCCGCAGCGCGTGTCGGGCGGGATCGGGGGCGATCCGATCGGAAGCTCTGGGGATCTGTTGAATGAGATGATAGTTTGTTGAATAATGGTCGTCAACATGGCCAAGGCGTCGATCGAATCCCTGGACCGCCACCTCGGGCAGCGCGTGCGCGACGCGCGGCTGCGCAACCGGCTGACGATCGCCGACGTGGCGCACCTGGCCGAGCTCTCGCCCGGCATGCTGTCGAAGATCGAGAACGGCCAGGCGACCGCGTCGCTCGACTCGCTGGTGCGGATCGCGAACGCGCTCGGCGTCCCGGTCGGCACGCTGTTCAAGGGCTACGGCACGCCGGCCGGCGCCGCGCGGCTGGTGAAGGCGGGCGAGGGCATGGAGGTCGTCCGGCGCGGCACCGCCAAGGGCCACACCTACCACCTGCTGTCCTACGACCAGGGGCCGCGCAAGCGCTTCGAGCCGTTCCTGATCTCCATGGACGACGCTTCCGAGGTGTTCCCGACCTTCGAGCACGCGGGCACCGAGTTCATCCACATGCTCGCCGGGCGGCTGGAATACCGGCACGGCGACGCGACCTACCTGCTCGAGCCGGGCGACTCCCTGACCTTCGACGGCTCGGTGCCGCACGGGCCGGAGCGGATCGTCGAGGTGCCGATCCGGTTCATCACGGTCATCGTCTACGATTCGCCGATCAGGGAGTGAGCGTTCGCGCCCGATATTCATCCCGACCCCGGGACCCTCTTCTTCCTCGAGCCATGACCGACCGCGCCCCCTCCCATTCGTATGACCTGATCGTCGTCGGCGCCGGCGTCGTCGGCTGCTCGGTCGCGTGGCACGCGGCGAAGCTCGGGGCCGGCCGCGTGCTGCTGGTCGACCGGGGCGGCATCGCCGAGGGCACGTCCAGCCAGTCGAGCAGCATCCTGCGCACGCACTACTCGGTGCGCGAGAACGTCGAGCTCGCCCGACGGTCGTGGGCCGCGTTCACCGGCTTTCGCGACTACCTCGGCGACGACGAGGCCGACTGCGGGCTGGTGCGCTGTGGCTACCTGATCGTGGGCGCCGACGACGCACGCGGCGAGGCGGTCCGGGCGTCGCTCGCGCAGCAGCGCGCGATGGGCATCCGGGCCGACGAGATCGACGCCGCGCAGGCCCGCGAACTGCTGCCGCTGCTGCGTACCGACGACCTGGCGGTGTTCGGCCACGAACCCGAGGCGGGCTACGCCGACGCCTACCTGACCGCCACCGCCTTCGCGCGGGCGGCCCGCCGGCTCGGGGTCGAGGTGCGACAGCGGCTGAAGGTCACCGGCCTCGCGACGAGCGGATCGAAGGTCACCGGGATCGTCACCGAAACCGGCACGTACTCAGCCGCGGTGGTCGTCTGTGTCGCGAACGTCTGGACGAGCCAGCTGCTCGAGCCCGCCACCGGGACGACGATCCCGCTCATCGCCGAGCGGCACGAGGTGATGGCCTTCGAGGCGCCGCGCCCGTACCTGCCGACCTACCCGGTGCTCAAGGACATGGCGAGCGCCTCGATGGTCTACGCTCGCTGCTACGGGCGCAGCCAGTTGCTGGCCAGCCCGGGCCTCGCCGGCGAAGCGACCGACCCGGACGAGGGCCAGGCCGACGTCCCGCTGGACACGATCGCCGCGCTCGGCGAGCAGGTCGCCGCACGGCTGGAGAGCTTCGAGGAGGCCGGAGTGGCGTCGACCTGGACCGGACTGTACGACGTGACCCCCGACTGGAATCCGGTGCTCGGCCCACTGCCCGGCTGGGACGGCCTGCAGGTCGGTTTCGGCTTCTCCGGGCACGGCTTCAAGCTGTCGCCGGCGGTGGGCCGGCTGCTCGCGCAGTCGGCGCTCGGACTGCCGACCGAGGTGCCGCTCGCCCCCTACCGGTTCGAGCGCTTCGACGAGGGCGCGCTGCTGGTGGGCCGCTACGGCAAGGGCGCAGTGTCCTGAACCGGCCGGCGCACGGCCGGCCCCGGACGTCAGGTCGAGCTCGGCGTCAGGCCGAGCGAGCGCTCGGTGCACGGACGCGACTTCACCGGGCCGTCGCTGACCTTCGAGAACGAGGCGGCCGACGCGTTGCGCGCACCAAGGGCCTTCGAGAGCACCTTGTGCAGGTCGAGCGCCGCGGTCGCGGTCGCGAAGCCGCCCGAGGCCGTGCACACGTAGCCGCCCTCCGAGTCGAGCACCACCCACGACGGCGCGCCGCGCGGCACGTAGGTCGCCTTCCAGCGCGCCCGCTCCTCCGGGACCATGTCGTCGCCGTACACGATCGCGAAATGGTATGCGTCCTTGTATGCCTGGCGGACGTCGGCGCGTACGAGCCAGCCGTCGTGCGCATCGCACACCGGGCAGTTCTGCTCGGCGAAGTAGACGACCACCGGCTTGCCGCTGGTCTTTGCCTTCGCGACGGCGTCGATCACCGACGGGTTGTCGTCGTAGCCAGCGGGCAGCGCGGCGGCGAACGCGGAGGCGGCCGCGACCGAGACGAGCGCGGCGGCGAGGAAGGACGGCTTCATGGGCACTCCCGGACGGGCAAGGCGGGACGGACGGCACGTGGGACGGCCCCGACACTAGGCCGATCGCCCGCGCCACGCAGCGGCACGCGGACGAACGGACAGGCGACGCACCCGGACGGCGACCGGCGGGTTCCGGCGGACCCGCGGCGGCTCGGGCGTGACGCCTGCCCTCGGCGATGCGGTCCGGTCAGATGTAGCCGACCGCCCGGTACGGGTTGCGCCGCATCGCCAGGCCGAGCGACAGCGCGGCGCGGTCGCCCGCCTTCAGCATCCGGTCGGCCAGCGGCAGCACCGCTGCCTCCTCGAAGCGGGCGTGCTCCACGTAGCGCGCGGTCAACGCCTCCATCGCCTCGGCGTCGAGCGTCGCGGACTTGCCGCGGCCGAGGCGCCGCAGCCCCGGCTCGACGCGGTCCCACAGCGCCTCGAGCTCCCGGTGCTCACGCTCGAGCCGCGCGACGAGAGCGTCCACCAGGCCCGCCTCGTCGCCGGGCACAGCGCTGTGTCGCAGCGCGGGGAACAGGTCGCGCTCCTCCTCGTCGTGGTGCTCGAGCACCGAGTCGTTGAAGAAGCGGTAGAGCCCGGCCGCCGCGGCGCGCACGCCTTCGTCGAGGCCGCGCTGCGCGAGCTGCGTCGGCAGAACGCGCAGCCGCTCCATCTGGTCGATGATGTGGACGTGCGAGCGGGAAAAGGAGGCGATCGCCTCGTCGGCGATGGCGGACGACACGGCGTGGGATTCGACGGCTGCGTTCATCGGGCGCTCCGGTGCGTGGACGACGGGCCCCGACGCGCGTCGTGCGCGCCGGACCGGTGCCATCGATCGTAGGAGCGCCCCGCAGGACGGCCTTGACGCAGGTCAACGGGGCCCCCGCACACGGCCCGCGCCATGCCGCCGGCCGCCGCCGCGGCCGTTCACCCGATCGCGCTCGCCGACTTCGCCAGCTGCCGCAGCAGGTGCTTCTGGATCTTGCCGGTCGAGGTCTTCGGCAGCTCGACGAAGCGGATCTCGCGCGGGCACTTGAAGCCGGCGAGGTGCTGGCGGCAGTGCGCGACGATCTCGTCCGCGAGCGCCTTCCCGGCCGCGGCGTCCGCGGGCACGTGCGAGGCGCGCAGCTCGACGAATGCGAGCGGCGTCTCGCCCCACTTCGGATCGGGTCTCGCGACCACGCCCGCGGCCATCACCGCCGGGTGCTTGTACAGCGCGTCCTCGACCTCGATCGACGAGATGTTCTCGCCGCCGGAGATGATGATGTCCTTCGCGCGGTCCTTGAGCTTCACGTAGCCGTCCGCGTGCAGCACGCCCAGGTCGCCGGTCCGGAACCAGCCGCCCTCGAAGGCTTCGCGCGTCGCCTGCTCGTTCTTCAGGTAGCCCTTCATCACGACGTTGCCGCGGAAGACCACCTCGCCCATCGTCTCGCCGTCGCGCGGCACCTCGCGCATCGTCTGCGGGTCGACGACGGTACAGCCCTGCTGGACCTGGTAGCGCATGCCCTGCCGGCCGTTCAGGTCGACCTGCTCCGCGAGCGGCCGCGCGCTCCAGTGCTCGTGCTTCGCGCACGCGGCCGCCGGGCCGTAGACCTCGGTGAGGCCGTAGACGTGGGTGACGTCGAAGCCCATCGTCGCCATGCCCTCGATCATCGCGGCCGGCGGCGCGGCACCGGCGACCATCGCCTTGACCGCCCAGTCGATGCCGGCGCGCAGCGACGCGGGTGCCGAGATCAGCGTCGAGTGCACGATCGGCGCGCCGCAGTAGTGGCTCACGCGGTGCTCGCGGATCAGCCCGAAGATCAGCGCCGCCTCGACCTTGCGCAGGCACACGTTGGTGCCCGCGACCGCGGCCATCGTCCACGGGAAGCACCAGCCGTTGCAGTGGAACATCGGCAGCGTCCACAGGTAGACCGGGTGGCGCGGCAGGTGCCAGGCGAGCACGTTGCCGACCGCGTTCAGGTACGCGCCCCGGTGGTGGACGACGACGCCCTTGGGATTGCCGGTCGTGCCCGACGTGTAGTTCAGCCCGATCGCGTCCCATTCGTCCTCGGGCATCCGCGGTTCGAACGCCGGGTCGCCGCCCGCGACGAAGGCCTCGTACTCGATCTCGCCCAGCCGCGAGCCGACGCCCCCGTACTCCGGGTCGTCGACGTCGACGACGATCGGCACGCGAAGGCCCTTCGCGCGCAGCGCCTCGAGCGCGGCGCCGGCCGCCGCCGAGAACTCCCGGTCGACGATCAGCAGGCGGCTGTCGGAGTGCTCGAGCACGAATGCGACCGTCGCCGCGTCGAGCCGCGTGTTGATGCAGTGGAGCACCGCGCGCGTCATCGGCACGCCGAAGTGCGCCTCGATCATCGGCGGGGTGTTCGGCAGCATCACCGCGACGGTGTCGCCCTCGCCGATGTCGAGCGCGGCCAGGCTCGAGGCGAGCCGCCGCGCGCGCTCGCGCAGCTCGCCCCAGCTGCGGCGCAGCGGCCCGTGGACGACGGCGCAGCGTTCCGGGTAGACGTCGGCGGCCCAGTCGAGCAGCGACAGCGGCGTCAGCGGGACATGGTTGGCGGCGTTGCGGTCGAGGCCCTGGCGATAGGGGTTCGGATGCGTCGGCATGGTGCGGATATCCGTCAGGCGCGGGGGAACCCGCCCGATTCTAGGGCGGGGACGTGAAGCAGCGTGAACGATCGCACGACGGGCACGGCAGCGGCTCCGGAAATGGGGAGAAGTCTCTATTGCAGCGCAGCATACCGGTGTTACGCTGCCGATCACTGTCGCCGGAAAAGGAACATCCGTGCCCTACCTGGTCCATGTGATGGGCGACGCCGATCGTGCTGCACTGCACAAGCACTTCGCGGGGCTCGCCCATCACGACCTGCGGATGCGCTTCGGACGGAGCCCCGACGCGGCATGGCTGCGCCTGTACATCGAGGGGATCGATTTCGGCCGAGACGCGGTGCTCGGCGTGCGCGAGGGCGCGACCCTGATCGGCGTCGCGCACGTGGCGCTGTTCGACGGCGCCGCGGAGCTGGGGCTGTCGGTGCTGCCCGGCCACCGGCGCCGCGGCATCGCGACCGCGCTCTTCGAGCGGGGCGCGCTTCACGCGCGCAACCGCGGCATCGTCGAGCTCTTCATCCACTGCCTGTCCGAGAACGAGGCCATGCGACGGATCGCGCGCAAGGCCGGCATGCGGGTGCTCGTCGAAGGCGTCGACACCGACGCGTGGATCGAGCTGCCGCCCCCGACGCCCTTCACGCTCGGCCAGGAACTCGTCGCTCGCCAGCTGACGCTGGTCGACCTGGCGATCCGGGCGCCATGGCGGACGGCCGGGGCCGAGCGGACGCAAGCCTGACCCGCAAGACCGAGCCGCGTCCGGGTACGCTGTCGACCTCGATGCGCCCGCCCATCCGCTCGACCACGTGGCGCGACAGCGCGAGCCCGATGCCCGAACCCTCGATCGGGCCGTGCTCGCGCCCGGGCCGCTCGAACGGCTCGACGCGCCGTCACCGTTCGCGCCCCCGGGACGCCGCCGGACTCTGCCGCGGCGCGGCCGGCGCAAGGCGTACCCTTCGGGTTTCGACTCGCGTCACGGGAGCCCGCGCATGGCCGTCGAGACCCTCACCACCGCCCGCTTCGACGAGACCGTCGGCGGCAACGACATCGTGGTCGTCGACTTCTGGGCGCCGTGGTGCGGCCCGTGCAAGTCCTTCGCGCCGGTCTTCGAGGCGGTCGCCACCGAGAACCCGGACGTCAAGTTCGTGAAGGTCAACACCGACGAGGAAGGTGCGCTCGCCGGGCACTTCGGGATCCGCTCGATCCCGACGCTGATGATCTTCCGCGAGCAGGTGATCGTGTTCCAGCAGCCGGGCGCGCTGCCGAAGGGCGCGGTCGACGACGTGCTGCGCCAGGTGCGCGGGCTCGACATGGTCGAGGTCAAGCGCGGCTCGCGCCCGCACGAGGCGGGCGACGCGCACGGCGAGGCCTGAGGTGCGCGCGCCGCGGCTGGTCGCCCGCAGCCGGCGCTCGACCTGACGATCGAGCGCGACGGGCGTACGGCCCGCGGCGAGCCGCTGCGCTTCTCGGGTCGCGTCGTCGACTCCGCGGACCGTCCGCTCGCGGGCACGCGCGTCGAGCTCCGGCCGTGCAACGCCGTCGGCCGCTACCACCCTCCGCGCGACGACTCGCCGGTGCCGCTCGACCCCTTGTTCCTCGGCATCGGCCGCACGGTCGCGGACGACGGCGGCTGGAGCGCGCGCTCCGAGGTCGTGCTGGCGGGCTGAGGCTCAGCGCGCCGCGCGACCGACCCGCGACGGCGGCGCGGAGCGCGAGCGCGGCAGTACGCCCCGCAGGTCGGCGAGCCACGCGGCGAGCGGCCGCTCCGACCGGCGCGAGGCCGCGAGCGCGGGGCCGACGAAGGCCGCGACCCGCTCGAGCTCGTCGATCGTCGCGGCATCGAAGGGCGCGCCGACGCGCTCGAGGGTCAGCGCGCCCGGGGCGCGCCCGTGACCGCCCAGCGGCACGCTGCAGACCGCGACGACGCCGCGCAGGCCCGCGAGCCGCGACTGCGCGACCGGCAGGCCGCCGGCGTGGCCGGGCACCTCGGGCCAGGCGGCGGCGGCGGTGCGGGCGAGCGCCTCGTCCATCGCCGCCGCGTAGGCGTCGCGCAGCGCGCGCGACGGGCGCTCCTCGGCGGCGCCCGAGACGACGATGCCCTCGCGGCGCGACGCCGCGGTCCAGCCGCAGGCGACGCGCACGCAGCCGTGCTGCCGCGCGAGGACCGCGAGCAGCGCGCGCACGCCGTCGTCGAGCCTCGGCGCGCGGAACAGCGCGCGATGGCAGGCGATCGCGCGCAGCGCCGCGGCCGGGTCCTCGATCGCGTCGTCGGTCCCGTCGGCAACGGCGCCGGCGAGAGCGGCGTCGTGCACCGGCCACCCGGGTCGGATCGAGGCGCGCGTCGCGGGGCGCGCGGCGGCCTCGCCGTCGGCGGCCGACGGCGAGGCGGCGGTAGCGATGCCCGGGGGCGCCATGGGCGCCCGATCGGTCGGGCCGCGCGCGATCGGGCCGTGCGCCTGCCCGGCATGCGCGGCCGGGGCATCGGCGGCGGGCCCGCGCACCTCCGGCTCCTGCGCGGTCGGCTCGGGCCGGGTGCCCGCGAGCCGCTCGAACAGCTCGAGCCAACGCTCGATCGACCGCGCGAGCTCGGGCGGCGACCCGTCGAGCTGCACCGACACGATCCCGAGCAGACGGTCGCGCGTCTCGATCCGCGTCGCGAGGACGGTCGCGCCCTGCGGGCGGCGCTCGTCGACGCAGGCGGTGAGGACGCCTTCCGCGCGCAGGGCGCGCGCGCTCGCGTGGACGACCGCCGCGGGCGGGATCGAGCGCGGCGGCCAGACGGCGCGGGGCCTGGGCTCGCCCATCGGCCCGTCCGGGGTCACCAGCAGCACCGAGACCGCGTTCGCGTCGGCCGCGAAGTGGACGTCCAGGCGCTCGATCAGCCGGTCGGGCGTGCGCGGGGGCCCGAGCGGCGCTCGCGTGACGGCGGACGCGGCGCGGGCCGTCGGTGCGGCGGGTTCGGCGACGAGCATCGTCGGGAGGGGTGGAGGCGGAGGGGCGGACGGCCCCGGTGGATCACGGCCCCGTCATCGTCGCGACGCGACGGGGGACCGGCAACTGCGCCGCGACGGGCGGCCGGCGAGGACCGGCGCACGTACCCGCCGCGGCGTTCAGGGGTCGGGCCCGACCGGCCGATGCGTTACGCTGGACCGTGCCCGCCGCCCCGACCGGAGCCCGCCGCATGACCGCACCGCCCGCCCCGCCGCAGCGCGCCCGCGACCGGGGCCTGCCCTTTCCCGGCACGCCCGGGCCGCGCAACGCGATCATCGACGTGCCCGGGCTCGCCGTCGGCACCTGGCAACGCATCGACGCGCCCGACCCCGCCGAGCCGGTCGCGCTCGTGCCCGGCCGCGGACCGGTGCGCACCGGGGTCACCGCGATCGTCCCGCACGCCGACCGCGACGGGCCCTTCGAGGTCCGCGCCGCGATCCACGCGCTGAACGGCAACGGCGAGATGACCGGCAGCCACTGGATCGACCACCACGGCGCCTTCCTCGGCCCGGTGCTGATCACCAACACGCACGCGGTCGGCGCGTGCCACGAGGCCGCGGTGCGCTGGATGGTCGGCCGCTGGCCGTCCGTCTTCGTCGACGACCACGGCTGGGCGATGCCGGTGGTCGCCGAGACCTACGACGGCTTCACCAACGACATCGTCGGGCTGCACGTGCGGCCCGAGCACGGGCTCGCCGCGATCGACGCGGCGCTCGCCGCGCACGCGGCCGACGCGCGCGCCGTCGCCGAGGGGCGCGAGCCCGCCCCGGTGCCCGAGGGCAACGTCGGCGGCGGCGCGGGCATGCAGAGCTTCGGCCTGAAGGGCGGCAGCGGCACCGCGTCGCGCCGCGTCGGCGGGCACATGCTCGGTGCGTGGGTGCAGTCCAACTTCGGCGAGCGCGACCAGCTCACGATCCTCGGCGAGCGGATCGGCCCGCTGCTCGAGGCGCCCGACCCGTTCGCGGGCACGGTGCCGTCGGAGACCGGCTCGATCATCGTCGTGCTCGCGACCGACGCGCCGCTGTCCGGGCTGCAGCTGCGGCGGCTCGCGCAGCGCGGCGTGCTCGGCATCGGGCGGCTGGGCGGCATCGGCGGCAACGGGTCGGGCGACCTGGTGCTCGCGCTGTCGGTCGCCGATCCCCGGCCCGCGCTCGGGCTCTCGGCGCCCCGCCCGCCGGTGCACGCGACGCGCGAGCTCGACGCCTCGCGGCTCGACGCGGTGTTCACCGCCGCGATCGAGGCGACCGAGGAGGCGATCGTGAACGCGCTCTTCGCCGCGCGGAGCCTGTCGACGGTGAAGCCGCGCGGCACGCTGCACGCGATCGACGCGGAGGCGGTGGCGGTGCGGTTCGCGCGGCGGGGCTGAGCCCGCCGCGGCCGGCGTCGCGCCGCTGGCCCGTCGACACCGTCCGTCTCCCCGCGCCGGGCCGCGCCCGGCCGCGCGGATTTCCGTACACTCGACCTGTCCCTCCCGACGCGTCTTCCCCTTCGCGTCCCCCCCTTCGCGACACCCACCGGAGCCGCCATGACCGAACGCTCGCTCGCCCGCCTCCAGCTGCCCCGGCGCGCGATGGCACTGGTGCTCGCCGGGGGCCGCGGCAGCCGCCTTCAGCAGCTGACCGACGTCCGCGCCAAGCCGGCCGTCTACTTCGGCGGCAAGTTCCGGATCGTCGACTTCGCAATGTCCAACTGCCTGAATTCCGGCATCCGGCGGATGTCGGTGATGACGCAGTACAAGTCGCACAGCCTGCTGCGCCACATCCAGCGCGGCTGGGGCTTCCTGAAGTCGGAGATGAACGAGTTCGTCGACCTGCTGCCGGCGCAGCAGCGCCTCGACGAGGTGATGTGGTACCGCGGTACCGCCGACGCGGTCTTCCAGAACCTCGACATCATCCGGCACCACCGGCCCGACTACCTGCTGGTGCTCGCGGCCGACCACATCTACAAGATGGACTATGCGGCGATGCTCGCCGAGCACGTCGAGCACGGCGCGCCCTGCACCGTAGGCTGCTTCGAGGTGCCGCTCGCCGAAGCGAGCGCGTTCGGCGTGATGAAGGTCGACGAGCACGACCGCATCCTCGAGTTCGCCGAGAAGCCGGCGAACCCCGAGCCGATGCCGGGCCGCCCCGACACCGCGCTCGCGAGCATGGGCATCTACCTCTTCGACGCCGAGTTCCTCTACGACGAGCTGCCCAAGTTCATGAGCGGCGAGCAGACGCACCACGACTTCGGCCGCGACGTGATCCCGGCGATGGTCGCGGGCGGCCGCGCGATCGCGCACCCGTTCTCGCGCAGCTGCGTGGGCGAATCGGGCAAGGGCGCGTACTGGCGCGACGTCGGCACGCTCGACGCGTACTGGGCTGCGAACATCGACCTCACCGCGACCGACCCGCAGCTCAATCTCTACGACCGCGACTGGCCGATCTGGACCTACCAGGAGCAGCTGCCGCCGGCGAAGTTCGTCCACAACGTCGGCGACCGCCGCGGCGAGGCGATCGAGTCGATGGTCTCGGGCGGCTGCATCATCTCCGGCCAGCTGAACCGCTCGCTGCTGTTCTCGAGCTGCCGCGTGCACTCGTTCTCCAAGGTCGACTGGTCGGTGCTGCTGCCCGAGGTGCAGGTCGGCCGGGGCGCGCGGCTGACGAAGTGCATCGTCGACCGAGGCTGCGAGGTCCCCGACGGCCTCGTCGTCGGCGAGGATCCGGTGGCCGACGCCGCGCGCTTCAACCGCACTGCGAAGGGCGTCACGCTGATCACACGCGAGATGCTGGCCCGCCTCGGATGAAGGGCCCCGCGACCGATGAGGGCGGCGCCCCGCTGCGGGTGCTGCACGTGGCCGCCGAGTGGTTCCCGGCGGTCAAGACCGGCGGCCTCGCCGACGTGGTCGCGGCGCTGCCCGGCGCGCAACGTGCGGCCGGGCTCGACGCGCGCCTGCTGCTGCCTGCGCTGCCGGCGCTGCGCGCGGCGCTCGGCGGCGCCGTCGAGGTCGCACGCGTGGGCGCAGCGTTCGGCGCCGCGCGCGTCGCGCTGCTGCGTGGCACGCTCGCCGGCTCCGACGTGCCTGCCTACCTGATCGACGCGCCGTGGCTCTACGACCGCGGCGGCAACCCCTATCTCGACCCCGACGGCCACGAGTGGCGGGACAACCCGCGGCGCTTCGCGCTGCTCGGCTGGATCGCCGCGCAGCTCGCCGAGGGCGCGCTCGACCCCGGCTGGGCGCCCCGGATCGTCCATGCACACGACTGGCACGCGGCGCTCGCGCCCGCCTACCTGGCCGCGCACGGTACCGCGCGCACGCCGCTCGCGCGCGCGCGCAGCGTGCTCACCGTGCACAACCTGGCATTCCAGGGGCGCTTCTCGATCGACCGCTTCGCCGAGCTCGATCTGCCCGCGTGGATGGCCGGCCCCGCGGGCGTCGAGTTCCACGGCGACATGCGATTCCTGAAGGGCGGGCTGATGTTCGCCGACCGGATCACGACGGTCAGTCCGACCTACGCCCGCGAGATCCTGACGCCCGAAGGCGGCCACGAGCTCGACGACGTGCTGCGCCATCGCGCGGACCGGGTGGTCGGCATCGTCAACGGCATCGACGACGCGGTCTGGAACCCGGCGACCGACGCGGCGATCGCCGAGCGCTACGACGCGAAGCGGCTCGACGGCAAGGCCGCGTGCAAGCGCGCGCTGCAGGCGGAGCTCGGCCTCGCGCCGCGCGCCGACGCGCCGCTGCTGGCGGTGGTGAGCCGGCTCTCGCCGCAGAAGGGGCTCGATCTGCTGCTGTCGGCGCTGCCGCAGTGGCTGGGTGCCGGCGGCCAGGTCGCGCTGCTCGGCTCGGGCGAGCCCGCGCTCGAGCACGCGTGGCAGGCCGCCGCGCACGCGGCGCCCGACGCGGTCGGCGTGCGGCTCGGCTACGACGAGTCGCTCGCGCACCGGATCGTCGCCGGCGCCGACCTGATCGCGGTGCCCTCGCGCTTCGAGCCCTGCGGGCTCACGCAGCTCTACGGCCTGCGCTACGGGACGCTGCCGCTCGTGCACCGCACCGGCGGGCTCGCCGACACCGTCGTCGACGCCGACGAGTCGGCGCTGCGCGAGGACCGCGCGACCGGCTTCGCCTTCACCGGCGCACACGCCGACGCGCTCGCCCAGGCGATGCGCCACGCGCTCGACGGCTGGCGGCACCCGGGCGCCTGGAAGCGGGTGATGCGCCGGGCGATGGCGCAGGACACCTCGTGGCGCGCGCCGGCCGCGCGCTACGCGGCGCTGTACCGGGACGCGCTGGGCCTCGGCTGACCGCGTGCCGGCGCGGCCCGGGCCGCGCCACGCGACCGCGACCGCACTTGCGCCGGATCAAGTCCGGCCGCACGCCCCCGGCCTACGATCGACGGGTGCGCACCCTCCTCGCGATCCTCGTCGACAGCCCGCACTTCCGCCGGATGGGCGTCGCCATCGCGCTGTTCGCCGCGATCCTCGTGATCGGCACCGCCGGCTACCTCATGCTCGGCAAGCCGGGCACGACCGCGGTCGACGGGCTCTACATGACGTTCATCACCGTCGCGACGATCGGCTACGAGGAAGTGGTCGACCTGCACGACAACGACGCCGGCCGCTTCTTCACGATGGCGATCTCGCTCGCCGGCATCGGCAACATGACCTTCCTGTTCTCGACGGTCACCGCCTTCCTGCTGGAGACCGACCTGAACACCGCCTACCGGAGACGCCGCATGCAGGCCGAGATCGATGCCCTGTCGGGCCACTACATCGTCTGCGGCGCGGGCCGCGTGGGCGGCTACGTGATCGACGAGCTGCGCGGCGACGGCCGCCCGTTCGTCGTCGTCGAGCTCGACGACGCGGTGCTCGCGCGACGGCACGACGCCGACCCGGTGCTGCACGCGCTCGCCGGCGACGCCGCCGACGACGCGGTGCTCGAGCGCGCCGGCATCGCACGCGCCGCGGGCGTCTTCGCGGTCACCGGCGATGACTCGAAGAACCTGGTCGTCAGCCTGTCGGCCAAGCAGCTCAATCCGATGGTGCGCGTCGTCGCGCGGATCCACGACCCGCGCAACGCCGCCAAGACGCTGCGCGCGGGCGCGGACGAGATCGTCTCGCCCGACTTCACCGGCGGACACCGGATCGCGTCGCTGATGATCCGGCCGCAGATGGTGTCGCTGGTCGACGAGCTGCTGCGCGCGGGCGAGCGGCTCGCGGTCGCCGAGGTGCCGGTGCCGGCCGGAAGTGCGCCGCTGCAGGTCGGCACGCTCGGCCGCAGCGACGAGTGGCTGCTGGTGGCGATCCGCGACGGCGAGCACTGGCGCTTCAATCCGCCGGACGACACCGCGGTCGCGCCCGGCCACGCGCTGGTGGTGATCGCGAGCCCCGCGGGACGGCGCTCGCTCGAGACGCGCGTGTCGGGCTCAGCGGCCGGCTGAGGACGTGCCGGCCGCAAGCGGCGCGCCGTCCAGGCCGGCGAACACGCGCGCGTCGCCCGGGATCTGGCTGTCGAGCTCGGCGAGACAGCGGCGCACCTCGGCGGCCGCGACGGCATCGAAGCCGCGCGCCCGCATCTGCAGCAGGTAGACCTGCACGGTGGCCATCAGCACCATCGGGTTACTCGGCAGCTGCGCGCGAGCGTGCTCGATGTGCATCACCGCGTCGTCGAAGCGCGCCAGGTGCAGCGCCGACAGCGCGCGCTCGACGTTCGCGGCGGCGGTGGCGGGTTCGCCCGACGGCGCGGGGCGGGCCGCCGCGTCGTCCCCGGCGTCGCGGGCCGCGCGCGCGCTGGCGTCGTCGTCGGCCGCCGCGTCGTCCGCATCGCCGGCGCCGGCCGGGCGCGCGCGTACGTGCGCGCCGCGTTCGGCCTCCTCGGCGGACGCGCGCGCGGCGGCCTGCGGATCGACGACCTGGTCGACGACCGGCGCACCCGCACCCGCGCTCGCCGCGCGGGCCGCGAAGGCCTCGGGCTCGATGCCCGCGTCGCCGAGCACCTTGCGCGCGAGCGCACCGGGCCCGCCGGCGCGCGCACGCGTGGCGATCGTCTTCTGGATCAGCGCCTCGGCCTCGCCGCGCAGGCCGCCCGAGAACGCGCCGCGCGCGACGAGCAGCGCGACGCTCTCGGGCGGGGGCGCCATCGAGGCGAACGCGAGTGCCCGGCGCGCGGCCGACCTCGACGCCGGCACGTCGCCCATCGCCGCGTGCGCCTGCGCCTGCACCGAGGCGGCCAGCGCCTGCGAGGGTGCGTCGCCGGCCATGTCGACGTCGGCACTGGCGACCAGGCGCAGCGCCTTGTCCGACTCGCCCTGCCCGACGAACACCTGGCCGAGCATGCCGACGTCGAGCGCGCTCTTGGTCAGCGAGGCGCTCGTCTTGCGGATCAGGTCGACGTAGCACTTCTCGGCGAGCTCGAGCTCGCCGTGCGCGTAGGCGAGCTCGCCGAGCGTACGGGTGCGTCGCGAGGTCGCGATCTGCTCGAGCGCGGTCCGTGCGACGGCGAGCGCCTTCGCGGTGCGGCCCTGCTCCTGCAGGATCTCGATCAGCAGGTCGTATGCCCCACCGTGGAACGGATGCGCGCGGATCGTCGCGCGCAGCCGCTCGCAGGCCGCGTCGGGCCGGCCGGACGCGCGCTCGCCGTGCGCCAGCGCGAGCTCGGCCCACGGCAGGTCGTCGCGGACCTCGAGCGCGCGCTCGCACAGAGCGCGCGCCTCGTCGTATCGGCCGAGGTCGACCAGCGCCTGCACGCGCCAGCGGGTGAGCTCGAGCGACGTGCCCTCGGAGGCGGGCGACGAGAGCTGCTCGGCGGTCGCGAGCACCGCGATCGGGTCGCCTCGCTCCGCGGCCGCGTGCACCGGCGCGAGCATCGCGCGACGCCGCAGCGCCTGCTCGATCCGCGGCGACAGCGTCTCGGCCGACAGCGGCTTGAGCACGAAGCCGTCGGGCTGCCATTCGCGCGCCGCGGCGACCGAGGTCCGGTCCGCCTCGGCGCTCACCAGCAGGAACGCCGCGGCCGGGTCGAGCAGCCGGCGCGTGCGGACGTACTCGAGCACCTGCAGCCCGTCCATCTGCGTGCGGAACTTCAGCTCGCACAACACCAGGCCGAAGCGCTCGGTCTCCATCAGCCGGATCGCGCGGATCGGGTCGCCGGCCTGCTGGACCTGGTCGATGCCGCTCGCCTGCAGCAGGCTCTTCATCGCCTGCCGCGCGGTCACGTTCTCGTCGACGATCAGCGCGCGCACGCGCGACACGTCCGTGCCGCGGACGGTCGAGGGGCGTACGATGGCGAAGCTCATTGCGGCATCGTCGGGGCCGGCCCCGGGCCCGGTCGTGTCCGATCTCACGAACGGGCGCCGGCGACCGACGTCCGGCACGGCCGCTCCGAGGAACGGTCGCCCGAGGGTGATGCGGCCGTGTCAGCGCACGAGCAGCGCCAGCACGAACAGACCTACCATCACGAAGGTGATCGCGACCTTCGCGACGGTGCCGACCAGCAGCCCGACCCAGGTCGAGATCCCGACGTGCGCCGCACGCGCGGCATTGCGGTCGGCGAGCCACTCGCCCACCGCCGCGCCCACCAGCGGCATGAACAGCAGCCCGACGAAGCCGGTGAACACGCCCGCGACGGTGCCGATCGCGGCGCCCGCGATCGCGAGGCGGCTCGCGCCGGCGCGCCTCGCGCCGAGCATCGCCGACACGTAGTCCGCACCCCAGGCCACCATCATCAGCAGTCCGCAGACGAGGACGGTGAAGCCCGAGATGCGCGCGAAGTCGTCGATCCAGGCGGCGAGCAGGATCCCGGCGAACACCAGCGCCGCGCCCGGCAGCGCCGGCAGGATCGTGCCCGCGAGCCCGGCCACGATCATCACGACCGCGACGATCCACAGCAGCGTGCCCATCGGCGTTCCCCGGTGCGTCGGCCGAGGGACCGGCCGTGCCCGAGAAGATGGGGGCGCTCCGCGGCCGCGTCAAGCGGACGCGCGCCGAGCGCCGCTATGATCGGTCGGGCCGCACCGACGGGAGCCCCCGATGACCGAGCCCTCCGCGCCCGACCGCTATGTCCTGCACGGCGGCCTCGGCTCGCCCTACTCGATGAAGGTGCGCGCCGCGATGCGCTACCGGCGCCTGCCGCACGACTGGGTGCAGCTCGGAACGCCGGGCGCGCCCGACGCGCTCTCGAAGGTCAAGGTGCCGGTGATCCCGGTGCTGCGGCTGCCCGACGGCCGCTGGATCAACGACTCGACGCCGATGCTGCACGAGCTGGAGCGCCTGCATCCGGGCGTGCGCTCGATCGTGCCGGACGATCCCGCGCAGGCGTTCCTCGCGCACCTGCTCGAGGACATGGCCGACGAGTGGGGCACGAAGGCGATGTTCCTCTACCGCTGGCTGCGCGAGCGCGACCAGCGGCAGATGAGCGAGTGGCTCGCCTTCGACCGCCTCGCGGGCGAGGGCCGGGATGCGATCCTCGGGCACGCCGCGCGGTTCCGCGACCGCCAGGTCGGGCGGATGGCGCTGGTCGGCTGCACGCCGGCGAACGCGCCGCTGGTCGAGGCGAGCGCGGATCGGATCATGGCGCTGCTCGAGGCGCACGTGACCGGCGAGCGCTACCTGTTCGGCGCGCGTCCATCGATCGCCGACTTCGGCTGGCTCGGCCAGCTCTCGCAGCTCGCGGTCGATCCGACGCCGGCCGAGCGGATGCGCGAGCGCTTCCCGCATCTCTTCCGATGGCTGATGCAGCTCGACGACGCGTCCGGCGTCGAGGGCGCATGGCGCGCGCCCGACGCGCCGACGCCGCCCGCGGTCGCGGGGCTGCTCGCGATCGCCGCCGAGGTCTACCTGCCGTTCCTCGAAGCGAACGCGGCCGCGCTCGCCGAGGGGCGCGAGACCTTCCGCTTCACCGCCTGGGGCATGGGCTACGAGCAGGGCACCTTCAGGTACCAGGCGCGCTGCCTCGCCGAACTGCGCGAGGCGTACCGGACGCTGCCCGTCGCGGTGCGCGGGCGCGTGGACGCGGACCTGCCGGCAGCGGCGCGTGAAGCGCTGTCGCGCGGCTGAGGGCGCTCGCCCACCGGGTCAGCCGAACGACAACGCGAGCGAGCCGATCGGCCCGTAGTCGGCGACGAACGCGTCGCCGGGTGCGACCGCGACCGGCACGACGCAGGTGCCCGTCGTCACCACGTCGCCGGCCGCGAGGCCGGGTCCGTGCATCCGCAGCTCGTTCGCGATCCACGCGAGTGCCACGCGCGGATCGCCGAGCGCCGCGGCGCCGGTGCCCTCGGCGACCGTGCGCCCGCCGATCGACGCTCGGACCGGGAAGGCGGCGAGGTCGCGCGCACGCCAGTCGTCGCGCGTCGCTTCGCCGAGCACCAGCCAGCACGCGCACGCGTCGTCGGCGATCAGCTGCGCGGCGCCCACGCGCACGAAGTCCGTGTAGCGCGAGTCGGGCACCTCGACCGACGGGTGCAGCGACGCCACCGCGTCCATCGTCTCCTCGAGCGTGTACGGCGCCTCGCGCGGCGGCAGCGCGCGCGCCATGCGGAACGCGAACTCGACCTCGGCGACACGCATCAGGTTGCCGTCGAGCGGCACGCGCGCGCCGGGCGCGAGCACGCGCTCGCGCAGCAGCCGGCCCGCGAGCGGCCCGTCCACGCCGATGTGCGCCTGCCCGGCCGCGCTGGTCGCGGCGATCTTCCAGCCGACGACGGGCTGGCCGGCACACCGCGCGAGTTCGGCCTGCACCGCGTAGCCGTCGTGGCGGTCGGCGGGCCGGCATGCGGGCGGCAGCGCGTCGAGGCGGGTGCGGGCGGTCCAGTGGCGCCACAGCAGGGTGGCGGCGTCGGCGGCGGCGGAAGGGGTCATCGGGTCGGATCGGGCGATGGACGGTCGGATGCTACGCGAGACCGCGCGGCCGCGATCGCCAAGGCGAACTCCGAGGCGATGGAGACGCTGCGCAAGATGCTCGGGACGCCGAAGGTCCAGGAGCGCTGCGCGGCGATGGCCGAGGCACGCGGGAAGTTCGCGCCGCTGAGCGACCGTACGATCGAGCTGCTCCGAGGCGGCCGGTTCGACGCCGCCGCCACGCTGCGGGTGACCGAGGTCGGCACCGCGCAGGTCGGTGAGGCGGTCGCCGACATCGACCGCGCGACGCGGCGGAACGCGGCGCTGGTCGAGCAGAGCGCCGCGGCCGCGGGGCCGGTGTCGCTGCTCGGCGCGTTCAGGGTCGGGTCGAACGCGTCCGCGGGTCGGCCCGCCTGAGCGGCTCGCTCAGGGCTCGATCGCGAGCCCCGCGACCGCGCGGCCGCCGGCGACGACACCGAGCCGCGTCGCCGCGCCTGTCGCGAGGTCGATCCGGTAGAGCACCGACTCGTTTCCGAAGGCGCGCGAGAACGCCGCATAGGCCGCGTTGCTCGCGTCGGCGATGTCGAAGCTCGCGCGCGCGAACGTGCCTGCGCGCAGCGGGCCGACCGTCGTGATGCGGCCGGTGTGCGGCGACACCACCGGCGTCGCGCCCTCCCTCGAGCCCTGCATCACCAGGAGCCCGTTGGCAGCGTCGATCGCGTAGTGGGTGGTGATCCTCGGGTCGACCTTGCCGTACGAGTAGGCGGCCGCGACGATCGACAGCGGCCGCCCGGCGTTGCGGTCGCCGGGCGCCCACGCGAGCGGGGCGTCGGGCTGCAGGCCCTCGGCGTTCGGGTCGCCGTCGACGACCGCGCCGGTATCCGGGTGCAGCCGCAGGTTCAGGCCCGCGTCGCTGACCACGCGGATGCGGTCGACGGTCGGATTGAAGTCGAACCCGAACTCGTTGCCGCGCATCGGCACCGGGATCACGCCGCCGACCTGCGAGGCGGTCGCGGTCGCGGTGTCGATGCGGTACAGGATGCCGCTGCTGCCGAGCGCGAACAGCTGCCCGCGCGCGACGCGATAGTCGATGCCTAGGATCCGCTCGCCCGGCTGCAGCCCGGCGAGCGCGCGGTCGCTGAGCGCGACTCCGGGGCGGCCGCCGTTGATCGCGATCAGGCGGCTCGCGTCGTTGACGACGTAGAGCGTCTCCTTTGCGGGCGTCCCCGAACGCCCGTCGGGCGACGACGCACAGGCGGCGACGAGGAGGGCGAGTCCGGCGTACAGGACGGTGCGGCGCATGGTGCGGATCGAGCGGAAAAGCGGAACGCCGATGGTGACACGGGCGCCGCTGCGGCCCGGCGAGGCCTGTCGTACGGTCTGCCGCCGGAGACGTCCGGCCCGTCCGTCGACTACGATCGACCCGACGCCGACGAGGGAGACCCCCATGCTGCACCCCCAGGCCCGCGCGCTGCTCGACCTCATCGAGAAGAGCGGCATCCCGCCCACGCACACGCTGACGCCCGCCGAGGCGCGCCGCTTCTACCGCGAGCGCCGCGCGCTCACGCAGCCCGATCCACCCGCGCTGCCGGTCGTGCGCGATCTGAAGGCCGACGGCCCCGCCGGTCCGATCCCGCTGCGGCTGTACCGCCCGGTCGCCGAGGGCACGCTGCCGGTGCTCGTCTACTACCACGGCGGCGGCTGGGTGATCGGCGACCTCGACACCCACGACGTGCTGTGCCGCCAGCTCGCGCTGCAGGCGGGATGCGCGGTCGTCGCGGTCGACTACCGGATGGGCCCCGAGGACCGCTTCCCGGCCGCGGTCGACGACTGCGTCGCCGCGACCCGCTGGGTCCGCGCGAACGCGGCCTCCCTCGGCGTCGACGCCGCCCGGCTCGCGGTCGGCGGCGACAGCGCCGGCGGCAACCTCGCCGCGGTGGTCGCGCTCGTCGCGCGCGACGCGGGCGATCCTCCGATCGCGTTCCAGCTGCTGATCTATCCCGCGACCGACCAACGCCGCGTCGCGCCCTCGCACACGACGAACGCGCAGGGCTACCTGCTGACCGCCGACTCGATGCGGTGGTACCACGACCACTACATCGACGACCCGAAGCACGACCTCGACTGGCGCGCCTCGCCGCTGCTCGCGCCCGACCTGTCGCGGCTGCCGCCGGCCTTCGTGCTCGTGGCCGGCTACGACCCGCTGCGCGACGAGGGCGTGCAGTACGCGCAGAAGATGACCGAGGACGGCTCGCGCGCGACGCTCGTCAGCTTCGAGCGGCAGATCCACGGCTTCGTGCCGATGGGGCGTGCGCTGGAGGAGGCTGAAGAGGCGGTGGCGATGTGCGCGGATGCGCTGCGGCGGGGGCTGCGGGCCTGACGTCGCAGCGGCGAGCCTGCAGGGTGTCGGCGCCAGCCCGCTCGCTGGCGCTCGGTTCGAGCGTCTCCGAGGCGCCGCGCTTGCGCGGCGTGCTGCACCTGTCGGTGGAGAAGACGTTCGGCAGCCGGACGGCATGCGTCGTGTCGTCGCGGGTGTTCGGCCTGTCCCACCCGATCAATCCGCAGGCCACGATCGAGGGTGCGCCGATCATCGCCGTCGAGGCCGGCATCCTGGCCGCGGCGTACCGGACGGATCCGGCCGGCGTTCGGCCCGGAGAGGGTCCGTCCTCCGGGAGGTCGGTCACCGCCCTCGAAGCGGGCCGTCAGCCGGTCGCACGCGTGGTGTCGCGCATGGCCTGTGCCAGTTCCTCATGCCCCCGGGTGGTCAGCGTGTCGGCCGCCGACAACCGATCCCGCGACTCCTTGTTCTGGCTGAGCTTCGACTTGCCCACCAGCGAGGTGACGGTGATCTGGATACCGACGATGTTGCGCAGCATCGCATCGATGAATTCCGGCGCGGAGTCGGACATCTTCCAGGGTTTCGGCTCGGCCGCCTCGTGCTGCCGCGTCAGCCGTGCGACCAGGCCACGGACGAAGCGCTCGTCGTCGTGCACGATCAAGGTCCCGTGGACGTGGACGACCTCGTAGTTCCACGTCGGCACCTGCCGGTGCGCCTCGTGCTTGCTGGGGTACCAGTTGGGCGAGATGAAGGCCTCCGCGCCGCGGAAGATCACCATCGCCGGTGTCCCCGTGGGACAGCGCTGCCACAGCGTGTTGGCGCGTGCCACATGGGCCGTCAGCGTGCCCAGCGAACCCACGGTCGGGTCGAACTCGAAGGGAATGTGGTCGGCGTCGGCGCCTTGCGCGCCGTGCGTGACCAGGACACCCAGCGGATGCTCGCGGATCACCCGGTGAATGGCCGCGGTGTCGGTCATGGCGAAGTGCGGGGGGATGTACATCGTTCAGGCGGTCCTTGGCCGCAGGTGGTGGCCTCGCGGCAAGCACTTTCGTGGCAAACCGGCACAATGACCAGATCCAGTTCCCTGCATTCTCGATGGGCCAGTCGACTTCATCAACCACGAGCGCAAGGTCTCGTGCCAACGGCGCGGGCCGCCGCCTCTACGAGCACGTTCGTGCGCAGATGGCCGACGGCCGGCTGAACGTCGGTGACTGCCTGCCTTCCACGCGCGCCCATGCCGCCGAACTGGGGGTGTCGCGCACCACCGTCAGTGCGGTCTACGATCAGCTCGCCGCGGAGGGCTTCATCGTCACCTCGCCGGGCCGGGCGGCCCGCGTCGCGGCGGGGGCGAGCCCGCCCGGTTCGCCGAGGCATTCGCGCGCAGCCAGGCGCACCGGCCGCGTCGTCGCGCCGCTCTCCGCCTTCGGCCACCGCGTGCAGCGCATGGCATTGCCCGCTGTCCATCTGGCACGGCCCCACACGTTCGACTTCCTCTACGGGGCCGTCGGTTCGCGCGATTTCCCGTCCGTGGCATGGCGACGCGCCTACCTTGCCGCGCTGTGGGACGTGCAGCCGCGCCTGTACTACGCGCCTCCCGAGGGTGACGAGGGCTTGCGGCGAGCTGTTTCGGCCTACCTGGCGCGTGCACGGGGCCTGCAGTGCACGCACGAGCAGATCATCGTCGTTCACGGCTCGCAGCAGGCGATCGACCTGTGCGCGCGCGTGCTGCTCGATCCCGATGACGCCTTCGTCTTCGAGGACCCGGGCTACCTGATGGCGCGGCGCTGCTTCGAGGCCACGGGCGCGCGGGGCCTCTTCGTTTCGGTCGACGAGCAGGGGCTGGACACCCGCGGGCTGCCGGCCGATCGAGGCGTGAAGCTGGCGTATGTGACGCCCTCGCACCAGTTTCCATTGGGTGGCACCTTGCCCATGGCGCGGCGCGAGGCCCTCCTGGCCTGGGCGCGACGGCAACGTGCCTGGATCGTCGAAGACGACTACGACGGCGAGTTCCGCTACGGCCAGCGCCCGATCGACGCGCTCGCGTCGCTCGATGTCGACGGCCGGGTGATCTACGTGGGCACGTTCTCCAAGGCGCTGTCGCCGCAGTTGCGTCTGGGTTACCTCGTGTTGCCGCCCGCGCTGGTGGCGGTGTTCCGCCGGGCCAAGCAGCTCATCGACCGACACGCCCCGCTGCTGGAGCAACGCGCCATGGCCACGCTGATCGACAGCGGCGTCTACGAACGTCATGTGCGGCGGGGCCGGCGAGAGAACGAGCGTCGGCGCGTGGCGCTGTTGAACGCGATCGCACAGCACCTGCCGAGCGGCACGCAGATCCTGGGCGCGGCAGCCGGACTGCATGTGGTGGTGCGGGTGCCGGGCATCGGTCCGTCCGACGGGCCGGGACTCGTCGCCTCGGCTGCCCGCAAGGGCGTCGGCATCTACCTGCTCGCGCCGCTTTTCGCCCACGCTCGGCGGCAAGCGGCTCGCGAGGGTGCAGGCCTGGTCCTGGGCTACGCCAGCCTGTCGATCCCGCAGATCGACGCGGGGGTGCGCCGCTTGGGCGAGGCGGTGAAGGAGGTTCGGGCAATGCCGCGGATCAGTCGGCGGGCCTGAACCTGCGTCGACACCGGCTCGGCGCGGTCGCGGCCTGGGCAGCGACGCGCTCCGTCCGGAAACCGCCGTGCCGGACCGACGACCCGGCGCGATGACCGCCCTGTCACGAAGCCGTCATCGCACCGTCATCGCACGTCTAGATGATCCGGCTCTCCCTTCACCGGAGCCTCCGGCATGGCCACGCCCGCGATCGAGGTCGAGTCCCTCTCCAAGCGCTTCGGCGAGCACCGCGCGCTGCGCGACGTGTCGCTGCGGATCGCGCAGGGCGAGATGGTCGCGCTGCTCGGCGCCTCCGGCTCGGGCAAGTCGACGCTGCTGCGTCACCTGAACGGGCTGCACCGCGCGGACGCGGGCACCCCGAGCCACGTGCGCCTGTTCGGCAGCACGCTGCAGCGCGGCGGCGTGCTCGCGCGCGACGTGCGCGCGATGCGTGCCGAGGTCGCCGCGATCTTCCAGCAGTTCAACCTGGTCGACCGGCTGCCGGTGATGCTGAACGTGATGGCCGGCGCGCTGCACCGCCAGCCGCTGTGGCGAGCGCTCGCGCGACGGCTGCCCCTCGCCGAGCACGCGCGCGCCTGGGAGGCGCTGAACCGCGTCGGCATCGAGCGCTGCGCGTGGCAGCGCGCCTCGACGCTGTCGGGCGGCCAGCAGCAGCGCGCCGCGATCGCGCGCGCGCTGGTGCAGGGCGCCCGCGTGATCCTCGCCGACGAGCCGGTCGCCTCGCTCGACCCGGCGACCAGCCGCCGCGTGATGTCGCTGCTCGCCGAGCTGAATCGCGAGCTCGGCGTGACCGTGGTGGTGTCGCTGCACCAGGTCGAGCACGCGTTCGAGTTCTGCCCGAGGACGGTCGCGCTGCGCGCCGGCGAAGTCGTCTACGACGGTCCGACCCGCGCGCTCGACGCGCCGCGACTGCGGGCGCTGTACGGCACGCAGAGCGAGGAACTCTTCGCCACGTCCCCGGGCGACGGCGAGCCCGTCGTCCGCACGGTGACCGCTTTCGCCGACGCGGCCCAGGCCGCCTGAGCCGCGCCGCTTGTCCCAGCCCTCCAGGAGATCCGCATGAAGCACCTGTTCGCGTCCGCCCTCGTCGCAGCCGGCGTCGCGCTCGCCGGCGCCGCGCCGGCCATCGCCCAGACCGTCAACTTCGGCATCATCTCGACCGAGTCCTCGGCCAACCTGAAGACCGCCTGGCAGCCGGTGCTCGAGGACATGGCCCGCGCCACCGGCCTCGAGGTCCGGGCCTTCTTCGCACCCGACTACGCGGGTGTCATCGAGGGCATGCGGTTCAACAAGGTCCAGGTCGCCTGGATGGGCAACAAGTCGGCGATGGAGGCGGTGGACCGCGCCAGCGCCGAGGTGTTCGCGAAGACCGTCAACCGGGACGGCTCCGAGGGCTACTACTCGCTGCTGGTGGTCCACCGCGACAGCCCGCTGAAGAGTCTCGACGACGTGCTGCGCCAGCGCGCCGGGCTGACGCTCGGCTACGGCGACCCGAACTCGACGAGCGGCACCGCGGTGCCCGGCCTCTACGCGTTCGCGCAGAACAAGGTCGACCCGGTCAAGGACTTCAAGCGCACGGTCCGCGCGAACCACGAGACGAACCTGCTCGCGGTGGTGAACCGGCAGGTCGACGTCGCGACCAACAACAACGAGAACGTCGAGCGCTTCGCGATCACGAACCCGGAGAAGTCGAAGGAGGTCCGCGAGATCTGGCGCTCGCCGATGATCGCGAGCGATCCGATCGTCTGGCGCAAGGACCTCGATCCGGCGATCAAGGCGAAGATCCGCGACTTCATGCTCGGCTACGGCAGGACCGAACGCGAGAAGGACATCCTCGCGAAGCTCGGCCAGAGCGGTTGGCGCGCGTCGACCGACGCGCAGCTCGTGCCGATCCGCCAGCTCGAGCTCGCCCGCGCGCGCACGACGATCGAGAACGACACCGCGTTGTCGGCCGAGGATCGCAGCCGTCGCCTCGCCGAGATCGACGGCCGCCTCGCCGAGCTCGGCCGGCTGGTCGCCCGGGCGAACTGAGGACGGGAGCGCGACGCGATGGCCACCCCCACCGTCATGACGATCGCCGCCCCGTCGGTGGGGGCGCCGCCCCACGCCCCACGCACGTCGACGACGACGCTCGTCGTCTGGGGCGTGCTGCTCGCGGTGCTCGCCGGCAGCTGGACCGGCGCCGACATGCGCCCGTTCGACCTGGTGCGCGACGCCGGCAACATGGCGCAGTACGCGAGCGGCTTCTTCCCGCCCGACTTCCGCGAGTGGCGGCACTACCTCGCCGAGCTGGTCGTCACGCTGCAGATCGCGCTGTGGGGCACGGCGCTCGCGATCGTCTGCTCGGTACCGCTCGCGCTGCTCGCCTCCGGCAACCTGACGCCGTGGTGGGTGCACCAGCCGGTGCGTCGCGTGCTCGACGCGTGCCGCTCGATCAACGAGATGGTGTTCGCGCTGCTGTTCGTCGTCGCGGTGGGCCTGGGCCCCTTCGCCGGCGTGCTCGCCCTCTTCGTCCACACCACCGGCACGCTCGCCAAGCTCTTCTCCGAGGCGGTGGAAGCGATCGACCCGCAGCCGGTCGAGGGCATCCGCGCGACCGGCGCGCATCCGCTCGCCGAGATCGTGTTCGGCGTGATCCCGCAGGTGCTGCCGCTGTGGATTTCGTACGCGCTGTACCGCTTCGAGGCCAACGTGCGCTCGGCCTCGGTGGTCGGCATGGTGGGCGCGGGCGGCATCGGCATGGTGCTGTGGGACGTGATCCGCGGCTTCCAGTATGCGCAGACCGCGGCGGTGCTGATCATGCTGGTGGTCAGCGTCTCGGCGATCGACGTCGCGTCGTCGGCGCTGCGCCGGCGGCTGGTCTGAACCCCGGGCGGGGTCGGCACGGCCCCGCCCCCGCCCGCGAGGCCCGAGCGCCATGACCCCCTCCACCGCCGAGGCGACCCTCGCCCGCATCGCCCGCCTGTTCGCCGACCATGGCCACGTGCCCTACGAGGGCGCGCGACGCGAGGCGGTGACCGCGACCGAACACGCGCTGCAGTGCGCGCTGCTCGCCGAGTGGGCGCTCGCCGAGCCCGAGCTCGTCGCGGCCGCGTTCCTGCACGACGTCGGCCACGTCCTCGCGGCCGAGGCGGTCGCGCGCTCGGATGCGGTCGACGACCGCCACGAGGTGCTCGCGGTGCCCTTCCTCGCGCAGGCGTTCGGCGCCGCGGTCGTCGAGCCGGTGCGGCTGCACGTCGAGGCGAAGCGCTACCTGGTGCGCGTCGACGACGACTACGCGCGGCGGCTGTCGCCCGCGTCGGTGCACTCGCTCGCGCTGCAGGGCGGGCCGATGAGCGACGCGGAGATGCGGCGCTTCGCCGCGCTGCCCTTCGCCGAGGACGCGGTGCGGCTGCGCCGCTGGGACGACCTCGCGAAGACGCCGGGCCGGCCGGTGCCGCCCGTCGGCCACTACCTCTCGCTGCTCGAGTCGCTGACCTGGCGCGACGCGGACACGGCCTGACGGCTCGGCCGCGCGACCCGCTCAGGCGATCCGCTCGCCGCCGATCCAGGCCTGCCGCACCACCGGGTGCCCGTCGAGCACCGCGACGCGCAGCAGGTCGCCGAGCTGGCCCGGCGCGATCGCGCCGCGGTCCTCGAGCCCGGCCGCGAGCGCGGGTCCGCGGCTGACCACGCGCACCGCCTCCGGCAGCGAGAAGCCCGCGTCGGCGTGCAGCCGCCACGCGGCCTGCAGCAGGCTGCCGGGCACGTAGTCGGACGACAGGCCGTCGAGCACGCCCTCGCGCGCGAGCTCGACCGCGGCGACGTTGCCCGAGTGCGAGCCGCCGCGGACCACGTTCGGCGCGCCGGCGATCGTCGACAGCCCGTTCGCGTGCGCGTGGCGCGCCGCGGCCAGCGTCGTCGGGAACTCGCTCATCGTCGCGCCGAGCGCGCGCGCCTCCTCGACGTGCTCGACGGTGGTGTCGTCGTGCGTCGCGAGCGCGACGCCGTGCCCGCGCGCCCAGTCGGCGAACCAGCGCCGGTTCGGTTGCGCCCAGCGCGCCTGCCGCTCCGGCGCGCGCCGGACCTCCTCGTCGAACTGCGCGTCGGTCCAGCCCTTCTTGCCGGTGTAGTAGGTGCGCGCGTGCTCGACGTCGGTCCACTGCCGCTGGCCCGGGGTGTGGTCCATCAGCGAGATCAGCCGCAGCCGCGCGTGGCCGGCGAACGGCTCGAAGAGCTCGATCGCGTTCGGGGCGGGCAGCTCGCAGCGGACGTGGATCAGGTGCCGGCAGCGCAGCAGCCCGGCGGCGTCGAGCCGGTCGAGCACCTCGAGCAGCGCGCTCTGGTCGCGCGAGCGGAAGCCGTCGCCGTACGGGTCGCCCACGCCGATCGCGTCGAGCACGGTCGTGATGCCGGCCGAGGCGAGCTCGGCGTCGTGCGCCTGCACCGCGGCGCGCATCGGGAAGGTGACCTTCGGGCGCGGCATCACGTGCCGCTCGAGGTTGTCGGTGTGGACCTCGACCAGGCCGGGCAGGAGCAGCTCGCCGTCGCAGTCGATCGCGCCGGGCGCCGCGGTCCCGCCGGGCTCGACCGCCGCGATGCGGCCGTCGACGACATGGACCGTCGCGTTCGGCAGCACCGAGCGCTCGGTGACGACGCGGGCACGGGTGAACAGGCGTTCGGCCATCTCGGGTCCGTCAGGCGAAGTCGAGGCGGCGGTCGGCGACGGCGTCGCGGACCTCCTCGTCGTGGAAGATCCCGACGATCGCCGCGCCGGCGCGCTTGGCCTCGTCGATCAGGCCGACGACGACGCGCCGGTTGGCGGCGTCGAGCGACGCGGTCGGCTCGTCGAGCAGCAGCAGGGTCGCCGGCAGCACGAAGCCGCGCGCGACGTTGACGCGCTGCTGCTCGCCGCCGGAGAAGGTCGCGGGCGGCAGGTCCCACAGGCCGCGCGGCAGGTTCAGCCGCGCGAGCAGCTCGCCCGCGCGGGCGCGGGCCGCGTCGAGCGCCGCGCGATGGGGGCCGTCGTCGAGCGGGTCGGCATCCGGATCGGCATCGTCGGCGTGCGCCTGCAGCCAGCGCTCGGCGACCGCGTCGATCGCCGACTGCCGGGGCAGCGCGCGCAGGAACTGGCTCACGTAGGCGATCTCGCGCCGGCGCAGCGCGATCGTCTCGCGCGGGGCGGCGGTGGCGAGGTCGACGACGACGCCGTCGGCCCTGCGCAGCCGCATCGCGCCGGCGTCGGCGCCGTAGTGGCCGGTCAGGCACTTGATCAGCGTCGACTTGCCGCGCCCCGACGGGCCGACCAGCGCGACGCACTCGCCGGCGCGCACCTCGAGGTCGGTGCCGTCGAGCACCGGCAGCTCGAGGCTGCCGCGCAGGTGCAGCACGAAGCGCTTGCGCAGGCCGCGTACCTCGAGCACCGGTGGCGACGCGTCGGGAGGGGTCATGGCGTCACCACCGAGGAGACGAGCAGCTGCGTGTAGGGATCGCGCGGGTCGTCGAGCACGCGGTCGGTCAGGCCCTGCTCGACGATCCGGCCCTCGCGCATCACCAGCGTGCGGTCGGCGAGCAGGCGCGCGACGCCGAGGTCGTGCGTGACGATGACCGCCGACAGGCGCAGGCGGGCGACGAGCAGGCGGATGAGGTCGAGCAGCCGCGCCTGCACCGACACGTCGAGCCCGGAGGTCGGCTCGTCCATCAGCACCACGCGCGGCCGCGTGACGAGGTTGCGCGCGATCTGCAACCGCTGCCGCATGCCGCCCGAGAACGCGCGCGGCGAGTCGTCGATCCGCGCCGCGTCGAGCTCCACGCGCGCCATCCAGCGCTCGGCGGTGCCGCGCAGCCGGCCGTAGTGGCGCTCGCCCAGCCCCATCAGCCGCTCGCCGACGTTCGCACCGGCGCTGACGTCCATCCGCAGCCCCTCGTGCGCGTGCTGCTCGACGAAGCCCCAGTCGGTGCGCATCAGCTCGCGGCGCCGCCGCTCGGGCAGCGCGTGCACGTCGAGCGACTCGCCCGACGCGCCGCGATAGAGGACGCGGCCCTCGGCGGGCACGAGGCGACCCGCGATGCAGCCCAGCAGCGTCGACTTGCCCGAGCCCGACTCGCCGACGATCGCGAGCACCTCGCCCGGGTAGAGCTCGAACGACGCGCCGCGTACCGCCCAGTGCCCGTCGCGGGCGCCGGCGAACCGGTGGCCGACGCCGTCGATCGCCAGCAGCGGCGATCCCTGCGGGCCGCTCATCGCGCGTCCTCGCGCCGCTCGCGGCACCAGTCGGTGTCGGAGCAGGTCCAGCGCACGACGCCGTCGTCGCCGCAGAACTCGTCGAGGAAGCTCGTCGTGCAGCCACAGGCCTCGCACGCGTGGCCCTGCGGCTCGACACGGAACGGATGGTCCTCGAAGTCGAGGCTCCTCACGTCGGTGTACGGCGGGATCGCGTAGATCCGTTTCTCGCGGCCGGCGCCGAAGAGCTGAAGCGCGGGCATCCGGTGCATCTTCGGGTTGTCGAACGCCGGGATCGGCGACGGCGACATCACGTAGCGGCCGTCGACGAGCACCGGCCAGTCGTAACCGAGGTCGATGCGGCCCCAGCGCGCGATGTCCTCGTAGAGCTTCACGTTCATCAGCCCGTACTCGGCGAACGCGTGCAGCCGCGCGGTCTCGGCGCGCCGCGGCTCGAGCCGGTACAGCGGCTCGGGCTGGGGCACCTGGTAGACGAGCACCTGCCCCTCGGTCAGCGGCCGCTCCGGGATCCGGTGGCGCGTCTGGATCAGCGTCGCGTCGGCGGTGCGCTCGGTGGTCCGCACGCCGGTGACGCGCTCGAAGAAGCGGCGGATGTTCACCGCGTTGGTGGTGTCGTCGGAGCCCTGGTCGATCACCTTGAGGACGTCGTCGGTGCCGATCGTCGCGGCGGTGACCTGGATGCCGCCGGTGCCCCAGCCGTAGGCGAGCGGCATCTCGCGCGAGCCGAAGGGCACCTGGTGGCCGGGGATCGCCACCGCCTTCAGCAGGGCGCGCCGGATCATCCGCTTCGTGCCCTCGTCGAGGTAGGCGAAGGTGTAGCCGTTCATCGTCCGTGCTCCTCGCGCAGCGCGCGGATCAGCTGCAGCTCGGTCTCGAAGGTCACGTAGTGCGGCAGCTTCAGGTGCTGCACGAAGCCGGACGCCTCGACCGCGTCGCCGTGCGACAGCACGAACTCGCCGTCCTGCGCGGGGCTGGTCGCGCGCTCGTCGAACTCGTCGGCGCGCAGCACGCGGTCGACCAGCGACATCGCCATCGCCTTCCTCTCGCCGTGGCCGAACACCAGCCCCTGGCCGCGCGTGAACTGCGGCGGGCGCGTCGCGCTGCCGGCGAACTGGTTGATCATCTGGCAGTCGGTCAGCTCGACCTCGCCGATCTCGATCGCGAAGCCCAGCTCGTCGGGCACGATCTCGAGCGGCACCGCGCCGTGGCGGATCTCGCCGGCGAAGGGATGGGTGTACGCGTAGCCGCGCTGCGTCGAGTAGCCCATGCCGAGCACCCAGCCCTCGTCGGCGCGGGCGAGCATCTGCAGCCGCGCCGCGCGCGGCATCGGATGCGCGGGCGGGTCGCGGGTCACGTCGGGCGGCTCGGGGTCGCCCGGCGCGGGCTCGCAGGGCTCGATCAGGCCCTCGGCCGCGAGCGCGTCGATCGGGCTCGCGAGCGGTGCCTCGGGCTCGCCGTCGAACGTGGCCTGCGGGGCCGCATCGGCGGCGCGCGCGGCCTCGGCGCCGTCGAAATCGAGCAGCCGCTGCGTGTAGTCGAAGCTCGCACCGAGCAGCTGGCCGCCGGGCACGTCCTTGAAGATCGCCGAGACGCGCCGGCGCACCCGCATGCGCGTCGTGTCGACCGGCAGGCTCGCACCCCAGCGCGGCAGCGTCGTGCGGTACGCACGCAGCAGGAACACCGCCTCGATCGCATCGCCGCGCGCCTGGCGGATCGCGAGCGCCGCGAGGTCGGGGTCGTACACCGAGGCCTCGGCCATCACCCGGTCGACCAGCAGCCGCAGCTGCTCGCGCACCTGCGCGCCGTCGAGCGCCGGCACCTCCGGGTCGCCGCGCCGCGCGCGCGCCAGCAGCGCGAGCGAGGCCGCGATCGCCGCCTCGCCGCCCTTCACCGCGATGTACATCGCTCAGCCCTCCACGGCGACGCGGGTGGTGCGCGGCAGGGCCGCGAGCCGGGCGCCGCAGGCGAGCACCAGGTCCACGCCGCGCGGGAACGCGGGCGCGAGCGCGGCGCGGGCGGCCCAGAACGGCGCGTCGAGTCCGCCGACCGCGAGCCGGTGCACGGACTCGATGCCGGGGCCGCGCAGCACGAGCGCGGACTCGCCGCGGCCGGCGTCGCCGGCGTGCAGCGAGGGCACGTCGACGACGAGCGTCGCGCCGTCCTGCGGCCGCTCGTCCGTGCCCGACGCGAGGCGCGACCAGAGGGATGGCGCGGCGTGCTCGGCGTCGAGCGCGACGAAGGCCGCCTCCGGGGCCGAGTGCGCCACGCGCACGCCGGTGTGGAAGCGCAGCGGGTCGAGCGCGCCGGCCGTCGCGCCGCCGAGCCAGGCGCTCGTCTGCGCGTCGAGCAGCGCGAGCAGCACCGCGTAGGCCGCAGGCGACAGCGCGGCGGCGCCGAAGCCGGCGATCGCGTCGTCGGGCAGCGCGGCGATCCGGCCGGGGCGCGCGGTCGCATCGAGCAGCGCGCGGAACACGCGCTGCGCGCCCGACACCGGATCGGCGAAGCCGCGCGAGATGCGGGCGAGGTCGACGACCGCGCGAGCCGCACCGGGGACGGCGCTCACGCGGCCTCCGGCTGCAGCGTGAAGAAGCGCACGCGGCTCGCCTCGGTGCGCGTGCGCTCGTCGCCGATCCGGGCGAGGCGCTCGGCGCGCAGCGGTTCGATCACGTCGCGCCGCAGTGCGTCGTGCAGCGCCGGATGCTGCAGCAGCGCGTCGAGCTGCGCGACGCGCTCGGCGTGGCGGGCGTCGCGGCCGAGCACGTGGCCGACGCCGGCGAGCGGTTCGCCGCGGTCGGGCTGCCAGCGCAGCACGCAGCGCGTGACCGTCGCCTCGCCGACGTTGAACCGGTCGCCGGTGTTGCCGATCCGGGCGCGCACCATCACGAGGCCGTGCTCGGGCGCGCGCAGCGTCTCGAAGCGGTGGCCGACCAGGTGCGGCGCGGCGAGCCGCTCGAGCGAGTCGGGCCGGGCCTGCGCGAGCTCGCGCAGCCAGTCTGCGCGGCCCGCGGGCCGCGTGGAATCGGGGAGGTCGTTCACGAGCACGTCATCTAGATCACCGAGGATGGGGGCCAGTATCGACTCGCGTGATGACAGGTCATTGACAGTGCAGCTCGACGATCTCCTGGCCGACGGCACCATCGGCAACGCGCTTCCGGTCGCGGACGCGCCGCGCATCGCGCGCTGGATGCGCATCGCCGCGGCGCTGCGCGCCGAGCTCGACGCCGGCCGCCATCCGCCCGGGACGCGACTGCCCAACGAATCGGCGCTCGCCGAACGCTTCGGCGTGAACCGGCACACGCTGCGCCAGGCGGTGCAGCGCCTCGCGCTCGAGGGGCGCGTGCGCATCGAGCAGGGCCGCGGCACGTTCGTGCGCGAGCTGGTGCTCGACTACGCGCTGCAGCGGCGCACCCGCATGACCGAGAACCTGGCGAGCGCCGGCGAGCGCGCGCGGCGCGAGCTGCTGTCGAGTTCGGTCGCCGAGGCGGGCGAGTGGGCGTCGGCGCTCGGCATCGCCCCGCGGGCGCAGGTCGAGGTGCTGCGCTCGCGGGCGGTGGTGCGCGGCCGGCCGATCGGCCTGTCGACGACCGTGTATCCGGCCGCGCGGCTGGCCGGCGTCGCCGACGCGTTCCGCGCGACCGGCTCCATCACCGCCGCGCTCGCGCGGCTCGGGGTGCACGACTACGTGCGCGCGCGCAGCACCGTCTCGTGCCGGCTGCCGACGCGCGAGGAGGCGGACGCGCTCGCGCGCGCCGCGGGCGAGCCGGTGCTGGTGGTCGGCTTCGCGAGCACCGACCGCGACGGTGTTCCGGTCGAGGCCGGCCGCACGCTGTTCGCCGCCGACGCGGTGCAGCTGGTGGTGGAGCACGGCGCATGAGCGGCGCGCGCGCACCGCGCTACGCGACCTACTGGGTGCCCGAGCCCGGCCACCCGCTGTGGACCGCCGGCTGCACCTGGCTGGGCCGCGATCCGCGGGACGGCGGCGCGCCGGGCGGCCCGGCGCGGGCCCACGTCGCGTCGCCCTGGCGCTACGGCTTCCACGCGACGCTGAAGGCCCCCGTGCGCCTCGCGCCAGGCGTGCGGGAGGACGACTGGATCGGCGCGGTGCGCGCGCTCGCGTCGCGGCACGCGCCGTTCGCGATGCCGCCGCTGCGGATCGCCGCCCTCGGCGGCTTCCTCGCGCTGCGGCCGGTCGTCGCGCCGGCCCCCGACCATCCGCTGCACCGGCTCGCCGACGACTGCGTGCGCGCGCTCGACCCGATGCGCGCGCCGCCGGACGAGGCCGAGCTCGCGCGGCGGCATGCGCACGGACTCGACGCGCGCGGCCGGTCGAACGTCGAACGCTGGGGCTATCCGTGGGTGCTCGAGGACTGGCGCATGCACCTGACGTTGAGCGAGGGCCTCGGCGGACTCGATCCGGCAGTCGTCGACACGCTGCGGCGCGACGCCGAGCTGCACTTCGAGCACGCGCTCGCGCGGCCCGCCGTGGTCTCGGCGATCTCGGTCTGCGTGGAGCCCGCGCCGGGCGCGCCGTTCGAGCTGCGGTGCCGGATGCCGCTCGGGGGCGGGGCATGACGCTGCGCGAGCTGTCCGGGCGCCTGCTGGTGGTGGTCGGTGCGTCGGGCGCCGGCAAGGACAGCGTGATCGCGGCCTGGCTCGCGTCGATCGACGAGGCCGCGCGGCCGCACCGCGCGCGACGCACGATCACCCGGCCCGCCCACGATGCGAGCGAGGACCACGAGCCGGTCGACGCGGCGCGCTTCGAGTCGCTGCGCGCCGCGCGCGCGTTCGCGTTCCACTGGGACGCGCACGGACTGCGCTACGGCGTGCGGCACGAGGCGCTCGCGCCGCTGGTCGAGGGTCGCTGGGTCGTGGTCAACGGCTCGCGGGCCCACCTGGCCGAGCTGCGCGCCGTCGCGCCCGGCGCGCGCGTCGTCGAGATCGACGCGACGGCGGCGGTGCGCGCCGCGCGGCTCGGCGGGCGTGGGCGCGAGCGCGGCGACGCGATCGCGGGCCGGCTCGAACGCGCCGCCCCGGTGGTCGAGGCGGACCTGCGCCTGCTCAACGACGGCCCGCTCGACGCGGCCGTGGCGACGCTCGACGCGTGGTGGCGCGGGCTCGCGGCGCGCGGGCGATGAGCGCACGCCCCCGCATCCGGTTCAGCGCGTCACCTCGAACGTCCCGACCTCGAACGCCGCCCCGTTCACCAGCGCCTCGACCCGGTGCGTGCCCGGATGGTGCGTGCGCGTCGTCATCTGCCGAAGCGACAGCCGCTTGCGGAAGGTCATCACCTCGCCCGCCCCGAGCTCGCCCGCGTCGAGCTTGAAGACCTTCGTGCGGTCGGCGTCGGCCCGTGCGCCGGCGTACGCGACGCGCAGGTCCACCAGCACCCGCTGCACGCGCCGCGACGTGCTCGCGACCTCGAACGCGATCTCGACCGCACCGCCGATCGGCGCGCGCGCCGGCACGATCGACGCGCCGCGGACCTCGACCCGCGCACGCTCGCCGTAGCCGAGCACCGTCAGCGCGTGCGGGTCGCCTCGCTTGACCAGCGTGCGCAGCGCGTGGCGGATCAGCTTCCGCCGCGCCGGCGGCGCGTCCTCGGCCCAGCGCGTGCACAGCTCGACGAGCCGCGCCGGGTCGTCGCGGCCGAGGTCGTTCAGGTGGTTGGCGACCGAGCGGCGCACGTACTCGTCGGGGTCGTCGCGCAGCCGCTCGAGCAGCGCGATCACAGGGCGCGGGTCGCGCGCGAACACCTTCAGGCGCGGTGCCCACGGCAGTCGCGGGCGCAGCCCCTCGGAGACGAGGCGCCGCACGTGCACGCTCGGGTCGTCGCACCAGCGCCCGAGCACCGCGAGCATCTCGCGCGGATAGCGCTCGACGAACGGGCGGATGCCGAACTCGAAGGTGAAGCGCTGGGTGATCGCGTGCATCGCGCGCACCGAATCGTCGAGGTGCTCGAGGCCCCGATCGGCCACCCAGTACACGTGCGGCAGGTAGACGAACGGCGCCATGCCGTTGCCCGTCGTGCGCTCGGCGGGCGGCCCGAGCGAACGCAGCACGACGTCGAGCGCGACCGGGTACTCGCGCGGCAGGTGGTCGGCCATCGCGCGCGCGACGTGCCTTGCGCGCGGCAGCAGCTCGAGCTCCCCGTAGCCGGCGAGCGCCTGCGCGACGAAGGCGCGCGTGGCGAACGTCGGGTGCACGCGCTCGATCATCGCCGCGATGCTGCGCGGCACCTCGGGCCCGTACTGCGCCTTCAGCGGCTCGGCCACCGCGCGCTTCCGCGGAAACGTCCCGCGCTCAGCCCGCACGCGCCATCGCGGCCAGGCCCTCGCCCAGGTCCGCGATCAGGTCGGCCGCGTCCTCGAGCCCGCAGTGCAGCCGCACCAGCGGGCCGCCGGTCCAGGGCTTCACGGTGCGCAGCGTGCCGATCTTCGCGGGCATGATCAGGCTCTCGAAGCCGCCCCACGAGTAGCCGATCCGGAAGAACCGGCGACGCTCGCACAGCGCGGCGAGCTGCGCCTGGGTCGCGGCCTTCAGCTCGAACGAGAAGAGGCCGCTGGATCCGGAGAAGTCACGCTCCCACAGCGCGTGCTGCGGGTGCGAGGGCAGCGCCGGGTGCAGCACGCGCGCGACCTCGGGCCGGCCCTCGAGCCAGCGCGCGACCTCGAGCGCGGTCGCCTCGTGGCGGCGCATGCGAACCTCCGCGGTGCGCAGGCCGCGCAGCGCGAGGAACGCGTCGTCGCCGCCGACGCACACGCCGAGCTGGCGGATCGCCTGCCAGAGCTTCGGCCAGTGCTCGGTGCGCACCACCGCCGCGCCCATCAGGAAGTCCGCGTGCCCGCCCCAGTACTTGGTGAGCGGCAGCAGCGACACGTCGATGCCCCAGTCGAACGGGCGCGCGAACGCGGGCGAGGCCCACGCGTTGTCGATCATCGTCAGCACGCCGCGCGCTCGGGCGACGCGGCAGATCGCCGGCACGTCCTGGATCTCGAAGGTGTAGCTGCCCGGGCTCTCCAGGTAGATCACCTTCGTGTTCGGCTTCACGAGCGCCCCGATGCCGGCGCCGATCGTGGGCTCGAAGAACTCGGTGGCCACGCCGAATCGCGCGAACAGCGTCGAGGCGAACACGCGCGCCGGGCCGTAGACCGAGTCGCTCATCAGCACGTGGTCGCCGGGGGAGCAGTAGGCGAGCAGCGGCACCGAGATCGCGGCGAGGCCCGAGGGCATCACCGCCGCGCGGCAGTCGTGGCCCGCGCCCTCGATCTCGGCGAGCGCGTCGGTGAGCGCCATCGTGGTCGGCGTGCCCGAGGTCGCGTAGGTGGTGCGGTGCCGCTCGCCGGCCATCGCGGCGGCGCCCTCGGCGTCGGCGTCGGCGAGCGTCTCGAACAGCACGCTCGAGGCGCGGACCACCGGCAGGTTCACCGTGGCGACCTTCCGGTCGAAGTGGCGGCCGGCGTCGACGAGGCGGGTCGATGAGTAGGGCGCGGCGGGCGCGCCTGACGAAGAAGCGGGCGCGGCGGGCGCGCCCGTGGGGCGATCGGCGGGGGGCGTGCTCATTCGGCCGATTATAGGAGCGCGTCCCGGCTCGCCGGATCGCGCCGTGCCAGCCTCGACGACCTCCCGCATGTCGATACCAGGCGTGCTTCAGCAGCCTGTTCGCGCTCGCGAGCGTGCTCGGACCGGTCGCGCGCGGGTGGCTGACCGACCGGCTGTCCTGGCAGTGGGTGCTGGCCGCGAACCTGCCGCTCGCGGCCACGGCGCTCGCGGTGATCCGCGTGCGGCTGCGGCTGGGGCCGCTGCCGGTGCCGGGCCGAGACCGGCCGTCCGGGGAGAATGGGTCGCCCGCCGGGTTACAATCGGTTCCGTTTCCGTCGCAGCCCACTGCCGGGCCGCCGCTTCTCCGCGCTCACGCACCCTTGACGGCAGCCGTGCCCCGGCCGGCCGCCCGGGTGTCGCCCGACCGGGCGCGGCGGGGCCGGCCCACTTCCGGTCGATGCCCGAATCCACTGCCCATCCGTCGTCGTCCATCGACGCGCCCCACCCCGCGGCGTTGCGCACGCCCGCGCGCGCGGCGGCCGAATTCAAGGGCCTGTCTCACCCCGCGCTGCGGCTGGTGCTGAACGAGGCGGACGACCGATCCATCGCCGCGGCGCTCGACGACCTGCTCGGCGACGGGGACGCGTTCGAGTGGCAGCCGGTCGTCGTCGACGCGGTGCGGATCGCGTCGGCCGAGCGGCTCGACCTCGATGCGCTGTGCGCGCGGCTGCGCGAGGGGCGCCTGCACCCGGTTGCCCTCGCGGGCGCGAACGCCGCGCTGCGCGACGACGCCGAGCGGCTGCGGCTCGGCTGGCTCGCGGCGCTGCCCGAGCGGCGCGCGCGCCCCGGCG
>JADCHE010000067.1 GCA_020248665.1 Burkholderiales bacterium | reverse complement strand
GTGCCGAAGGCGGGCGACTACGCGACGGCGGACGTGGCAGGACGGCCGGTGATGATGGTGCGGGGCGAGGACGGTGCGGTGCGGGAGGTGCTGAACCGGTGCGCGCACAAGGGCGCGAAGCTGGTGAGCGAGGGGCAGGGGAGCGTGGGCAGGTTCTTCCGGTGCCCGTACCACGCGTGGGCGTACGAGCTGGACGGGCGGGTGCGTGCGATCCCGCTCAAGTCGGGCTACGAGCAGACCGGCTTCGCGGCGTCCGAGGCTGCAGGCGGGCTGTCGGTCGTGAAGCACGCGGTGAACTACCGCGGCTTCGTGTTCTGCCGGTTGTCCGAGACCGGCCCCGACTTCGAGGCGTACTTCGGCGCGTCGCTCACCTCGATCGACAACATGGTCGATCGCTCGCCCGAAGGCCGGCTCGAGGTCGCCGGCGGCGTGCTGCGCTACGACCACGCGTGCAACTGGAAGATGTTCGTCGAGAACCTCAACGACACGATGCACCCGATGGTCGCGCACGAGTCGTCGGCGGGCACTGCGAAGAAGCTCTGGGCGGACAAGCCCGAGGACGCGCCGAAGCCGATGGCGATCGAGCAGTTCGTGCCGTTCGCGTCGAGCTACGAGTTCTTCGACCGGATGGGCGTGCGCGTCTTCGACAACGGCCACAGCTACACCGGCGTGCACGGCTCGATCCACTCGAAGTACGCGCAGATCCCGGAGTACGAGGCGGCGATGGTCGGGGCGTACGGCGACGAGCGAGCGCACGCGATCCTGGGCGAGGTGCGGCACAACACCGTCTACTACCCGAGCCTGACGATCAAGGGTGCGATCCAGGCGATCCGCGTCGCGCGCCCGATCGCGCCCGACCGCACGATCGTCGAGTCGTGGACCTTCCGGCTGGTGGGCGCGCCGGAGGCGTTGCTGCGTCGGACGATGATGTATTCGCGGCTGATCAACTCGCCGATGTCGGTGGTCGGGCACGACGACCTGCACTGCTACCGCGCGATCCAGGACGGGCTCGCCGCGTCGGGCAACCCGTGGATCAGCCTGCACCGCGACTTCGACCCGACCGAGCTCGCCGGCGGCGACCGCACGGTCAAGGGCACCAGCGAGGTGTCGATGCGCAACCAGTTCCGCGCGTGGGCGCGGTACATGAGCGAAGGGGAGGGGGCATGAGCGGTGTCGTGCCGACCGAAGAGGATCTCGTCCGCCTCGTCTACCTCGAGGCGCGGCTCGTCGACGAGCGGCGCTTCGACGAATGGTATGCGCTCTACGCGGACGACGCGTTCTACTGGGTGCCGCTGGTGCCTGGCCAGGCCGACGGCGAGAACCACACCTCGCTGATGTACGAGGACAAGCTGCTGCTGAAGCTGCGCATCGAGCGATTCGGCAACCCGCGCTCGTACTCGCTGCACCCGCAGGTGCGCTGCCTGCACGTGCTGCAGCGACCCGAGCTCGAGGAGGCCGATGCGGCCTCGAATCGCTGGGTGCTGCGGACCAACGAGCTCTACGTCGAGACGCAGGGCGCGACGAGGCAGGTCTACGCGGCGGTCGTGCGGCACACGCTGTCGGTCGTCGACGGTGCGCTCAGGATCCGCCTGAAGCGTGTCGACCTCCTCGACTGCGACGCGCCGCTCCCCTCGATCCAGCTGTTCCCTTGATCCGTCCGCCGATGCCCCTCGCCGAGCCCGCCGACGCCTGCGTCTTCGCCGCGTTCCGCCGCGTCGCGACCGTGCGCCCCGACGCGCCCTTCCTGTCGATCCTGCCCGAGGTCGCGCAGCGCTACGGCATCGCGCCGATCGAGCTCTCCTACGGCCGTGCGCTCGACGCGGTCGAGGCGATCGCGGCGCGGATCCAGGCCGCCGGCTACGGCCACGGGCACCGGGCCGGCCTGCTGCTCGAGAACCGGCCTTCGTTCTTCCTCAACTGGTTCGCCCTGAACGCGATCGGCGTGTCGGTCGTGCCGATCAACGGCGAGCTGCGCGCCGCCGAGCTCGACTACCTGGTCGAGCACAGCGGGCTCGTCCTCGCGATCGGGCTGCCCTCGCGCATCGAGGACCTGCGCGCGGCGGCCGCGCGGACCGGCTGCGAGGTCAGCGTGGTGGCGAGCCACGACGACGAGGTCGACGCCGGCCTCGCGCTCCGAGGGCCGGGCAGCGCGCCGCGCGGGCTCGCGTCGCTGGCGCGCGCGCCGTCGGCGCCGCCGCTGCGCGGCGAACCGGGCGTCGACACCGAGTGCGGGCTGCTCTACACCTCGGGCACGACCGGTCGCCCGAAAGGCTGCGTGCTGCCGAACGCGTACTACCTGATCGCGGGCGACTGGTACCTCGCCGCGGGCGGCCTCGCCGCGATCCGTCCCGGCGAGGACCGGCTGCTGACGCCGCTGCCGATGACGCACATGAACGCGATGGCGTACTCGACGATGGCGATGGTGCGGTCGGGCGGCTGCGTGGTGCCGCTCGACCGCTTCCACCCGGCTGGCTGGTGGCGCGCGGTGCGCGATTCGCGCGCGACGATCGTGCACTACCTCGGCGTGATGCCGGCGATGCTGCTCGGCGCGCCGGCCTCGCCCGAGGACCGCGACCACCGCGTGCGCTTCGGCTTCGGCGCGGGCGTCGACCGGCGCCACCAGGCGAGCTTCGAGGCGCGCTTCGGCTTTCCGCTGCTCGAGGCCTGGGCGATGACCGAGACCGGCGCCGGGGCGGTCGTGATCGCCAACCGCGAGCCGCGGCAGGTCGGGCAGTCGTGCTTCGGCCGCGCGGGGCCGGAGCTCGAGCTGCGGATCGTCGACGAGCAGGGCGCCGACGTGCCCGACGGCATGCCCGGCGAGCTGCTGGTGCGCGCCGCCGGCACCGACCCGCGGCGCGGCTTCTTCCGCGAGTACCTGAAGGATCCGGCGGCGACCGCCGAGGCCTGGGTGGGCGGCTGGTTCCACACCGGCGACGTCGTGCGCCGCGACGCCGACGGACACCTGTACTTCGTCGATCGGCGCAAGAACGTCATCCGCCGCAGCGGCGAGAACATTGCGGCGGTCGAGGTCGAGTCGGTGCTGCGCCGGCACCCGGAGGTCCGCGAGGTCGCGTGCGCGGCGACGCCCGACGCGGTGCGCGGCGACGAGGTGCTCGCCTGCGTCGTGCCGGTCGCGCCGCTCGACGAGACGGGCCGCGCACGCGTCTCGCACGAGCTGGTCGCGCTGTGCCTCGAGCACCTCGCGTACTTCAAGGCACCCGGCTGGGTCGCGTTCGTCGACGCGCTGCCGCTCACGCCGACGCAGAAGGTGCAGCGCGGCGAGCTGAAGGCGCTCGCCGCCACGCTGCCCGGCACGCCGGCCTGCGTCGACACCCGGCCGCTGAAGAAGCGGCCCCACTGACTCCCGCCCCGAGGAGGCCCGTCATGTCCGGACGCGTCGCGATCGTCACCGGCGGCAGCGCCGGAATCGGCGCCTCGATCTGCAACCACCTGCTCGATGCAGGCTGGACAGTGGTGTCGATGTCGCGCCGCGCGGGCGAACGCGCGCACCCGCGGCTGCACGCGATCGAGGTCGACCTCGGCGACGTCGAGGCGACCCGCGGGGCCGCCCTCGACGCGTGCGCGCGCTTCCCGGTCACCGCGATCGTGCACAACGCGGGCGCGATGCGGCCGGCGCTGTTGCCCGACGTGGCGGTCGAGGACCTCGAGGCGCTGGCCGCGCTGCACCTGACGGCGCCGCTGCTGTTGGTGCAGGCGGCGCTGCCGGAGATGCGGCGCCAGCGCTTCGGGCGGATCGTGCTGGTCTCCTCGCGCGCGGCGCTCGGCCTCGCGACGCGGACCGCCTACTCGGCGACCAAGTCGGGCATGTTCGGCATGGCACGGACCTGGGCGCTCGAGCTCGGCCGCGACGGCATCACCGCGAACGTGGTCGCGCCGGGGCCGGTGGTCACCGACATGTTCCACGAGGTGATCCCGCGCGAGCAGGCCGCCATCGACGCGACCGCCGTGAAGATCCCGGTCGGGCGCGTCGGGGTGCCCGACGACGTCGCACGGGCGGTGATGTTCTTCGTCGCGCCGGAGAACGGCTTCGTCACCGGCCAGTCGCTGTACGTCTGCGGCGGCACGAGCGTCGGCAGCATCACCTACTGAGCCGCGCGGGCGGGGCGCCCCGGCGCGGTGCGGCCACCATCCGCCGGCCGATGCGCGGCCGACACCGCGCCTGACCGCGCGTTCCGGCCGAGCCGCCGACCGTCCGGTCCGCCTGTCGCGACCCCCCTTGGCACGCGAGACTCGTGCTCTAGGCCGTTCGTCCGGATCACCGGGCGGGGCCGACGAGTTCCGCTGGAGCCAGCTTGGAGAGCGCACCGGATCACGATCCGGCCGGACGGCCCCCGTCGCCGCTGCGGGCCTGGGCGTCGGCCTTCGCGAGCGTCGCGACGCTCGGCGCCGGCGCGCGCGCGTCCGCCGCGCCGTCCGCAGCCGAGGAAGGGCACCGTCGCGCGCTCGAATCGGCCCGCCACTATCGCCACCTCTACTACAGCGCGCCGGTCGCGCTGGTGTCGTCCGACGCCGCCGGCACGGTGCTGCGCTGGAACGACCGCGCCGACGGCTGGTTCGCCGAGTGCCTGAAGAAGGGTCGCGTCAACACGCTGGATGCGCTGCTCGGGCCGCGGGGCGCCGCCGCGCTGCTCGCCGCGGTCGAGCACGACGGCCGCCACCGCTGCGAGCTGCGGGTGCAGGGCGCACCGGGCGAGCCCGAGCGCGTCTGCGCGGTCGAGGCTTCGCGGGTCGGCGACGCGGTCGAGATCTCGCTGGTCGATGTGTCCGAGCGCAGCCGGCTCGCCGACGCGCTCGAGCACATGGCGCACCACGACGTGCTGACAGAGCAGCTGAACCGTCGCGGCCTGGAGCGCGAGCTCGATGCGCGGCTCGCCGACCCGTCGGCCGGCTCGACCGCGATGGTCTACATCGACCTCGACCGGTTCAAGGCGATCAACGACGTGTTCGGCCACGCGGTCGGCGATCTGGTCGTCATCGAGGTCGCGCAGCGCCTTCGCGTCGCGCTGCCCGAGGACGCGGCGCTCGCGCGGCTCGGCGGTGACGAGTTCGTCGCGCTGCTCCCGGGACGCGACCTCGACGGCGCGCAGCCGGTCGCGGTCGAGCTGCTCAACGCGCTGACGACCGAGCCCTGCCTCGCCGACGGCCTGCGCCTGGACGTCGAGGCGAGCCTCGGCGTCGTCGAGGTCGCCGCGCCGATGGCGACCCGCGAGGCGATCGCGCTCGCCGACGAGGCCTGCTCGCGCTCCAAGCGCGGCGGCGGCGGTCGGATCACTGCGCTGCGCCCCGACGGCGACGCGCTCGACGCCCTGCGCGCGTCCGTGCGCCTCGGGTCGATGCTGAAGACGCGGCTGCCGGTCGAGCGGCTGCGGCTCTACGCGCAGCCGATCGTGCCGCTCGCGCGCGGTGCGGCGCCGTGCTCGTACGAGGTGTTGCTGCGCACCTGCGGGGAGGACGGCCGAATCGAGTCGCCGGGCCCGCTGCTCGAGGCCGCCGAGCGACACGGCGGCATGCCGGCGATCGACCGGTTCGTGCTCGAGCGCACCGTCGAGCACCTCGCGGAGAATCCCGGACACGCGGCGTCGGCCGGGTTCTTCGCGGTCAACCTGAGCGGCCCGTCGCTGAACGACGAGCGCTTCGTGCGCGACGCGGTCGCGCTGCTGCGCTCGCACCGCGCGATCGCCTCGAAGCTGTGCCTGGAGATCACCGAGGCGGTCGCGGTCTACGACCTGCGCGGCGCGCGGCGCTGCATCGACGCGTTCGTCGACGTCGGTGCGTCGATCGCGCTCGACGACTTCGGCGCGGGCTACACCTCGTTCGCCTACCTGAAGCACCTGCCGGCGTCGATGATCAAGATCGACGGCCAGTTCGTCGTCGGGCTCGAGCACGACGCGCGCCAGCGCGGCATCGTGCAGGCGATCGCGCGACTCGCACACGAGCTCGACATGACCTGCCTCGCCGAGTGGGTCGAGTCGCCGGCGACATTGCGCGCGCTGCTCGACCTCGACATCGACTACGCGCAGGGCTTCCTGTTCGAGCGCCCGCGTGCGATCGAGAGCTGGCTCGACCGGCCCGTCGCGCTCGGTGCGCTGCGCGACGCCCGCGAAGCGCGCGACGCCCGTCAGGGGGTGCCGGGATGAACGCGCGCTTCGAGGCGCCCGCCTTCGAGCCGCCGCGGCGCGCGGCCTTCGCCGCGCCGCTGCCGGCAGGCACCGCGCTGCGCGACTGCGTGGTGACCGGGGTGATCGGGCAAGGCGGCTTCGGGATCGTCTATCGCGCCGAGGACGCGGTCGAGCGCCGCCCGATCGCGGTCAAGGAGTACCTGCCCGCGCAGCTCGCGTCGCGCGGCCCCGACGGCCGGCTCGAGCCCGCGCATCCGGTGCACGCCGAGACCTACGCGGCCGGGCTGCAGGGCTTCCTCGATGAGGCGCTCCTGCTCGAGCGCATCCGCCACCCGGGGCTGGTCGAGGTGATCGGCTGCTGGGAGGAGAACGGTACCGCGTACATGGCGATGCCGCTGTACGAGGGGCCGACGCTCGAGCGAGTGATCGCCGAGCATCCGGACGGGGTCGACGTCGACCTGCTGCGCGCGATCGTCGAGCCGCTGCTCGGCGCGCTCGCGACGATCCACGCGGCCGGATGCGTGCACCGCGACGTCGCGCCGGACAACGTCATCGTGCGCCCCGACGCGGGCGCGGTACTGCTGGACCTGGGCGCCGCGCGTCGCATGATCGGCGATCGCGTCCGCGCCACGACGGTGATGCTGAAGGCCGGCTATGCGCCGATCGAGCAGTACGGCGACGACCCCGACTGCCCGATCGGGCCGTGGTCGGACGTCTACGCGCTCGGCGCGGTGATGCACCACGCGATCGTCGGCGAGGCGCCGGCGGCCTCGCCGCTGCGTGTGATGCGCGACACCCGCGAGCCGCTCGCCGCGCGCGGCGTGCCGGGGTATCCGCCGGCGTTGCTCGCAGCGGTCGACGCGGCGATGGCGCTGCGCCCCGAGGACCGGCCGGCGTCCGTGCAGGCGTTCCGCGCGCGGCTGGGCCTGCCCGACGAACCGCCGGGCACGGGGCAGGTCGCCCCCGAGCTCGTCGCGGCCGCCGCGGCGGCGGCCGCCGCCGCGCTGCCCGCACCACGCGAGCGCGCGTCGCTCGCGCAGCGACCGGTGCTCCTCGCGTTCGCGACCGCCGCGCTGTTCGTCGCCTCCGTCGTCGTGTGGCTCGGCGCCTCGCCGCGCGGCGTGGTCGTCGACGTGCCGATCGGCGGCTTCGACGGCGGGCAGCGCTCGGGCGACTCGATCCGGGCCGACGCGTGGCTGCGCGACGCGACGATCGATGCCGCCACCGGCACGATCGTGCCCGCGGAGCCGGGCACGCGTGCCGTGCCGATGCCGCGCACCGCGACGCTGCGGCTCGCGGTCGCGCCCTGGGCCGAGGTCTGGGTCGACGGCACCAAGCGTGGCGTGACGCCGCCGATGACCTCGCTGACGCTCGCCCCCGGCGGGCGCGTGATCGAACTGCGCAACCCGGCCTCCGGGCCGGTCGTACGCCGCGTCGATGCGAAGGCGGGCCAGACGGTCGAGCTCGCGCATCGGTTCGGCGCGCAGGAGGGTGGACGGTGAGGGCGCTCGCAGCGATCGCCGCGGGCCTGCTGGTGGCGGGCTGCGCGACCGCGCCCGGGGGCGGCGGCACCGATGCGCCCGGCGCCGCCGTGCCGGCCGCGGCGACCGCCGCGCCCCGTCCGCCCGAGCCGTCCGAAGGCCGGCGCTGGCTCGATCGCGGCATCGCGCTCTTCGAGCAGGGCAGGTTCGCCGAAGCCGTGCGCCTGCTGCAGGAGTCGCCCGAGATCGCCGCCGACGGCGTCGAGGTCCGCGCGCAGTCGCTCAAGTACCAGGCCTTCGGGCAGTGCGTGACCGGCCGCCATGCCGCCTGCCGCCGCAGCTTCGACGCGCTGCTCGCGCTCGACCCGTCGTTCGCGCTGCTGCCGGCCGGGGCGGGGCATCCGTCGTGGGGCCGGGAGTTCGAGCGCGCGAAGGCCGCGGCCGCGGCGGGCGCGGGCGCCCGGCGCGCGTCGCGCTGAGCCGCCCCGGCCGGGCCGCCCGTTCCCGGATCGCCGCGCGACGCGCAGCGGTGCGCCCGCCTATACTGGACGCCACGTCCACACGCGCGGAGTGCCGTCGATGCTCAGAGTCCTCGTCCTGTGTGCCGGCCTCGCGGCCGCCTCCATCGCCGCCGCGCAGCCGAAGCTGATCGCGATCGCGAACTTCGGCGAGCACCCGGCGCTGCGCGCGGCGGTCGACGGGTTCAGGAAGGAGGTGGTGCGCCAAGGCTTCGTCGAAGGCCGCGACGTCGCGTTCGACGACCAGCACGTGAACTTCGACCGCACGCTGATCCCGCAGCTGCTGACCGCCGCGCAGGCGAAGAAGCCGGCGATGATCGTCGCGGTGACGACGCCGGTCGCGCAGTCGTCGATCCGCGTCGTCACCGACAAGTCGATCCCGATCGTGTTCATGTCGGTCGTCGACCCGGTGGTCGCGCAGATCGTGCCCTCGTGGCAGGCGGGCTCGGCAACCCACACCGGCGCGACGCTGTACCCCGACTTCCAGGCCTCGCTGACCTTCCTCAAGCAGCTGCTGCCGAACGCCAGGCGGATCGGCGTGCCGTACAACCCGGGCGAGGACAACGACAAGACCAACATGGCCGAGATGCGCGCGATCGCGCCGAAGCTCGGGCTCGAGGTCGTCGAGGTCGGCATCGACGGGCCGAACGACATCGCGCAGCGGCTGCAGTCGTTCGCCGGCAAGGTCGACGCGGTGTTCGTGATCCAGTCGAACGTGCTGCAGACGAGCCTGCCGGTGATCGCGGCCACGACCCAGCGGATGGGCATCCCCGCGATCAACACGCTCGACACGCCGGTGCGCAACCACACCTTCCTCGCCGCGCACGCGCTGTCGTACGAGCGGATGGGGGCGAACGCCGGCCGCATCGCCGCGCGGATCCTGAAGGGCGAGAAGCCGGCGGCCATCGCGCCGCACAGGCCGGGCCCCGAGGACTACTCGACGGTGATCAGCCGCAAGCAGGCGGCGCAGTGGAAGGTCGAGGTGCCGGCGTCGCTCGCCGGCAGCGTGATCGACTGATGCGCGGCCCGGTGCCGCCGGCGCGCCCTGCGGGAGGAGTGCGGTGAGCCTCGCGCTCGTCGGTGTCGTCAAGCGCTTCCACGTCGGCACGCCCGACGAGCGGGTCGCGATCGACACGCTGTCGCTGCGGCTCGACGAGGGCGAGTTCGCGGTCGTCGTCGGCTCGAACGGCGCCGGCAAGTCGACGCTGCTGAATCTCGTCGCGGGCACGGTCGAGCCCGACGCCGGGCGTATCGAGATCGACGGCGTCGACGTCACGCGCTGGCCGACGCACCGTCGCGCCGACCGCGTCGCCCGCGTGATGCAGGACCCGATGGTCGGGACGCTGCCGACGCTCACCGTCGAGGAGAACCTCGCGCTCGCCGAGATGCGCGCCCGGGGCCGTGGGCTTCGGCCGGCGCTCGGCGCGGCGCGCCGCACCCGCTTCCGCGACGCGCTCGCCGCCTTCGGGCTCGGGCTCGAGCAGCGGCTCGGTGCGCGCGTCGGCACGCTGTCCGGCGGCCAGCGCCAGGTGGTGTCGCTCGCGATGGCGGTGCTCGAGGCGCCGCGCGTGCTGCTGCTCGACGAGCACACCGCGGCGCTCGACCCGCGCACCGCGGAACTGGTGCAGCGCGCGACGCTGCGCGCGGTCGCCGAGCACCGGCTCACGACGCTGATGGTCACGCACGACATGCACCTCGCGCTCGCGACCGGCGACCGGCTGCTGATGATGCACGCGGGGCGCGTCGTGCTCGACGCGCGGGGCGAGGAGCGCGCTTCGATGACGGTCGAGGGACTCGTGCAGCGCTTCCGGCTCGCCGACGACCGGCTGCTGCTCGCCTGACGCCGATGGACGTGCTCGCGAGCTTCGCGAACCTGGTGCCGGTCACCCTCGTGCAGGGGCTCCTGTACGCGCTGGTCGCGCTCGGCGTGATGATCCCATTCCGGCTGCTCGCCTTCCCCGACCTCACCAGCGAGGGCGCATTTCCGCTTGGCGGCTGCGTCTGCGGCGCCCTGCTCGCGGCCGGCGTGCCGCCGTGGCCGGCGACCGGCGTCGCGATCGCGGCCGGCGCGCTCGCGGGCGCCGCGACCGCGGCGATCCACCTGCGCTTCCGGATCAACACGCTGCTCGCCGGCATCCTGGTGATGACGATCCTCTACAGCGTGAACCTGCGCGTGCTCGGCAAGGCGAACGTCGCGCTGCTGTCGAACGACACCGTGCTGTCGGCGCTGTCGCCCGACGTCGTGATGCGCGTCGGGCTGCAGATCGTCGCGTTCGCGATCGTCGTCGCCGCGGTGCTCGCGCTGCTCGGCTGGCTGCTGCGCACCGAGCTGGGCCTGAGCCTGCGCGCGGTCGGCGCGAACCCGAAGCTCGCGCCGGCATTGCGGATCGCGCCGTGGGCGTTCATCGTCGCGGGGCTCGCGGCGGCGAGTGGCCTGTCGGCTCTCGCCGGCGCGCTCGCGGTGCAGCTGCAGGGCTTCGCCGATGTCCACATGGGCTTCGGCGTGCTGATCAACGGGCTCGCGGCGCTGATCATCGGCGAGACGCTGCTCGGGCGGCAGACGGTCGCCCGCCAGCTGCTCGCGCCGGTCGCGGGCTCGATCGTGTACTACCAGCTGGTGTCGCTCGGCCTCGCGCTCGGGCTGAAGCCGGCCGATCTGAAGCTGGTCACGGGGCTGTTCGTGCTCGCGACGCTGGCGCTGCCGGCGATGCGGCGCGGCACGGAGCCGGACGCGATGCGCGAGTGAGCGAGGAGGAGACCATGAGGACCGGACTGGGCGGATTCGACCACGGCGTGGTGCTGGTGCGCGACCTCGACGCCGCGCAGGACGCGTGGCGTCGGATGGGCTTCTCGACGACGCCGCGCGGCCACCACACGCTCGGCTCGAGCAACCACTGCATGATGTTCGGGCACGACTACGTCGAGCTGCTCGCGGTGCCGAAGCCGCACCCGTCGATGGCGTACTTCACAGAGTTCCTGTCGCGCGCCGAGGGGCTCGCCGCGTTCGCGTTCTCCGGGGAGGACGGGCTCGCCGCCCACGCGTCGTTCGTGCGGGACGGCATCGCGGCGGACCCGCCCTTCGAGTTCTCGCGCCCGGTCGAGCGCGCGGGCGGCGGCGACGCGCGCTTCCGGATCGTCCAGCTGCCGCAGTCCGCGACGCCCGGCATGGGCGCTTTCGTGTGCCAGCACTTCACGCCGGAGCGGGTGTGGCTGCCCGAGGACCTCGTCCATCCGAACGGCGCGGTCGGCATCGCCGGCATCGTCGTAGCGTGCGACGGGCCGGTCGCGGTCGCGACCGAGTACGGGCGCCTCGCCGACGTCGCGCCGGTCGCGTCGCCGGCGCGCGGCGCGCGGCGCGTGCGGGTCGGCCGCGTCGATTTCGACTTCGTGCGGCCGGAAGCGCTGGCTTCGCTGCTGCACGGCGGCGCGCCGGCCGGCCGGGACGGGACGCACGCAGCGGTGCTCCGGATCTCGGTCGCGGACCTCGGCGTGGCGCGCGACGCGCTGCGCTCGGGCGACGTGCCGCACCAGGCGCTCGGGGATCATGCGCTCGCCGTGCCCGCGTCGTTCGCGCAGGGCGTGGCGGTCGTGCTCGAAGGCTAGCTGGGCTACTTGCCCAGCAGCACCGACGGCAGCCAGGTCGCCAGCGGCGGGAACAGCATCACCAGCACCAGCATCAGCAGGCCGAACAGCACGTAGGGCATCACCGCCGCGAAGATCTCGGAGGTCGGGATCTCCTTAGGCGCGACGCTGCGCATCGTGAACAGCAGCATGCCGAACGGCGGCGTCAGCAGCCCGAGCTGCATGCAGATCAGGAACATCACGCCGAACCACAGCGGATCCCAGCCGTAGTGCTGCACCAGCGGCATGAAGAACGGCAGCGTGATCAGCATCATGCTGACCTGGTCGACGAAGCAGCCCAGGATCAGCAGGATCGCCATCATCCCGATCAGCACCACCCAGGGCGACAGCGACGCGCCCTGCACCAGCCCGACCAGCCCGTTGGTCGCGCCGGAGAACGACAGGATCTGCGAGAAGGTCGTCGCACCGATGATGATGAACAGGATCACGCCCGAGATCGCCGCGGTGCCCATCAGCGAGCGGACCAGCGCGCGCACCGTCATCGCGCGGTAGAGGGCGGCGACCGCGATCGTCGCCGCGGCGCCGACCGCGGCCGACTCGGTCGGCGTCGCCCAGCCGGCGGTCATCGACAGGATGACGACGACGAAGATGAACACCAGCGGGGTCACGTAGACCACCAGCGGCCGCCAGCGCGCCCAGCCGGTCACGCGCTCGTGCTCGAAGGTCGGCGCGAGCGAGGGATCGAGCATGCAGCGCACGACGATCCAGCCGACGAAGATCGCCGCGAGCAGGATGCCCGGCACGACGCCGGCGACCAGCAGCCCCGAGATCGAGATGCCGGCGAGGCTGCCGAGCAGCACCGTCAGCGCCGACGGTGGCACCAGCATGTCGACGCCGCCGATCGCCATGATCGGACCCATCGCCATGCGCGGCTGGTAGCCGCGCCTGAGCATCTGCGGCAGCAGCAGGCCGCCGAGGAGCGCCGTGGTCGCGACGGTCGAGCCCGAGATCGCCGAGAACACCGTGCCCGCCACGACCGCGATCACCGCGAGCCGTCCGGGCATCCGCCAGATCAGGTTGTCGAACGCGTCGATCGCCTTCATCGCGACGCCGGTGTGGAAGAGCACCTCGCCCATCAGCACGAAGAACGGAATCGGGGTCAGCGAGAAGTTGGTGATCGAGGCGACGCCGTTGCGCACGACCTGCATCAGCCCGGCCTCGCCGCCGAGGTAGATCAGCGCGCCGACCAGGTTGATCGCGAGGAACGCGAAGCCGGCCGGCAGGCCGACCAGCAGCAGCACCGACAGGATGCCGAACAGCAGCGCGAGGGTCTCCCACCACGGCATCACCGCGCCGCGCTCCCGTCCTCGCCCGGCAGCGCGATGCCGCCGGACACCGCGGCCGGCGTCGGCGGCGGCGGGAACACCAGGCGTCGCGCGCACTCGCCGGCGAGCAGCAGGAAGCAGATCGGCACCGGCACGAAGAGCCACCATTCCGGGAACACCAGGCTCTTGATCACCAGGGAACCGACCTTGCGGGTGTCGAGGATGACCGCGAACGAGTACCAGACGATCACCAGGCTGACGACGAGGCAGACCGCCGCGGCGATGCGCTCGATGCGCGCCAGGTTCCTCGGCGAGAGCGTCGCCGACAGCAGGTCCAGCCGCACGTGCTCGTAGCGGAACATCAGCCAGGGGGCGGCGAGGAAGGTCGCGAGCGGCAGCGCGTACTCGGTGGCCTCGACGATCCAGGGCAGGCTCTTCGCGCCGAGGTTGCGCGCGAAGACGTCCCAGCAGACCGCGAGCACCACCGCGCCGAGGATCGCGGCGGCGGCGCCGCCGCAGGCCTGCATCAGCCGGGACCAGGCCTTCACGCGGCGACTCCGGGCGTGCGCGCCCCGGCCGTCACCTGGGCTCCATCGTCTGGCGCAGCTTCGCCCCGTGCGTCGGGCTGGTCTTCACGAGGCCGTCCCATGCGGCGCCGTAGGCCGCCGCCAGGTAGGCCTTCGACTGCGCGGGGTCGAGCCGGATCACCTGGATGCCGGCCTCCTGCTGGCGCTTCGTGTCGGCGGCCGCGTCCTTCGCGGAGATGTCGTTGAGCTCGGCCTCGAGCGCCGCGCCCTGCTTCTCGAGGAACGCGCGCTGCGCCGGCGTGAGCTTCCTCCAGGTCGCGGCACTGAAGACGATGCCGAGCTCGAGCGAGTAGAAGCCCGGGTCGATCCGGTACTTGGTCCGCTCGTGCCAGCCGTTGTCGAAGATGCCGAGCAGCGGCCAGCCGTAGCCGTCGACGACGCCGCGCTCGAGCGCGGTGTAGACCTCGCCCGGCGGCATCTGCACGACGCTTGCGCCGAGCTTCGAGAAGAAGTCGCGGAAGATCGGCGCGATGCGGATCTTCAGGCCGGTCAGGTCGGCCTTCTCGATCGGCTTGTTCGAGAAGATGTGGTACTGGATGCCTTCGCCGGTCTTCGCGAAGTAGTACAGGCCCTTCTCGAGGTACAGCGTGTTCAGGTACTCGAGCGTGCCGTCCTTGCGCAGCTCGGCCATCTTCTTGTCGGTGTAGTTCAGCGCCAGGCCCTCGGGCACCAGGCTCGCGGTGTACGCGGCGGTGGTGTTCGCGAGGTCGACGACGCCGGTGCGCAGCGCGTTGCCCTGCTCGAAGGTCGGGATCGCCTTCGGCCCGCCGAGGTAGTTGATCTGCACAAGCCCCTTGCCCTCGGCGTTCACGCGCTGCACGAAGCGCTCGAAGTTGCGCGAGAAGTAGGTGCCTTCCTGGAAGCCGCTCACCGCGCGCAGCGTCACCTCCTGCGCGAGCGCGGGTGCCGGTGCGGCGAGGCCGGCGGCGAGCGTCGCGGCGAGTGCGGCGCGCACGGCGCTGCGGCGGAACGTGTCGATGGTGTCCATGCGTGCCCTCCCGGCTGCAGGAACTTTATGGTTGAATATTTCAAGCGTCAAGCAATCGGACCCGGGCCCGCACCGGATGCCGAGAGCGCGAACGATACCGGAGCATCCGCCTTGCCACCGCATCCACGCACCGTTCCGGGGCTGCTCGCCGCGCGCGCGGCGGCCGATCGGGACCGTGTGCTGTTCGCCTGCGGCGGCGAGTCGTGGACCGTCGGCGACGCGGCGTCGATCGCCGCGGGGCACGCCTCGGCGCTCGCGGCGGCGGGCGTCGGGCGCGGCGATCGGGTCGCGCTGTTCTGCTCGAACCGACCGGAGTTCATGCGCGTGGTGCTCGGCTGCGCGTGGCTCGGCGCGATCGCGGTGCCGGTCAACGTCGCGTGTCGCGGGCCGCAGCTGCAGTACTACCTCGCGAACTCCGGCGCGCGCCTGCTCGCGATCGAGTCCGGGCTGCTGCCCGAGCTCGCCGGCGTCGATGCGCCGGCGATGGCGCTCGAGCGCGTCTGGGTCGTCGACGGCGACGGCGCGGGCGCGCCCGCCGGCTGGGCGCCGCGCACCGCGGCGATGCCCGGCCCCGGCTCGCCGGCGCAGCCCGCGGCGCTGTCGCCGGGCGACACCGTCGCGATCCTCTACACCTCGGGCACGACCGGCCCGTCGAAGGGCGTGTGCTGTCCGCACGCGCAGCTGATCGCGTGGGGCGAGCACACCGCGCGGCTGCTCGGCGTGGGGCGCGAGGACGTGCTGTGCACGACGCTGCCGCTGTTCCACGTCAACGCGCTGAACGGCTTCTTCCAGGCCCTGGTGACCGGCGCGACACAGGTCGTCGAGGCGCGCTTCTCCGCGTCGGCCTTCTGGGAGACGATGGCCGCCCGCGGCGCGAGCGTCGGCTACCTGCTCGGCGCGATGGTGCCGATGCTGCTGGCACGTCCCGCCTCGCAGGCCGAGCGCGCGCACCGGATGCGGATCGCGCTCGCGCCCGGCGTGCCGGCATCGCTGCACGCGCGTTTCCGCGAGCGCACCGGCGTCGCGCTGCTCGAGGGCTACGGCTCGACCGAGACCAACTTCGTGATCGCCGCGGTGCCGGGCGAGGGCGCGGAGGGCACCATGGGCCGGCTGCGCCCGGGCTTCTCGGCGCGCGTCGCCGACGCGGACGACGCCGAGCTGCCGCCGGGCGAGGCGGGCGAGCTGCTGCTGCGCGCCGACGAGCCGTTCGCGTTCGCGAGCGGCTACTGGGGCATGCCGGAGAAGACGGTCGAGGCGTGGCGCAACCTCTGGTTCCACACCGGCGATCGCGTGGTGCGCGACGCCGAGGGACGCTTCCGCTTCGTGGATCGGCTGAAGGACGCGATCCGCCGCCGCGGCGAGAACGTGTCGTCCTGGGAGGTCGAGCAGGTGCTGCTGTCGCACCCGTCGGTGGCCGCGGCCGCGGTCTTCCCGGTCCGCTCCGAGCTCGCCGAGGACGAGGTGATGGCCGCGATCGTGCCCGAGGCCGGCGCGACGCTCGATCCGGTGGCGCTGGTACGCTTCTGCGAGACGCGGATGCCGCACTTCGCGGTGCCGCGCTACGTCGAGCGCGTCGACGACCTGCCGCGCACCGAGAACGGCAAGGTGCGCAAGGTGGTGCTGCGCGAGCGCGGCGTCGGGCCGGCGACCTGGGACCGCGAGGCGGCGGGTGTCGTCGTCGCGCGGCGGCGGTGAGCGCGCGGCGCTTCGACGGGCGCGTCGCGTTCGTCACCGGCGCCGCGCGCGGGCTCGGCGAGGCGATCGCCGCGGCGTTCGTCGAGGCGGGCGCGTGCGTCGTGCTCGCCGACGTGGATCCGGCGGTGGGTGCGACCGCCGGGCGGATCGACCCGGGGGGCACGCGCACGCTCGCGCTGCCGCTCGACGTCCGCGACGAGGCCGCGTTCTCGGCCGCCTTCGACGACGCGGTCGCGCGCTTCGGCGCGGTCGACGTGATGGTCAACGACGCCGCGATCACCGCCGGCGGCTCGCCCTGGACGCTGTCGCTCGACGCGTGGGACACGGTGATGGCGGTCAACCTGCGCGGCACCTTCGTCGGCTGCCGCATCGCCGGCGCGCACCTGCGCGCGCGCGGCCGCGGGCGCATCGTGAACCTGTCGTCGTTCGCCGGGCTGCACCCGAGCCGCGCGAGCGGGCTCCACTACGCGGCCTCGAAGGCCGGGGTCCTCGCGCTCACGCGCGGCTTCGCGATGGAGCTCGCGCCGCACGGCGTCACCGTGAACGCGGTGGCGCCTTCGGCGATCGAGGGACCGCAGCTCGACGCGATCGACGCGGCGCGTCGCGACGCGCTGCTCGCGCAGGTGCCGGTCGGACGCTTCGGTCGCGCCGACGAGGTCGCGGCCGCGGTGCTGTGGCTCGCGTCGGACGCGGCCGGCTACGTGACCGGCGAGACGATCGAGCTGAACGGCGGCCGCGCGATGCGCTGAGCGCGCGCGGCCGCGGCGCTCACTTCGGCGCCATCATCCCGCGCAGCTTCGCGCCGTGCGTCGGGCTCGCCTTCACGATGCCGTCCCAGGCCGCGTCGTAGGCGTTCTTCAGGAAGGACTTCGCCTCGGCGTCGGGGAGCTTGACGACCTGGATGCCCGCGTCCTGCTGGCGCTTGATCTCGGCGACCGAGTCCTCGCGCGCCTGCTGCGCGAGCTGGGCCTCGAGCCACTCGGCCTGCTTCTCGAGGAACGCGCGCTGCTGCGGGTTGAGCTTGCGCCACGTCGCGGCGCTGAACTGGATGCCGAGCTCGATCGCGTAGAAGCCGGGCTCGAGGCGGAACTTGGTCTTCTCGTGCCAGCCGAGGTCGAAGATGCCGATCAGCGGCCAGCCGTAGCCGTCGACGACCCCGCGCTCGAGGCCGGTATAGACCTCGCCCGGCGCCATCTGCACGACGCTCGCGCCCTGCTTGGCGAAGAAGTCGCGGTAGATCGGCGCGATCCGCAGCTTGAACCCGGACAGGTCGGCCTTGTCGATGCGCTTGGTGCTGTAGATGTAGTACTGGATGCCCTCGCCGGTGCGTGCGTAGTAGTACAGGCCCTTGTCGAGGAACAGCGTGTTGAGGTACTCCATCGTGCCGTTCCTGCGCAGCTCGGCCATCGTGAAGTCGGTGTAGTTCAGCGACAGCCCCTCGGGGATCACGCTCGCGGTGAACGAAGTCGTGGTGTTCGCGAGGTCGACAACGCCGGTGCGCAGCGCGTTGCCCTGCTCGAAGGTCGGGATCGCCTTGGGCCCGCCGATGAAGTTGATCTGCACCAGGCCCTTGCCCTCGGCGTTCACCTTCTGCACCCAGCGATCGAACATCCGGTTGAAGTAGGTGCCCTCGTTGAAGCCGCTGACCGCGCGCAGCGTGACCTCCTGCGCGACGGCGGCGGCGCCGGGCACCAGCACGGCGAGGCCGAGCGCGGCGCGCACGGCGAGGGCGACGAACGGACGGGACGTGCGGGTCATGCGGGGGCTCCTCGGTCGGATGGGGATCGGGGATCTGCGGACGGGACGGCTTATCGCGGCGGGCGCTGCAGCCCGGCATGGCGGAGCATCGCGAGGGTACGCGAAAGCACGTCCTTGCGATACGCGGCCACGTCGACGTCGCGGTAGTCGTGGAAGCCCCGGCCATCGCGCAGGCCGTTGCGGCCCTCGCGCATCATCCGGTCGACGACCGCCGGGGCGTTGTAGCGCTCGGGGCTCAGCGTCGCGGCGAGGTAGCGGCTCGCGTGATACAGGATGTCGTTGCCGCCGAAGTCGATGAACTCGACCACGCCGATCGCGGCGAAGCGCAGGCCGAGCCCGTAGCGGGTCGCGCGGTCGATCTCCTCGGCGGTCGCGACGCCCTCGTCGACCATGCGTGCCGCCTCGTTCATCATCAGCGCCTGCAGCCGCGGCACGATGTAGCCGGGCGCCGGCCCGCAGACGACCGGTACCTTGCCGACGTCCTCGAGCAGCGCGCGCAGGCGCGCGACGACCGCCGGGTCGCAGCCGGGGTGGGTGCTCAGCTCGACCAGCGGGATCACGTAGGCCGGGTTCAGCCAATGCGCGTTCAGCAGCCGGCGCGCGTCGTCGACCATCGGCACGAGGTCGGTGACGAGGATCGTCGAGGTCGTCGAGGCCAGGATCGCGTCGGGCCGGCAGTCGCGCGACAGCCGCGCGAACGCGTCGCGCTTCGCGTCGAGCGTCTCGGGTACGGCCTCGAACACCACGTCGGCCGCGGCGAGCGCCTCGGACGCCCCGGGCTCGGCGACGAACCGGATCCGAGCCAGCAGCCGCTCGATCGCGTCGGCCGGCATCGCGCCGAGCTCCGCGAGGGTCGCCAGGCTGGAGGCGATCTCCGCGCGCGCATCGTCGGCGAGCCGCGTCGCGGCGGCGGCGGCGCGCGGCTTCAGGTCGACGAGGTCGACCTCGTGGCCGCCCCAGGAAAACGCGATCGCGATGCCGCGGCCCATGCGGCCCGCGCCGGCGGCGGCGATCCGGGCGCGGGGCGGCTCCGCCGTGCCCGTCACAGCGTGCCCTCGCGCAGCCGCGCCTGCAGGTCGGCCCGCGTCATCGAAGCGAGCCCGAGCGCCTCGAGCGTGCGCGGTCCGGCGCGCAGGTCCCGTCCGAGGATCGCGCCGGCGACCGCGAGCAGCCCGTGCGCGACCGGCGCCTCGACGCCGGCGAAGCGCGCGCACGACGCGAGGAACGCCAGGCCGAGCACGGTGTCCTCGGTCATGTAGCGGTGCGCGTGCAGGTCGATGTGCTCGCGCCAGTCGCCCGAGTCGGTCAGCTTGCGGTGCGCGTCGCCGTACATCCAGCGGTCCGAGGTGTAGTGGTCGCGCAGCGGGAAGTGCGGCCCGTCGTAGCCGAATGCCTCGCGGACCGCGATCCGCTCGGCGTCGAGCGCGTCGGTCACCGCGCGCACCGAGGGCTGGGTGCCTTCGAGGTGGATGTCGTAGCGTGCATTGAACTCGAGCGGCGCCGCGTTCATCAGGATCAGCGGCGGGTGGATCACCGGGCCGGCGTTCATCAGCGCGCCGGACAGCGCGTCGCCGCAGGGCTGCACCGACGGGTACGCGCGACGGATCGCGGCGATCGCCTCGTCGGCGCGCCGCGCGGGGTAGACGCCGGTCGGCAGCCGCACGGCGCGGATCGTGATCGCGACCTCGTCGGGCGCGCGCTTGCGCGCGAGGTAGGGCAGGGTGCCGGTCTCGGCCCACAGCACGTCGGCCCGCGAGCCCGCTGCGGCCGCGCGCCGTGCGCTGGTCACCGTGCCGAAGGTCCCCGGCGGCAGGAACGCCACCATGCCGTCGGCGAGGTGCGGGGCGAGCGTGTCGGCGATGTCGTCCTGCGCGAGCGCAGGCGAGGGCATCAGCAGCAGCTCGGCACCGCGCACCGCCTCGCCGATGTCCGAGGTCGCGAGCGCGATCGGCACGCGGCGGCGTCCGGCATGGTCGATCAGCCCGATCGAGCCGCTCGCGCGAACCGGCGCGAGCGCGGCCGCGTCGCGCCGCCACAGGCGGACCTCGTGACCCTGCTCCGACAGGTCGGCGGCCGCGGCATGGCTGCCGTGACCGCCGCCGAGCACCGCGATGCGCATGCCGACCCTCCTCCGCTGCGCCGCAGTCTAGGCAGCGAAGCTTGAAGGTTCAAGTAACATCGGCGGGAACCGAACGCGAGCGGACCCCCGATGGACCCCGAGGACCCGGTCACGGCGGGCGGCGACGCCCGCGCGCTGCGGGCGCGGCTGCAGTGGAGCGCCGACGACGGTGCGATCCGCGACGGCCCGCGCCGCTACCTGATGATGCGGCCCGACGTGCTGATGGGCCTGCTGCGCCGCCTGCCGCCAGAGGCGCGCGCGCAGGCCATGGCCGCGTTCGCCGACGCGGTGGCCGAGCACGGCTCCGACAGCATCCGCGCCTACTTCCGGCAGGTCGGCGAGGACCCGTCGGCGCTGCTCGCGGCGACGGTCGGCGCGGCCGCGGACCTCGGCTGGGGCGCGTGGCGCTTCGAGCCGGGACGCGATCGGCTCGGCCTCGCGGTCGGGGCGAGCCCGTTCGCCGAGGGCTTCGGCGTGGCCGACACTCCGGTCTGCGCGCCGATCGCCGGCATGCTGCAGGCGGTGGCAACGGTGTCGACCGGCATCGACTGCGAGGTGCGCGAGCTGCGATGCGCGGCCTGCGGCGCGCCGCGCTGCGAGTTCGAGGCCCGCTGGTCCGCCTGCTGAACCGCCATGGAGATCCTCCGCACGAACGCACCGTCCGACCTGCCGCGCGCGCGCGGCCGCTACCGCGACGACCCTGCTGCGCTGAGGGCGCTGGTGAGGGAGGACGCGGTGCATCGGGACGTGTACGTGGACGGGGAGGTGTTCGAGCTGGAGATGGAGCGGCT
>JADCHE010000066.1 GCA_020248665.1 Burkholderiales bacterium | reverse complement strand
GGGCCGCGGCCGGTCCGTCGCCCTGAGCGCGGCGCGTGCCCCGGGACGTGGACCGCCCGGCGGAGCGCGCATGGCCGCGGTTGTCCGGGCGCACCGGCCCGCCTACGATGGCCGGCCCAGCCAGGAGCACGTCCGATGATCGTCGTCCACCACCTGAACGATTCGCGCTCGCAGCGCATCCTGTGGCTGCTCGAGGAGCTCGGGCTGCCCTACGCGATCCGCGCCTACTCGCGCGACGCGCAGACCCGACTCGCGCCGCCCGAGCTCGCCGCCGTGCATCCGCTCGGCAAGTCGCCGGTGATCGTCGACGACGGCCGGACGGTGATGGAGTCGGGCGCGATCGTCGACTACCTGATCCGGCGCCACGGTGGCGGCCGGCTGCGGCCGGCCCCCGAGTCGCCCGAGCACGACGCCTACCAGCAGTGGCTCCACTACGCCGAAGGCTCGGCGATGCTGCCGCTGATGCTGCACCTCTACGTGAGCCGGCTCGGCCCCGCGGGCGCGCCGCTGCACCCGCGGATCGAGGGCGAGATCGCGAACCACCTCGGCTTCGTCGACCGCTCGCTCGCGGGACGCGACTTCCTCGTCGGCGACGCGCTCACCGGTGCCGACGTGCAGATGAGCTTCGTCGGCGAGGTCGCCGGCGCGTACGGCAAGCGCGGCGCGTACCCCGAGCTCGACCGCTGGATCCGCGCGCTGCAGGCCCGGCCGGCGTACCGTGCGGCGCTCGAGCGCGGCGGCGCGTACCGGTTCGCGAGCTGAGGACGCTCGGCGGGCCATCGTCCGTTCCGTGCCGCGACACGGCGTGAGAAGTTCGTGAAGCCGGGTGGTAGCATCCAGCCGGGTGAGGGCCCGGGCCTGCCGTCGGCAGGCCCGAAAGCCTCTCCCGGTCCACCTCGAAACCGTCCGCTGCCGGCCGCGAGGCTCGCGCCCCGACGCGCACGGATCCCGTTCGATGCGGTCGCCGACCGTCCGGCGACACGCTCCGCCCTGCACCTCGGCGGAACCGTCGCCCGCCGGAGCCGGAGCCGGATCCGGATCCGCCCAGGCGGATGCTGCTGCGCGGAGTTGGAGACCTGATGATCGAGTCACTCGTGCGGGGCGCCCTCGCCCAACGCCTGATCGTCGCCGTGCTGGCGGCGGTGCTGTTCGCGTTCGGGCTGGATGCCGCGAGGAAACTGTCGCTGGACGCGTTCCCGGACGTCACCAACGTCCAGGTCCAGATCGCCACCGAGGCGCTCGGCCGCTCGCCCGAGGAGGTCGAGCGCTTCGCGACGGTGCCGCTGGAGATCGGCATGACCGGCCTGCCCGGGCTGGTCGAGATGCGCTCGCTGAACCGGCCGGGCCTGTCGCTGATCACGCTGGTGTTCACCGACCAGACCGACGTGTTCTTCGCCCGACAGCTCGTCATGGAGCGGCTGCTCGAGATCAACGAGCGCCTGCCCGAGGGCATCGTCCCGATCCTCGGCCCGGTCTCGACCGGGCTGGGCGAGGTCTACCAGTACACGCTCGAGCGCCCGGACGACGGCGACCGCACGCTCACCGTCGAGGAGCTGACCGAGCGGCGCACCGTGCAGGACTGGGTGCTGCGCCCGTTGCTGCGCTCGATCCCGGGCGTGGCCGAGATCAACTCGCAGGGAGGCTACGAGAAGCAGTACCAGGTGCTGGTCGCGCCCGATCGACTGCGCCACTACGGCCTGACCATCCAGCAGGTCTACCAGGCGCTCGCCGCGAACAACGCGAATTCCGGCGGGGGCGTGCTGCCCCGGTTCTCCGAGCAGTTCCTGATCCGGGGCATCGGCCTCGTGCGCGACATCGAGGACATCGAGGAGATCGTGCTCAAGGAGTCGGGCGGCACGCCGGTCTACATCCGCGACGTCGCGACCGTGCAGGTCGGGTCCGCAGTGCGGGTCGGCTCGGTCGTGAAGAACGGCGTGACCGAGTCGGTCGGCGGCATCGTGATGATGATCCGCGCAGGCAACGCCAAGGAGGTGGTGTCCCGGGTCAAGAAGCGCGTGGCCGAGATCAACGAGCGCAACATGCTGCCGGGGGGCCTCAAGGTGGTGGCCTACTACGACCGCTCGCAACTCGTGGATTCGGCGCTCTGGACGGTCGGCAAGGTGCTGATCGAGGGCATCGTGCTGGTCGTCGTCGTGCTGCTCCTCTTCCTCGGCGACATCCGCTCGTCGCTGGTGGTGGTGGCCACGCTGGTGCTCACGCCGCTGCTGACCTTCCTCGCGATGAACCGGATCGGCCTGTCGGCGAACCTGATGTCGCTCGGGGGCCTCGCGATCGCGATCGGCCTGATGGTCGACGGCTCGGTCGTGGTCGTGGAGAACGCGTTCGCGCACCTGGCTCGCAAGGCGAACTCGGGCGAGTCGCGCATCCGGATCATCTACGAGGCGGTCATCGAGGTGGCCACGCCGGTGATCTTCGGCGTCGGCGTGATCATCCTGGTGTTCCTGCCGCTGATGACGCTGACCGGCATGGAAGGCAAGATGTTCTCGCCGCTCGCGTTCACGATCGCGATCGCGCTGGCGATCTCGCTGGTGCTGTCGCTGACGCTGACGCCGGTGCTGTGCACCTACCTGCTGAAGGTCAAGCCGCCGAAGCGCCGTGGTGCCGCGCTCGCCGGCCGGCGCACCGGCGACGACGCCCCGCCGGAGGCGGGGCACGCGGACGCGCCCCACGACGAGGAGGCGCACGACACCTGGCTCGTGCGGATGCTCAAGAAGCCGTACATGGCGATGCTCCGTTTCGCGGTCGCGAATGCCAAGACCACCATGCTCGCCTCGCTCGTCGCGCTCGCCGCGTCGCTGTCGCTGCTGCCGTTCCTCGGCACCGCCTTCATCCCGGAGATGAAGGAGGGCTCGCTGGTGCCCGGCATCAACCGGGTGCCGAACATCTCGCTGGAGGAGTCGATCCGGATGGAGATGGAGGCGATGCGGCTGGTCATGACCGTGCCGGGCGTCGAGTCGGCCGTCTCCGGCGTGGGCCGGGGCGAGTCGCCGGCCGACCCGCAGGCGCAGAACGAGTCGACGCCGATCGTATCGCTCAAGCCACCGAAGGACTGGCCCCCGGGCTGGACCCAGGACGACATCGCCGACGCGATCCGCGAGAAGCTCAAGGTGCTGCCCGGCGTGGACATCGTGATGGCGCAGCCGATCTCCGACCGGGTCGACGAGATGGTGACCGGTGTTCGCGCCGACATCGCGGTCAAGATCTTCGGCGACGACCTGACGACGCTCAAGCAGAAGGCCGACGAGATCGCGCGGCTCGCCAGCCGCATCCAGGGCGCACGCGACCTGCGGGTCGAGAAGATCACCGGCCAGCAGTACCTGCAGATCGAGATCGACCGCCGCGCGATCGCGCGCGCGGGCCTCAACGTGCGCGACGTCCACGAGGTCATCGAGATCGCGATCGGCGGGAAGGTGGCGACCGAGGTCTACGAGGGCGAGCGCCGCTTCGGGGCGATCGTGCGGCTGCCCGAGGCGTTCCGCGGCGACATCGCCGCGATCCGGAACCTGGTCGTCTCGGCGCGCAACGGCGCGCAGATCCCGCTATCGAGGCTCGCCCGGATCGAGGAGCTGGAGGGTCCGGCGCAGATCAGCCGCGAGCTCGGGCGCCGCCGCGTCGTCGTCGGCATCAACGTCTCGGGCCGCGACCTCGGCGGTTTCGTCGCCGAGCTGCAGCAGACGATCGCCCGCGAGGTCGACATGCCCGAGGGGTACACGCTCGAGTGGGGCGGCCAGTTCGAGAACATGCAGCGCGCGCTCGGCCACTTGTCGGTGATCATCCCGATTACCGTCGCGGCGATCTTCTTCCTGCTGTTCCTGCTGTTCCGGTCGGTGAAGACCGCCTGCCTGATCATCCTGGTGCTGCCGTTCGCCGCGCTCGGCGGCGTCGTCGGGATGTTCTTCAGCGGCGAGTACCTGTCGGTGCCGGCCTCGGTCGGGTTCATCGCGCTGTGGGGCATCGCGGTGCTCAATGGCGTGGTGCTGGTCAGCTACATCCGCGACCTGCGCGGTCGCGGCATGAGCGTCGCCGAAGCGGTGATCGAGGGCGCGAAGCTGCGCTTCCGCCCGGTGATGATGACTGCGACGGTGGCGGCGCTCGCGCTGATCCCGTTCCTGTTCGCGACCGGGCCGGGCTCAGAGGTCCAGCGACCGCTGGCGATCGTCGTCATCAGCGGACTGATCAGCTCGACGCTGCTGACCCTGGTGATGCTGCCGGCGATCTACCGGTGGTTCGACGACGTCAAGACCGAGGACGTCTGAGCGCGTGCGCGCGCCGCAGGAGCGACGACCATGAAGGAGATCAAGGCGGTGATCCGCGAGCAGAAGCTCGCCCCCCTGTACGCGATGCTGCGCTCACGCCCGGACTTTCCCGGCATGGTCGTCTCGAAGGCCGAGATGTACACCGCCGGGCCGACGGACGACACGCAGCACACGATCAGGCAGGAGCTCACCGACCACGTGCGGCGCTGTCGCCTCGAGCTGGTCGTGCCCGACGAGTCGGCGCTTCCCCTGTTCGAGGCGATCGTCGCGGGCCTGGCGAAGGGCGCGGCCGGAGACAGCCGGGTCTGGATCAGCGACGTCGAGCGCGTGTCGTTCGTGCACAAGACCTCGCCCTGAAGCACGACGGCCCGGACGCCTGCGCATCCGGGCCGCCCGCGGGGCCGCGCGTCGCCGCGCCCGGTCAGCGATTCGCCCAGGACTTGCGGCGCATGTCCATCGTGATCGGCGACGGCCCGGTGATCAGGCTCTTCGCATAGCTCTTGATGCCGCGCACGTTGAACAGCAGCTCGTCCTTGAACGAGTGCGAGACCGCGATCGGGTGCTCGCCGATCGTGCGCGCGAGCGCCGGCTCGGGCTTGACCGACCGCTTCGAGAGGTCGTCCCAGCCCTTGCGCTCGAGCTTCGCGGCGCCGTACGGCAGGTAGTGTGCGGTGACCGACTTGCGCGAGTAGCGCCGGTCGGTCTGGTCGACCGCACCGTGCAGCAGGAACGGCCCGAAGAACACCACCGTGCCCTTCTCGATGATCGCCGGCGTCCACTCGAGCGTCTCGGAGAGCCTCGCGCAGTGCTTGATGAACGCGTCATGGTCCATCGACCAGAGCTCGCGCATCTCGGGCATCTTGTGCGTGCCCGGGAAGATGCGGAACGGGCCCGCGTCGGGGTGGATATCCTCGAGCGCGACCCACGCGCCGATCAGGTCGCCGGCGGGGTCGCTGTCGAGGTACCAGTTGTCGATGTGGTCGACCGAGCCGGTGGAGCGGTCGAAGAAATGGTTCAGCCAGTGCACGAACCGCTCGCGGCCCGGCTTCAGGGCCTTCATGACGTCGTTGATCTCGCTGCCCAGGACGATGTCGTTGCCCGCGGTGTTGATGCCCTTGGAGAACCACAGCCGGGTGAAGTTCTCCATCGACTGCACCGAGAAGCCCCTCTCGTCGAGCTCGGGCAGCATCCACGTGTGGATGCTCTCCGACCAGAACGGACGGCGACCGCGCTTGAACCGCTCCATGCGCTCGATCAGCCGGTCGATCTTCGCGTGGGGCATCAGGTCGGGAACGATCACGTACCCGTCTGTTTCGTAGCGGTCGAGCAGATCCATGCAGGCCTCGTCGGAGAGCGGCGGCGTTCGGGTGGCGCAGAGACTACAGCGGCGCGGTCGCGGTCAACAAGCATTCGTTCACGGACCCGCTCGGACGGGCAACCGGCGCCCGGCGCGACCGGATGTAGGACGGCCGGGCCGGGCGGCGCGGGGGTAGCAGAACGGTCGGAACGGCCCGGCCGTGGCGCTTCGACGCGATCCACGACGGCGGGCGCACGATCGACCGACTCGCCGGCACCCCGCCTCACGTCGGCGAGACGATCGCGCCCCGTCCGGCGGTGCTCCGACCGCTCGCCGTGCTCGGCGTCCCGAGCGACGCCATGGACGCGTTCGTGAACCCGCTCGACCTCTATGGGCCGGCGCCCCGAACGGGCTTCGCCTCGACGAAGTCCGCACGTCGGCTCGCGCCGTCCCCGGTCGACCAGCGACGCCCGTCGAAGAACAGGTATTTCGCCGCTGCAGCTCCGACCAGGACGAGGTCGATCACGAGGAGCAGCCCCAACAGACCCATCCCCCACATCACGGGCGCGCCATCCATCATTTCGTACATGCAGGATCCTCCTTGGTGCTCCGCCGCTGAACAGCGGGCGGACGTGAACGGCCGGGCAGTCGGCCGCCCGTGCTCGAAGCATCGAGGACCGTTCGGGGTCCGGCCTCACCCCGTGCGGCATGCCGCGTCGCCGGCCCGTGTCGCACCCCGTCGAGCACGGGGCCGCCCCCCTCGGGGCTCGTCATCGGGAAGCGAGGGCGGCGCGCCGCCGCTGTCGATGCATTCCCGCGCAGTGCTTCGCGATCGAGGGGCCCCGACGCATCCAGCCGGCGTCGACGTTCCGGGCGCATCGCCGACGCCTCTCGATGTGCACGTCATCGCAGCAAGGACAGTGCCCGCCCCTGCACCCCGCCTCGGCGGTTCGTCGCGATGCGGGAGCCCGCGGATGCGGCGCCCCGCGGCGATGTCCAGTGCCGACGCACTGCGGCGGCGCACCGCACGCCTTGCCGGGCGAAATGCGGAAGGGCCGACGCGAGGTCGGCCCTTCCCTCGCACGCGTCATGACATCCGTCAACGTCCGACGCGTCGATGCGCGGCGCTGACCCGCCCCGCAGGAATGACAACGCCCTGCGAGCCGCGAGAGTCGTGAGCAGTCGTCCATCGGTCGGGCCCGTCCCCGGCGGATGAATCAGGGGGCGTGGTTGCCGGCCGGTTCGAATCGGTCATGGGATGACCTGCGGCGCTGCGGACGAGGTCGGCTCTCGCTTGGTGCCTGGCGCCCGTTCAGCAGTCGGGCCCGCAGTCCTGCGTGCACCCCGGAATGTCGCCACGGGCGCAGCGAGCGCCCCGGAGCACGACCAGTGGAGTCGACCATGCGACCTGCATGACGACGCGGTGCGGTCATGCATGACCGTCCCTCAGGTCTTGGCATCGTGGCCGAACACGGTCGATTGCGTTTCGCTTTTGGTTGCTATTGACAACCTGTCTGCCTCGCTCATACCCTACGCTGGTTGTCATACGCAACCATCATGACTGCCAGCGACTTGTGCTGCGGAGATCTGCTCCGCGAAGTGGCCCGTCTCTACGTCCGGGCTCAGCGTGCCGCCGCCGATTGCTGCGGCACGACCGCCACGCAGTGCCAGATGCTGGTCGAGCTGGACAAGGCGGGCGCCATCCCGATGAGCGAGCTTGGCACACGCCTGTCGCTGGAGAAGAGCTGGGTGAGCCGGGCGGTCGACACGCTGGTCGACGAAGGCTTGGTCACCAAGACTCCAAACCCCCAGGACGCCCGGAGCTGGCTGCTCGGCCTGACCCCCGTCGGCAAGCGCCGCTGCAGGGCACTGAACGTGCAGCTCGACGGCCACGCGGAGCGGTTGATGGACCGCTTCACCCGGGCCGAACAGGACACGGTCAACCAGGGGCTGGCGCTGATTCTGCGCGCGCTGCGCGAGGACGCGGGCATCCGCTCGTGCTGCCCCGTCCCTGAGTTCGAGGAGCAGAAATCGTGACGCTGAAGGACGTACGTCTGGCGCAGGGCTCGCCCGCGAACTGGCCCGTCGTTCGCGAGTTGCTTCAGTCCGTGGGACTGCCGCTCGATGGAGCCGAGGAGAGCGTCGGCTCGTTCCTGCTCGCTTGGCGCGGCACGGAACTGGTGGCGACCGTCGGCGCCGAAGTCTACGGTGACGTCGCCCTGGTCCGCTCCCTCGCTGTCCGGCCAGCCCTGCAGAAGCGCGGCCTCGGTCGGGCCCTGGTGATGCAAGCGCTCGAGGAAGCGCGCAAGCGCGGCATTCGCGCGGTCTATCTGCTCACCACGACTGCCGCTGGTTTCTTCGCTCGCCTCGGGTTCAGACAGGTCGCTCGCAGCCAGGCGCCCGCCGCGTTGCTGAAGTCGAAGCAATTCAAAGGCGTCTGCCCCGACTCGGCAATCTTGATGTCGATGGAACTCGCGTCGCTCCCCTCGGAAGGCGACCTCGGGGGCCTGCCCATCGCCGTGCTGGGGGCGGGTCCGGTCGGGCTCGCGGCCGCTGCTCACCTCCTGGAGCGCGGGCTCGACTTCGTGGTGTTCGAGGCTGCACCCTCGGTCGGAGCCAACCTGCTCGACTACGGGCATGTGCGGCTGTTTTCGCCGTGGCGCTACAACGTCGACAAGACGATGGCGGGACAACTCGAGGAAGCGGGTTGGCTCGCGCCGGACCCCGAGGCGCTTCCACTGGCGCGGGAAGTCGTCGAGAAGGCGATGCGGCCATACGCCGCCCTTCCCGAGGTGGCGTCACGGCTGCGGCTCGGTTACCGCGTCGTGTCGGTGAGCCGTGAGGGCTTCGACAAGGTCAAGACGCTGGGCCGCGACAAGGCCGCGTTGGTGCTTCGCGTCGAACACGACGGCGTGGTCGAGGACGTCCGGGCGCGAGCCGTCATCGACTCGACCGGTACCTGGAACCAGCCGAACCCGCTCGGTGCGAACGGGCTGCCCGCCATCGGCGAGAAGGAGCTCTCGGACCGCATCGCCTACCGCATCCCCGACGTGCTCGGCGCCGACCGTGCACGCTACGTCGGCAAGCGGGTGCTCGTCGTCGGCTCGGGCCACTCGGCGGCGAACGCGCTGCTCGACCTGGCCGTGCTTGCCGAGTCGAACCCGAACACCCGGCTGGTGTGGGCGGTACGCGGCAAGAGCCTCGTCCGGGCGTTCGGTGGGGGCGCCTCGGACCAGCTGCCGGCGCGCGGTGAGCTCGGCACCCGGTTGAAGGCGCTCGCCGAGTCGGGCAGGCTCGAATTCGTCCCGGAGTTCAGGGTGGCAGCGCTGACTCGCCGAGAGGGCGTCATCGTCGTCTCCGGTCTCGGACCCACCGGCGAACGCCGCGAGATTGCGGGCGTCGACGAAATCGTCTGCACGACCGGTCAGCGTCCGAACCTCGCGATGGCTGGCGAGCTTCGAGTGAAGCTCGACCCCTGGCTGGAGTGCAACGAGGCGCTCGGACCACTCATCGACCCGAACGTGCACAGCTGCGGCACCGTGCGACCGCACGGGCATCGGGCGCTGTCGCATCCTGAGTTCGGCTACTACACCATCGGCGTGAAGAGCTACGGCCGGGCACCGACATTCCTCATGGCGACCGGCTTCGAGCAGGCCCGCTCGGTGGCTGCGGCGCTCGCGGGTGATTTCGAAGCCGCCGAACGTGTCGAGCTGGACCTCCCCGAGACGGGCGTCTGCGGCGTGCCGACCAGCCTGTCGGCCGCCTCGGAGGTCGCGGGAGCCGCGAGTGGCGGTTGCTGCGGTCCCGCTGTCGCACAGCCCGTCAGCGCTCGAGCACCGGTTGCCGGAGCCTGCTGCGGCCCGGCTGAAGCCGCGGTGCCCGAGGTCACCGTCTCCGGCGAGGTCCCGTCGAGGTGCGGCACGCCTGCCGCGAAGGCCGAGGCGATTGCCGTCGGAAAGGGCTGCTGCGGCTGAGATGGCGGACGCCCGGCGCATCGGAACCGTCGCTGCGCTGGACTCTCGGCCCGGACGCTGGCGTGGGGGTGGTCGTGCTACCTCCCCGCGGTGCTGGCGGCGCCGATGGCGAAGGAACTCGGCATCGCCACGCCGACGGCATCGACGCCCGCAGCGCCCAGCCCATCGAGCGCATGCAGGTCGATGCGCCCGCTCGGCGCGCTGCCCACGCTGCACGCCCGGACGTCGTGCCCGAGGCGCGCGGCCCAGTGGTTCAGCATGTCCTCGGCGATGATGGATCGGGCGGAGTTCCCGGTGCAGCTGAAGTCCGAGGAGCAGAAGATGAAACGCCTCTGTCGGCGGGTCACGACGAGGCGGCGCAGACCGGAATACCGCGAGGCGGGTGTCCCCGGCCAGCGCGGCCAGCGCCTGCACAACGCCTTCGGATTTCATGATTCGAATCCTGCCCGCGAGGCATGATTCGAGGAGGGAGAGCCGCCACATGACCGCGACCGAAGCTCCACTTCGACTGACGCAAGCGCCGCCACGCTTCCTGTTCTTCACTGGCAAGGGGGGCGTGGGCAAGACCTCGCTCGCGTGCGCCGTCGCACTCTCGCTGGCCGATGCAGGAGGCCGCGTGCTTATCGTGAGCACTGACCCCGCGTCGAACCTCGACGAGATGCTGAACGTTCCGCTGTCGGACACGCCGGTCGCAGTGCCCGGCGCCACCGGGCTGGATGCGATGAACATCGACCCCGACGCCGCAGCCGAGTCCTACCGTCGGCGCGTCCTCGCGCAGCTACCGGACGCGGCCCCGGAGGGTGAGCGACAGACTGTCAGGGAGCAGCTCTCGGGCGCTTGCACGACGGAAATCGCGGCCTTCGACGAGTTCGTGGGGTTGCTTGCCGGCGACGCCAGCGGTTACGACCATGTCGTGTTCGACACGGCGCCGACCGGCCACACGCTGCGGCTCCTCAGCCTGCCGAAGGCATGGACGGGGTTCCTCGAGGGGAACGACCGGGGCGCGTCCTGCCTTGGCCCGCACTCCGGCCTGAAGATGCGGGAGCGACGGTTCAAGGCTGGCCTTCGAGCACTATCGGACCCGAAGCAGACCGTGGTGATACTGGTCGCCCGGCCCGACCCGGGCTCGCTTCGAGAGGCGGCGCGTACGCACGAGGAACTGCGGACGCTGGGGCTCGCCAACCAGCGGCTGGTGGTGAACGCGGTCTTCCGTGCGACCGTCGCCGGCGATGACGTGGCCACGGCCCTGCAGGACTTGGGGGCCCGTGCACTCGGCGACATGCCGGAGTCGTTGCGCGGGTT
>JADCHE010000065.1 GCA_020248665.1 Burkholderiales bacterium | reverse complement strand
CCGCGGCCGGCGCGGCGGGTGATCTCCTGCTGGTTGCGCGTCAGCACCGCGAAGGTGCCTGCGCCCACCGTGCCGATGCCGAGCAGGCCGACGCGGACCGGTGCGAGCTTCGTCGAGGCCATCGCGTCGCTCCTCAGGCCGCCGCGCGGGGCATCAGGCCGTCCTTGCGGAACATCTCCTTGATGCCGCGCACCGCCTGGCGCGTGCGCTGCTCGTTCTCGATCAGCGCGAAGCGCACGTGCCCGTCGCCGTAGTCGCCGAAGCCGACGCCGGGAGACACCGCGACCTTCGCATCGGCGAGCAGGCGCTTGGCGAACTCGAGCGAGCCCGCCGCCTTGTACGGCTCGGGGATCTCGGCCCAGATGTACATCGACGCGCGCGGCACCTCGACCATCCAGCCGGCCTCGTGCAGCCCCTTGGCGAGCACGTCGCGGCGCTTCTCGTACTGCTCGCGGATCTCCTCGACGCACTCCTGCGGACCGTCGAGCGCCGCGATCGAGGCGACCTGGATCGGCGTGAAGGTGCCGTAGTCGTGGTAGCTCTTGATGCGGGCGAGCGCGGCGACCAGCTCCTTGTTGCCGACCATGAAGCCGATCCGCCAGCCGGCCATGTTGTAGCTCTTGCTCATCGTGAAGAACTCGACCGCGACCTCGCGTGCGCCGGGCACCTGCATGATCGACGGCGCGACGAAGCCGTCGAAGGTGATGTCGGCGTAGGCGAGGTCGTGCACGACGAGGATGTCGTGCTGGCGGGCGAGCGCGATCACGCGCTCGAAGAAGCCGAGGTCGACGCACATCGCGGTCGGGTTGCTCGGGAAGCCGAGGATCATCATCTTCGGCTTCGGGATCGACTCGCGGATCGCGCGCTCGAGTTCCTCGAAGAAGTCCACCCCGGGCGTCATCCGGACCGAGCGGATGTCCGCGCCGGCGATCACCGCGCCGTAGATGTGGATCGGGTAGCTCGGGTTCGGCACCAGCACCGTGTCGCCGCGGTCGAGCGTCGCGAGCATCAGGTGCGCGAGGCCCTCCTTCGAGCCGATGGTGACGATGGCCTCGCTGTCCGGGTCGATGTCGACCGCGTAGCGGCGCTTGTACCAGTCGCTGATCGCCTTGCGCAGCCGCGGGATCCCCTTGGAGACCGAGTAGCCGTGGGTGTTCGGTCGCTTCGACGCCTCGACCAGCTTGTCGACGATGTGCTGCGGCGTCGCCCCGTCTGGGTTGCCCATGCTCATGTCGATGATGTCCTCGCCTCGCCGGCGCGCCGCCATCTTCAGCTCGGCGGTGATGTTGAAGACGTACGGGGGGAGTCGGCGGATACGGGCGAAGTCGCGCTCGGCGCTCATGTAGGATCCTTGCTCGTGCCGCGCCGTCCGGAGCTGACGCGGCCATCGTGTCCAGCCCGATAATGTACCGTATTTTCAAGCAGTTGCCGGCGCTGGCCGGCCCCGAAGCCCCGCCATGAAGCTGCATGCGCACCGCGACGCCGCGCTGAACACGGTCACCGCCTACGGCACCGGCTGGCTCGAGATCAATGCCCGCCGCTACGAGCACGCCCTGCTGGTGCAGCCCGAGGCGCCGGTCGAGGTCTGGCCGCCCGTCCGCTTCGAGGACCTCGCCCCCGAGCACTTCGAGGCGATCGCCGCGCGCGCACCCGAGGTCGTGCTGCTCGGCACGGGCGCGTCGCAGCGGTTCGCGCACCCGCGCCTCGTCGCGGCGCTCGCCGCGCGCCGCATCGGCGTGGAGGCGATGGATACCGGCGCGGCGTGCAGGACCTACAACATCCTGATGTCCGAGGGGCGCAAGGTGCTGGCCGCGCTCCTGACGCCTTAGCCCCGCCGGGAAGGGTGCCCGCACGGCTGTGCTATCGTCGTCCGGTCCCGCTCCAGGAGGTCGCGCATCGTGACGGTCACCGTCGGCAAGAAGGTCCCCGATTTCACCGCCGAAGCCACCGGCGGCCCGGTCCGGCTGAAGTCGCTCGAGAGCACGGTGGTGCTGTACTTCTATCCCAAGGACAACACGCCCGGCTGCACCACCGAGGGTGCGGCCTTCCGCGACGCCTACCCGAGGTTCCGCAAGGCCGGCGCCACGGTGCTCGGCGTCTCGCGCGACTCGCTGAAGTCGCACGAGGGCTTCAAGGCCAAGATGGCCTTCCCGTTCGAGCTGATCTCCGACCCCGACGAGGCGCTGTGCGGAGTGTTCGACGTGATGAAGATGAAGAACATGTACGGCAAGCAGGTGCGCGGCGTGGAGCGCTCGACCTTCGTGCTCGGCCCCGACCGCACGCTGCTGCGCGAGTGGCGCGGCGTGAAGGTGCCGGGTCACGTCGACGAGGTCCTCCAGTTCGTCGAGTCGCTCTGAGTTTCGCCGCTCCCGGATCCGCCTGATGCCGCTGCCCAAGGCCCCCACCAAGCCCGCCACCCTCCTCGACCTCACCACAGCCGTGCTGGCGCGCGCCACCCGCCCGAAGGGGCGCGGTGCGGCCGGTGCGACGCCCGACCAGGTCCCGTCGCCCGAGCCCGTCGCCCGCGACGCCGCGATCGCGCCCCGCGAAGCGGCGAACCGCGCCGGCGTCGCCGGGCGCATCGAGGCCGTGCCGGTCGCGCCCGAGCCCGCCGCGCGCGCGCCCGCCCCGGTGCTGCCCGCGCCGTCGCGCCAGCGGTCAGCGAACGTCGCGGCGCTGCCGGTCGGCGGCGGTCGCGCGGTGCGCCGCGCGGCCAACGAGCAGTCGCGGCTCTTCGTGCTCGACACCAACGTGCTGATGCACGACCCCACGAGCCTGTTCCGCTTCGCCGAGCACGACGTCTTCCTGCCGATCGTCACGCTGGAGGAACTCGACAACCACAAGAAGGGCATGTCCGAGGTCGCGCGCAACGCGCGTCAGGTCAGCCGCTCGCTCGACGCGATGGTGGCCGACGTCGAGAGCGGCATCGAGCAGGGTATCCCGCTCGACAAGCTCGGCAATCGCGACGCGACCGGGCGGCTGTTCCTGCAGACGCAGGCGCTGACCTCGTCGCTGCCGGAGTCGCTCGCCGCCGGCAAGGCCGACAACCAGATCCTCGGCGTCGTCCGCGCGCTGCAGCACAAGTTCCCCGACCGTCAGACCGTGCTGGTGTCCAAGGACATCAACATGCGGATCAAGGCCCGCGCGCTCGGGCTGCCGGCCGAGGACTACCAGAACGACCAGGTCGTCGACGACCTCGACATGCTCTACGCGGGCACGCTCGCGCTGCCGCCCGACTTCTGGGACACCCACGGCAAGGGCATGGAGTCGTGGCAACAGGGCGGCTCGAACTGGTACCGGCTGAGCGGGCCGGCGGTCGCCGGCTTCATGCTCAACCAGTTCGTCTACCTCGACGGCGACCTGCCGCTCTCGGCGCAGGTCAAGGAGCGCAACGGCAAGACCGCGGTACTGCAGACGCTGCGCGACTTCACCCACCTCAAGAACGCGGTCTGGGGTGTCACCGCGCGCAACCGCGAGCAGAACTTCGCGCTGAACCTGCTGACCAACCCCGAGATCGACTTCGTCACGCTGCTCGGCCAGGCCGGCACCGGCAAGACGCTGCTCGCGCTCGCCGCAGGCCTCGCGCAGACGCTCGAGCAGAAGCGCTACACCGAGATCATCGTCACCCGCGCGACCGTGCCGGTCGGCGACGACATCGGTTACCTCCCCGGCACCGAGGAGGAGAAGATGCAGCCGTGGATGGGCGCGCTCGAGGACAATCTCGAGGTGCTGACCCAGGGCAACGGCACCGGCGGCGAATGGGGCCGCGCGGCGGCCACCGACCTGATCCGCTCGCGGATCAAGGTCAAGGCGCTGTCATTCATGCGCGGACGCACGTTCATGAACAAGTGGCTGATCATCGACGAGGCGCAGAACCTGACGCCCAAGCAGATGAAGACGCTGGTCACGCGAGCGGGCCCGGGCACCAAGGTGATCTGCCTCGGCAACATCGCGCAGATCGACACGCCGTACCTGACCGAGGCCTCGTCGGGCCTCACCTACGTCGTCGACCGGTTCAAGGGCTGGGCGCACGCGGGGCACGTGACGCTGCAGCGGGGTGAGCGCTCGCGGCTGGCGGACTTCGCGGCCGACGCGCTCTGACGCGGCGCGGGCCGGGCCGGCCCGCCCGGCCCGCCCGGCCCGTCCGCTCAGCCGAGCACCAGCGCAGCGGTGTGGCGCGCGATGACGCCCTCCTCGTCCGTCGGCAGCCGCCAGACTGCGACGCGGCTGCCCGCCGCGTGCAGCCGGTCCGCGCCCGCCGCGTTGGCCGCCGCGTCGAGTTCGACGCCGAGCCAGGCCGCGTCGCGGCACACCGCCTCGCGGATCGGCGCCGCGTGCTCGCCGATGCCCGCGGTGAACACGATCGCGTCGAGCCCGCCGAGCGCCGCGGCCATCGAGCCGAGCTCGCGCCGGATCCGGTAGCAGTACAGCTCGATCGCGAGCCGCGCGCCGGGCGCGTCGCTCGCGAGCAGCGTGCGCATGTCGCTCGAGACGCCCGAGACGCCGAGCAGGCCGGACTGCGAGTACAGCATCGTCTCGACCTCGCGCGCCGACATCCCGCGCTCGTCCATCAGGT
>JADCHE010000064.1 GCA_020248665.1 Burkholderiales bacterium | reverse complement strand
GGCGAGCGCGGCGGCGGCCGCGCGGCGAAGGGGGGACGGGACTCGGAGCATCTTCGTTCCTCGATCGGGACTCCTCGGTCCCGCGGATGGGGCGGCGGTCATCGTGCGGCCTGCGCGATCATCCGCCGCCGGAGCCAGTCGGACATTGCCACGACGCGCCAGCCGAGGTCGCGCAGGCCGACGAGCGGCTCGGGCAGCGGGCCGAACGCCCGCTGCAGGCCGTCGGTGGCGTCCTGCATCAGCAACACCGCCTCGCGGCGCGCGCGCTCGTAGCGGCGCCACAGCAGCGGGTCGCCGAGGTCGCGGTAGAACTCGCGGCCGCGCAGCACGGCGAGCAGTTCGGCGACGTCGCCGAAGCCCACGTTCATGCCCTGCCCCGCGAGCGGGTGCATCGCGTGCGCGGCGTCGCCGACCAGCACCAGCCGCGGCGCGATCAGCCGCGGCACGCGGATCAGGCGCAGCGGGAAGGCCTGCGCCGGCGTGATCGTCGTCATCGCACCGAGCTTGCCGTGCGAGGCCTCGGCGACGCGCGCGGCAAGGGCCTCGGGCGACAGCGCGAGCAGCTCGGCCGCGAGCGCCTCGGGCGCCGACCAGACCATGCTCGCGCGGCCGCGCTCGGGCGAGCCCGAGGGCAGCGGCAGCAGCGCGAGCACGCCGAGCTCGGGGCCGAACCACTGGTGGGCCGTGTCGCCGTGCGGCAGCGTCGTGTCGAAGTTGGCGACCACCCCGCGCTGGCCGTAGTCGCGCACGCGCGGCTCGATGCCCGCGAGGCCGCGCAGCGTCGAGTCCGCACCGTCGGCGGCGACGACGAGCTTCGCGGCGATGGTGCGGCCCGAGGCGAGCGTCAGCACCGCGCCGCCCTGAGGGCCCTCGTGGATCTGCAGCGCCGACACCGCGTCGTCGATCGACGCGACGCCGGCGAAGCGCAGCGCGTCGTCGAGCGTGCGCGCGAGCGTGCGGTTCTCGACGATCCACGAGAGCGCGTCGACATGGCCCGAGTACGCGTCGAGGTGCAGCTCGGGCGCCTCGGCGCCGGGGCCCGCGTAGACCCGCATGTCATAGACCGGCGCGATCCGCGCGGCGGGCATCGCGTCCCAGACGCGCAGGCCGCGCAGCAGCCCGCGCGTGCCGGGCGACAGCGCGAACACCCTCGCGTCCCAGCCCTCGGACTCCGGCGCCGGACGCGTCGCCGGGCCGATCCAGCCGACCTTCAGGCCCGACTGCGACAGGCCGAGCGCGGCGGCTGCCCCGACCGCGCCGCGGCCGACGACGGCCGCGTCGAACGAGGCGGCGCGAGCATCCATTGACCGAGTATACGCGGCGGGCGCAACCGGCCTCGGCATCGCCCGGCGCCCGACCCGCGTCGCGGCGCGGCCCGGTGGTCCGCCCGCACGGCGGCGTCGACCCCGGGGTCGACCGCCCGCCAGCGATCGCCGCAGGCCGTCCTCCGATCCCGCCGCGCGCCGCGAGCGCCACCGGCGACGCTAGCCTCGGCGCGATCGCCGACCCGACGCCATGCTGCACGCCGCCCAGAACCTGCTCCTCGCCGCCAGCCTCACCCTGATCGCGGGCGGGCTGTGGATGCGCGACCGCCTGCCCGGTCCCGAGGCGGTGCTGCCGGCGTCGCTGCCCGAGCCGACCCAGGAGCCCGAGCGGCGGGCCCCGTTCCCGGTGTCCGCGGGCGGCGTCGACTACACCGTCCGCCCCCTCTACCGCTACGAACTGCGCGGCATGGTCGTCAGTCGCCACGACACCTCGGCCTGGTGGGACGTGGTCCACCGCGACTGGTGGGGCGATCACCTGAACGTCGTCGACCTCTGCGTGGTGTGGGGCGAGACGCTGCGCAGCGGCGTGCACCGGCGCATGCGCTACGCGAGCGGCACCTTCACCTGCTACTACGCGACCGACGACGGCGAGGCCCGGCAGCGCTTCCGCCCGGACGAGATCTCGAACAACCACCTGCTTGCGAACGATCCGGCCATCGTCAAGCGGCTGCGCGGCGTGCGCCCTGGCGACCAGATCCTCGTGCGCGGCGCGCTCGCCGAGTACGGCCACGCGCAGGGCGGCTTCGCCCGCGGCACCAGCACCCGCCGCGACGACCGGGGCAACGGCGCGTGCGAGACCATCTGGGTCACCGAGGCGCGCGTGCTGAGGCGGGCGAACGCCGGCTGGCGCACGGCGGTGCCGCTCGGCGTCGGCGGCCTGCTGCTGGCGCTGGCGCTGTGGTTCGTGCTGCCGCCGCGGCCGGTGGAGTGAGCAGGGCCCGATCGCGGTCGGTCGCCGGGCCCCGCGAGGCGCGTTCCCGCGGGCGCGGTCACGTGCCGGCAGACACGTCTCCCGACCCGCGGCGCAGGTTTGTCCCGCTTTCGGGGATCCGCTATACTCCGCCGCCTCGTCCGGCGCCTGCCGGATGGCTGTCGTACGACGGCACGGCCAAGTAGCTCAGTTGGTAGAGCAGCGGATTGAAAATCCGCGTGTCGGTGGTTCGATTCCGCCCTTGGCCACCAGATAAGCTCCCAACGAAATCAAGTAGATGGCGTGGGGACACCCGAAGGGCGAGTCGTGAAAACGACCCGCCCTTTCGCTTTTCTGGCAATCCTCTGGCAAACGAGTCGACGCTCGACTGCGGACGACCACGGTGGCGTCCCCGGACGTGGTGTAGAAAGCCTGCAGTGACGACGCTCGGATCGTCCGCTCGGGTCGCTCTCTACATCAGGCCAGAGCCGGCGCAGCCGGCAGCCTGACCATCGGATTCTCGCTCAGCTGCGCCATCGATTCCACGCCCATGTAGCGCTTCTGGATGGCGTACTCGTCGTTCTGCTCGAGCAGCAGCGCGCCCACCAGTCGCCGGATCGCGCGCTCGTTGGGGAAGATGCCGACGACATCGGCGCGCCGCTTGATCTCGCCGTTGAGCCTCTCGAGCACGTTCGTGCTGTGGATCTTCACCCGGTGCTCCTTGGGGAAGTCCATGAACGCGAGCACCTCGTGTTCGGCCCCGTCCATCATCGTGGCCAGCTTGGGGAACTTCTCGCGCAGCTGGTCGGTCACGATGCGCCACTGCTGATGCGCGGCCTCGGCGGTTTCCTGGGCGAAGATCGTGTTGATCAGCGCGAATACCATCTGCCGCTGGCCCTTGTTCGCGTAGGCCAGCGCGTTGCGCAGGAAGTGCACCCGGCAGCGCTGCCACGTCGCGTGCAGCACCTTCGCCACCGCCGCCTTCAGGCCTTCGTGCGCGTCCGAGATCACCAGCTTCACGCCCCTGAGCCCGCGCCTCATCAGCGAGCGCAGGAACTCGGTCCAGAACGGCTCGGCCTCCGACGGCCCCGTCGCCAGTCCCAGCACCTCGCGCCGGCCCTCGGTGTTGACCGCCACGGCGATTATCGTGGCCACCGAGACGATCCGTCCCGACTGGCGCACCTTCACGTACGTCGCATCGATCCACAGGTACGGCCAGTCGCCCTCGATCGGCCGGTTCAGGAACTCCTCGACCCGCTCGTCGATCTCCTCGCACAGCCGCGAGACCTGGCTCTTGCTGATCCCGCTCATGCCCAGCGCCTTGACCAGCTCGTCGACCGAGCGCGTGCTGATCCCCTGCACGTAGGCCTCCTGGATCACCGCTGTCATCGCCTTCTCCGACGAGCGCCGCGGCTCCAGAAAGCCCGGGAAGTAGCTCCCCGAGCGCAGTTTCGGGATCTTCAGCGGTATCGTCCCGGCGCGCGTGTGCCACGTCCTCTCGCGGTAGCCGTTGCGCCAGTTCTCGCGCGTCTCGCTGCGCTCGCCGTGGCCCGCGCCCACCCGCGCCTGCACGTCGGTCTCCATCAGCCTCTGCGCCATGAAGCCGATCATCTCGCGCAGCAGGTCCCCGTCGGACCCCTTCTCAAGCATTTCGGCCAGTGCCATCCTGTCGTCGGTCATCGGTCTGTCCTCAGTCTGGTTGAAGCGTCGTAACTCCAACCCTACCGGACGGTCCGATGGCCCCCGCAAGGGCACGCCTTCACAGCTCAGCTTCTACACCACGTCCGGAGACGCCACCGACGACCACGCTCCACGGCGCTTTTCCGCGCGCACGTGAGCGACTCCGCGGGCCTCGCGCACCCCCACGCGCGAGCGCCTTGAAGAGCCGCCGCGGCGCAGTCGGGACCCCGATGCCTACACGCGACTTCCCCAACTGGGAGTCGTCGCAATGAGGTCATCGTTCCATCTCGGCACACGGACAGCCACACCCCGTGCGTCGCGCCCCACCCTGCCCCGCCGGGAGCGCCCCCATGCCTAGAGCCGCCACACCGTACCGGGACGGCGCCGGCTGGGCGATGCGCCGGCGCGTCCAAGGCATCGAACTCTTCGTGAGCGGCTGCGCAAGTGCCGCGGCCGCCCGCAAGGCCATGGACGAGCGCGTGAGTGAGCTCGACGCACACGGCAAGCCGATGGGCCTGGGGCCCCACCGCACGAGCGTGGCCCAGGCCCTGCAGGACTACGGCCGGCAGCGCCTGCCCTTCATGAAGGGAGCCCGCCAGGAGGCCGACCGCATCAACAAGCTGCTGCGCGCAGCGAACCTCGCGACACTCGAGGTCACCCCCTGGGCCGAGGCGGTCGCCAAAGGCTTCGTTCAGGAGACCGCGCGACGCGCCGACCGCAAGGGCCGGGGCCAGCACTTCGTGGTCGGACTCGTCGAGCCCCGGCCCGTGCGCCGCATCCCGAAGGGTCTGTCCCAACACCGCAAGGCGCTCGAGCGTCAGACCGCCCGCAGCGACGCTCTGCGCAAGCACCTCGCCTGCCTGACCGTGGCGGCCGTTCAGCGCCATCACCTGCAGCGCCCCGTCGATGCGCTGCGCGCCGAAGGCCGAGAGCCCGCGACGCTCGAGCTCGAGCGCGCGCTCTTTCGGGCGTTCTTCAACTACGCCCGGCGCATCTGGAACTGGGCGACACCCGCTGAGAACCCCGCCACGCACCTCGTGATGCCGGCGGTCGACAACGCCCGGGACCGCGTCATGAGCGACGTCGAGCAGGCACGCTTGGAAGAGGCCTTCCAGGACTGCCGCAATACCGTCGCCGCCCAAGCCATTGTTGCGTGCAGGAACTCCACCGCAGTAATCAATACGCGTTCATTCCCAAACAGTTCGCTGCTGTATGCCTGCTGATACCTCAGCGCACAAGCGAACATGCAATCGCCGCCGTCTGGTACGGGCCCGTTCACGCCATCCACAACAAGAAGCGCCCCCGCCGACGCTGATGTGGCAACGAGCGAGAGCGCCATGGCCGCCCACGAAGTCAATATCTCGGCTCGTTGCCTCAAAGCGGTCCCCTCAGAGTTTCGATTGGTCGGTCGGCAGCGTAGGGAGCCGTCATCGGGGACGCTCATTGCGGCAATGCTTCGAGGCACTCGGCTCGGTGGTTAGGCACTCGGGCAGTCCGGGGCTTAATTACGGGCGTAATTGCCCTCGTCGTCGCGGGCAGCGTCGGTAGCGCCCACCCCTGCAAGCGTAATTCCGGATTCACGGCCGGCCGGTGATGGCTATCCCATGCGCGTGGCGCGCACCTAGTCGGCCGTCAGACCGGGGTAGGGGTTGTGGATGACAAGCCAGGTGTCGCACGCAGTGCGCCAGCGCGACCCGGTGGGCAGCCGGGGGAACTCCCCTTCGAGGAGGCGGTAGCGTAGGACGGCGGGTCTGACATGCCGCCGATTCGAGTGGTACGACAGCCGTGTGCTCGTGACGGACCCCGAACGCGCTGCTCTCACCGCCCCATCGGCTACGGTGCCAGTGCTCGTGAAATCAATCCGTGGCCGGCCAATGCTTCGCTTCACGAGCATCGCCGCGCGGTGCGGCGCGACCGACGCGAGTCGCCGGCGGCCGGGCTAGCGAGGTGCGAGCAGCTGCGAGCGCCCGAGCTTCTCCTTGGGCGGGCTCTTCGGCTTCGCGATGCCTGCAAACCCCTCCGCCTCGATGCATGCAGCAAGGTTCGGCAGGCTCCAGGTGCGGCGCAGCCGCAGGCTGTTCATGCCGTCGTTCCAGGCGTGCAGCATGCGCGGGCCGATGTCCTTGAACGCTGGGTAGTCGCGGCTTGCCTGCGCGACGCGCGGCGCGACCTCGACCATCGCCTCGCAGAGGGCCTCGATGCGCTGCTGCACCCGGGCGAGCTTCAGGTTGCAGCGCGTGGTGAGGAAAAGCTCGAGTGAGGTGCCCGGCGTCCAGGTCTTGCGTCCGTTGATGGCGAGCCCCGGCGGATTCCGGCTGTAGTCGTCGTAGACAGTGATGGTCAGCATGTCGTAGACCGGTGCAAGGCGCACGTCCTGTGAGCCTGAGTACAGGAGCGCCACGTTCTTCGTGTGGCAGTCGGCGTTCCTGAGCGCATAGGTGAGGAGCACCAGGTCCGCGACGCGCTCGAGCGCGGTCTGCTGGCCCTCGGGCGGCACCAGCTGCTTGATGCGGTTGACGACCTGCTCCCAGGTCGGCTCGTACTTCTGCTCGGGTCTGAGACCCAGGAGGCTGCACAGGTCCTCCATGCCGAGGCGCTCGGCACTGTTCCCGACGTAGTCGAAGCGGCTCACGACGAGCGCTTGGCCGTCCTCCGACACCTGGGTCCCGGCCGTCTCGATGCCAGCGCGGCGCGCGACCTCCATGCACAGGTGCTCGTTGAGCGCCACGCCCGGCAGCCGCGAGGTCGAGCCCTTAATGATGTAGCGGTCGGTCGGAAGCGTCCCCTTGCGGTACGCGGCGAGCGCGTCGGGCGCGAGGAACTTCGGGACCACGCCCGAGACGCCCGAGACCGCGAAGCGGCGCACCAGCTCGACGAACGCCTCCTCGGAGTTGTCGCCCTTCAGGATGTCGGCGAGCTCGAAGGCGACCGGAGGGCTCGTGGGGTCCGCGCCTTCAGAGGCAACCTTCACGCGGCCGATGACGTTGCGCCCGACGACTCGCAGCAGGCTCAGCGGCGAGGCGCCGACGTGCGGCCCCAGCTGCTCCTGGAGGATGGAGAGCAGGAAGCCCTCGGGCAGGTTCATCCGGAAGAACGGATGCAGGTCCGGCCAGTCATAGGACTTGGTGCGCACCGGCATCAGGAGCGAGATGAAGTCCTCGGGCGGCACGTCCGGGTGATACGAGACCACGTGCTCGAAGCCGTCGGTGGAGGCCAGCGTCGCGACCGGCCTGTCCTGCACGAAGACGGTCAGCTTCACTGGGCGTCACCCGCAAGGGGCGTGCCGCCCTGGCGTCGGCGCTCTTCCAGCACGTCGTCGAGCGTGACGCCGCGGCGAAGGGGCGCAACCGTCAGGCCATGGCCCAGCACTTCCAGCAGGCGCAGCAGCTTCCTCGCGCCGAACTCGGACACCGCGCCCGTCTCGAACCGCGCGAGCGTCGACTGGCCCAGGCCGGTCAACTCGCCCAGCTGGCGCTGCGTGAGGCCGCGCGCCTTGCGCAGCCGCGCGACCTCGCGGCCCAGCTCGCTCAACGCCGTCAGTTCTTGCTGCATTTGCTATGATTCCTCAACTCAATAGAATGCCGTATTTGGCATCAACGCTCCAGACTCATCGGAATGAAGCATTCACCATTGAGCGCGTGGATTGCGGCTCAAAACGGGCCTATCACTGAGATGTACCCGCTATCCGATGCCACATACAATAGCATATACGGCATCTTTCGACCAGTTGATGAGGCGACCAATGCGGACGGCTGGCCGACGCCGATAGCACATACGGCACGTTCGGAGGGCAGCTGAGGTACCTTGGGCGTGCCGAAGCCGACGGGGGCCCGGTCGCCACGCCGGCGCTCAGGCCGCTTACGACAGCGTCGGCACGAGCGTTCCCGTCAGCAGGGCGGAGTCGCTGCGACGGCGAACGAACACTCCGACAGGATGTTGTACAGGCTCGCGACGCGCCCGAACCGGCCTATCTCGAGGGCGAGGTCACGGCGCTCCTGCGAGATGAGCGGCACGGGCACGATGTCGTAAGCCGGGGACAGGCGCCAGCCCGCGGTCGTGCGCAGCATCGCGTGGTTACGCGGGTGGTCGTCGTCGTTGGTGACCATCGCGTTGAAGACCATGCGCTTGAAGAGCTCGAGCCTGTCCGCATCGGGCTTGACCGACCAGCGGCGCACCTCGTCGGCGAGCAGCAGGTACGACCAGCGCTCACGGCCGCGAATGCCGTCTTCAGCGTTGAGCAGCGTGAGCCCCGAGGCCAGGCCGTGTCGGGCGTAGGCGCCGACGTCCGAATTCCACTCGCGGTCGAAGCGAAGTAGCATCAACGCCTCGGCCCGGCCGACCGGTTCGATGCGCGTGCCGCACACGTTCAGCCCCGCGACGCGCGCGAGCTCGAGCGTCGCATGCTCGATGCGCTGCATGTTGTGCTTGTCGTTCTTCTCCGGCAGCTTTGCCAGATAGAGGCGGTGGCCGTCCTCGACGGTCGCCTTCGGGCGCGCGCCGCCCATGCTGGTGCCGGGCTCCAGCTGTTCGAGCACCTCGCGGGGCAGCCTGCCGGTCTCCTCGAGCTCCTCGGCCGCTCGGACCAGCGCTTCGAGCTAGTGAGTGCGGTTGAATGGCTTGCCGAGGCCCGGAGGCTGTGGCGCGAGGCCGAATGTGAGGCGTCGAGACGCTGTTTTGTGACGCAGGGTTGAGCCTGGAGATGGGCGGCAAGCCGCCGACGTCCAGACTCAAGCATGCGTCAGACAACAACGTCTTGACGCTTCACAGCTAGCGCACGCATGGGGCTGCGAAGTGCGGAGTTCAAATTGGAAAGCCGCTGACGAGCCGCCTCATCCGGCGATGGCCCGAGCGTTTGAGCGGCCGGCAGCGCCTGCCCTTCATGAAGGGGGCCCGCCAGGAGGCCGACCGCATCAACAAGCTGCTGCGCGCAGCCAACCTCGCGACACTCGAGGTCACCCCCTGGGCCGACGCGGTCGCCCGGGGCCTAGTGCAGGAGACCGCGCAGCGTGAAGACCGCAAGGGCAAGGACCAGCACTTCGTGGTCGGGCTCGTCGAGCCCCGGCCCGTGCGCCGCATCCCGAAGGGTCTGTCCGAGCACCGCAAGGCGCTCGAGCGCCAGACCGCCCGCAGCGACGCGCTTCGCAAGCACCTCGCCGGACTGGGCCACACCCGCCGAGAACCCCGCCACGCACCCCGTGATGCCGGCGGTCGGCAACGCCCGGGACCGCGTCATGAGCGACGTGGAGCAGGCACGCTTGGACGAGGCGTTCCAGGACTGCCGCAATGCCGTCGCCGCCCAAGCCATCGGGCTGCTGACCGAGACCGGGATGCGCGCCTCCGAGCCACTCCTCTACGCCCCGTGGAGCGCCGTGGACTGGGAGCGCACCGAGCGGCTCGTCCATGTTCCCCAGGTCCCGAGGCGAAGGGCTTCCACCTCGCGCGCACAGAGGACATCTGCGCGGAAGCGGGCCTGAGCGCGGGCACCCTGTTCCGCCACTTCCCCGACAAGCGATCGATGATCATGGCGATCGCCGACGTCGAGTTCGAGCGCTTCCGCGCGGAGATCGAGGCGCTCGCGACGCGCGAGGGGATCGCCTGGCTGACGCGGATCACGGCGGCCGACCTCGCGCAGCTGCTCGAGCCGAAGGGCTTCGACCTCGGCACCGACAGCTGGCTCGAACTGGCGCGCGACGCCAAGGGTGGCAGGCGCCTGCTCGGCGTCGACCTGAAGCTGCAGCGCACGCTCGCGCGTCAGCTCGCCCGCGGTCAGGCGGAGGGCTGGATCCGGGCGTCGCTCGACTGCGAAGGCACCGCGGCCGTCGTCCTCGCGCTCTTCAGCGGCGTGCGGCTCGACGGCGAAGTGGGCGTGACCGTGAACACGAAGGCCACTGCCCGCGCGATGGCTGACCTGTTCCGGGCGGCGATCCTTCCCTGACCGACGTCGACGCCCTCGTCGAACGACGACAGCACGCCGGGAGCCTCGTCGAGCGCGCGCCCTCGGCGCGCGAGCACGCCGAAGTCGGGCCGTGGGTCGCGTGGGCCGGTCAGCCCAGCGTCTGCCCGCCGAGCACCTCGGCGTTGACGTTGCCGTGGCCCATCGAGCCCGGCACGTCGAAGGTGACCCGCCGGTTGACGCGGCGGTGCGGGAAGTAGTCGGCGAGCGCGTAGTGCTGGGTGCAGCGGTTGTCCCAGACCGCGATGCCGTGCGCCGTCCATGCGTGGTGGACGACGAACTCGGGCCGCGCGATCCACGCGGTGAGCATCGCGAGCATCGCCTCGCTCTCGCGGTAGTCGATGCCGTCGATCCGCTTGGTGAACGCGCCGTTGACGTACAGGCAGGTGCGGCCGCTGTCGGGATGCACGAGGGCGACCGGGTGCGACACCGGCGGGTAGCGGCGCACCGCCTCGACGAGCGCGTCCGTCCCGCGCCTGGCGAGCGCGTCGCGAAAGCCACTGCGCTCCCAGGTGTGCGTCGCGGTCAGCGGGCGCAGGTAGGCCTGCAGCCCCGGCGACAGCGCGGAGAAGGCCTTGCTGGTGCTCGCCCAGCAGGTGTTGCCGCCGTGCGGCGGGGTCTCGACGATCTGGATCACCGTGCCCATCGGCGGCTCGGGCTGCCAGCTGAGGTCGGTGTGCCAGACGTCGATGCCCGGCGGGCGCTCGGCGTCGTTGACGATCATCTCCATGCCCGGCATCTCGGGGTGCCGCTCGAAGAACGAGCCGCCCGACACCGGCCCGAAGACCTCGGCGAGAGCGACGTGCTGCGCGGGGGTCAGCGGCTGCGGGCCGAAGAAGATCACCTCGAACTGCGCGAGCGCGCGGCGAAGCTCGGCCCGGGTGGGCGCGTCGATCGGACGCGTCAGGTCGATGCCATCGATCACGGCCGCGAAGCCCGGCATCCGCGGGCGCGGCACGATGCGCTCGTAGGCGCGGGAGAAGTCGAACGGGGTCGTGGCGGCGGTCATCGGGCGCTCAGTGCAGGCACGGCCGCTTCGGCAGCGTCGAGTTGAAGTCGTCGATGCGCCGGGTGCGCACCTGCTCGTCGGGCTCGAAGTCGAGACCCGTGACCTGCAGCGGCACGTCGCGCCCGGCGCGCACGCAGGCGACCTGCGGGAACGGCGGCACGTCGCCGCGGTGACGCACGACGACCGCCCCTTCGGCGTCGCCGGCAACCGTCGCAAGCTCGTGCGTCCTGCCGCCCATGAGCATCATCTGCCGGGTCTGCGCGGGCATCGAGACGTTGACGAACACGCCGACGGAGAAGTCGGTGCCGTTCCTCATCGAGCCGCCGGTGGTGCGGTCGACGCATCCGGTGTCCATACCGGGCTCGGGCGTGCCGGCGGCGAAGGCGATGCCGAACGCGCCCTTCAGCGTGTCGGGGGCGAACGGGCAGGCGGGCTGCGCGTGCGCGGCCGCGGCGAACGGCGAGACGATCGCCGCGAGGCACTCGCCGAGGTGGGCGGATCGGCGCAGGCGCTCAGGTCGCATCCAGGATCTCCGGTCGTGGACGGGGGTCCGGACCGCCTCGGTGCCGGACATGACGGATCGTAGCGCGGCCTCGCCGCGCCGGGCAGCGTCCATTCTGAAGCGTCGTTCCGCGCTGGACCCCAGCTACCGGCCGGCCCGGCTGCGATCGCTTCTCGACTTCCGGAGCCCGCCATGCCGCGCCAGCCGCTCGGACGTCCCGTGTCACCGAACGATCCGTGCCCCTTCCTGCGGGCGCTCGTCGGTGAAGGCCTGCTGCACGATGGCACCGCGCCGCTCGGCGACGGCTCGCCGCACCTGCCGGGCGCCTGCATCCTCGACGCGAACGCGCGGGTGGGCCGCGCGGAACTCGACCGACTCGACGACTTCGCCAGCGATCGGGTCGACGCCGACGGCCGGCGCGAGCGCTACCTCGCGCTCTCGGAGGTGCGCGACCTGTTCGAGTGCCGGCGCCCGCCGGCGCGGATGCGCGCACGGCTCGCGACGGTCTGATGCCGGGCGTGGCACCATCTCCCTTCACCCCTCTCACGGAGCGTCCCCATGGAACTGATCGGCACCCTGTTCGTGGGCCTCGTCGTCGGCGCGATCGCCCGCTTCGCGATGCCCGGCGAGCAGAAGATGGGCTGGATCATGACGATCCTGCTCGGCATCGGCGGCGCGTTCGTCGCCGGCTTCGTCGGCCAGTCGCTCGGCTGGTACACGGCGGGCCAGGGCGCGGGCTGGATCGCGTCGGTGATCGGTGCGTTGGTGCTGCTGTTCGCGGTGCAGAAACTGAGGGGCGGCTCCGGTTCGAAGGCCTGACCCGACGGATCGCGCCCGCGCGCCGCACCCGTCGGCGCCGGGTTCCTGCCAAGCGATCTACGGCCTGCCGCCGCTCGGCGTCGCGGGGCGCGGCGGTCCGCTGCTCGGGTCGGACGCCCCCGCGGCCTCGGCCCGCGGCGCACCCCCAGCCGCGGCGCGCACGCCCACGAGGATGCCGACCGTCACCAGCGCGAGGCCGGCGACCAGGTTCAGCCCGAGTGGCTCGCCGAGGAAGATCACCGCGCCGCTCGCCGACAGGCCGGGCACCAGCGCGGTCAGCATCGTCGAGCGCACGGGGCCGAACGCGCGGATCATCGTCGCGAAGGTGATGCCCGAGACGACGACCGAGCCCACGCCCTGCCACAGCGCCTGGAACGCGATCTCGCCGAGCGGCGCGGTCGCGATGCGGGTCTCGATCCAACCCGCGGCGCCGAGCGCGGCCCAGGCGGGCAGGTAGGCGAGGGCGGCGAACACCGTGGTCGCGATCGTCGCCTCGACCGGATCGAGCCGCTCGCGCCGCATCAGCACGGCGTAGGTCGACCAGCTCGCCGATGCGACCAGGAACATCAGGTCGCCCTTCCAGGCGTCGCCGCCGTCGAACGCGACGAGCAGCGACGCGCCGCCGACCAGCGCGCCCCCGGCCAGGATCAGCGCGAGCGCGCCGAGCCGCGCGGCCGACAGGCGCTCGTGCAGCACCCACGCCGACAGCAGCGCGGTCCACATCGGCAACATGCCGGGCAGCAGCACCGAGCCGTGTGCGGCCGGCGCGTGGACGAAACCGGCGTAGGCGAACACCGCGTAGCCGATGCCTCCGAACAGGCCGCAGGTCACGGTGACGCGGGCGCCGAGCGGCGACGTGCCGAGCCACGAGGCGGCCCCGCGGCCCTGCGCGCGGCGCTGCCGCACGAGCCACGCGCCCCACGGCACGAGCACCAGCGCCGCGCCGGCGATCCGGCAGGCGACGATGTCCCAGGGGGTCAGCGACTTCAGCGCCATCGCGCGTGCGATGACGATGAAGGCAGTCCAGATCAGGATGGTCGCGATCGCGGCCGCGATGCCGGCCGCGCGCGTATCGGTGCGCATCGGGCGGATTATCCCCGCCCGGCGCTGCGGGCCCGTCCCGACGCGGCGCGGCGGGGCGGAACCGGAACGGCACCGCGGCCCCGCTCGCGCCGGGCCCTGCCTATCATCGCCGCTCGTCACACACCCGCAGCGAGGAGGCTCCCATGGCCCGACTGAAGGACAAGGTCTGCATCGTCACCGGCGCGACCAGCGGCATCGGCCGCCGCACCGCCGAGGTGTTCGCCGCCGAGGGCGCGCACGTCGTGATCGCCGGCCGGCGCGAGGCCGAGGGCCGCGAGGTCGAGGCGTCGATCGGTGAGCGCTGCGCGTTCCTGCGCACCGACGTCACCGACGAGGCGCAGGTGAAGGCGCTGATCGACTTCACGATGGCGCGCCACGGCCGCATCGACTGCCTCTTCAACAACGCCGGCGGCCCGGCGCCGGTCGGCGGCATCGAGACGATCCCGGTCGAGGGCTTCGATGCGGCGATCGCGACGCTGCTGCGCTCGGTGATGCTCGGCATGAAGCACGTCGCGCCGATCATGACCGTGCAGGGCTCGGGCAGCATCGTCAACAACGGCTCGATCGCCGGCAGCCGCGCCGGCTACTCGACCTCGATGGTCTACTCGGCCGCGAAGGCCGCGGTGATCCACCTCACGCGCTGCGCGGCGATGCAGCTCGGCGAGCGCAACGTGCGCGTCAACACCGTATCGCCCGGCGGCATCGCGACCGGCATCTTCGGCAAGGCGCTCGGGCTACCGGCCGAGCGTGCCGAAGCCACCGCCGAGGCGGTCAAGGTCGGCCTCGCGAAGATGCAGCCGATCCCGCGCGCCGGCCTGGTCGACGATATCGCGCACGCGGCGGTGTTCCTCGCGAGCGACGAGTCCTCGTTCGTCAACGGCCACGACCTGGTGGTCGACGGCGGCGTGATCGGCGGGCGGATGTGGACGCCGCACCAGGAGGCGGTGCGCGGGATGCGCGCGGCGTTCGGCATCGAGCACTGACACCGCACGCTCGGGCGCCGAGCGGCCGGCCGCGGCTCAGGCGAGCCGGCCCGCCTGGAAGTCGAGCACCGCCTCGCGGATCTGGTCGGCGGTGTTCATCACGAACGGGCCGTACTGCACGATCGGCTCGCCGAGCGGCCGGCCGGCGATCAGCAGCGCGCGCGCCGGCCCGCCGCTCGCGCCCAGCGCGACGCCGTCGGCGCCCGGCGCGTTCGACAGCACCGCCATGCGGCCGGACGGCACGGGCGTGCCCTCGATCTCGACCGTCCCGCGGTACGGATAGACGAACGCGTTGCGGTCGGCCGGCAGCGACTGCGCGAAGCGCGCGCCCTCCGGCAACCGCAGGTCGAGGTACAGCGGCTCGGTGCCCTCGCGCATCACCGCGCCGTCGACGCCGTGGCTGCGGCCGGCGATCGCGACGACGCGCACGCCCTCGGCGGTCTCGAAGCCCGGCAGCTCGCCGGCCGCGAAGTCGCGGTACCAGGGCGCGCGCATCTTGTCCTTCGCGGGCAGATTCAGCCACAGCTGGAACCCTTCCATCAGCCCCTCGCTCTGCTCGGGCAGCTCGGAGTGGATCACGCCGCGGCCCGCGGTCATCCACTGCACGCCGCCGCCCTCGAGCAGCCCCTCGTTGCCGGCGCTGTCGCGATGCCGCATGCGGCCGGCGATCATGTAGGTGACCGTCTCGAAGCCGCGGTGCGGATGATCCGGGAAGCCCGCGATCCAGTCGTCCGGGTCGTCGCTGCGGAAGTTGTCGAGCATCAGGAACGGATCGAGCCGGCGCTGCAGCGGCTGGGTCAGCACGCGCAGCAGCTTGACGCCGGCGCCGTCGGAGGTCGGCTGGCCGACGACCAGGCGCTCGACGCGGCGGGGGTGCCCGACGGTCTCGGTGGCGACGAGGGGGACGACGGTGTCCATGGAGATTCCTCCCGGCAGTTCGGACAGTGAGCCTAGCAGCCCGCGCGAAGCCCTCTCCGGAGCCGGGTCGTGGTCCCCCGGCGGTACCCGCCCGGCCGCCGGGGCACCCGGTCGCGCCGCCCGTCCGCACCGCGTTGCGGGGGCTCCGCGCGACCACTAGCCTCGCGCGAAGCGACCGTCCCGTCGACCGTCGCGACCTCTCGTCTCCGGATCCCACGATGCGCCGCCTCCTCGCCTGCCTCGCCCTCGCCGCCGCGTCCGCCACCGCGCACGGGCAGACGGCCCCCGTCCCTGCTCCGGCCACCGGAGACCGCCTCGAGCGGATCCGGACCGCCGGCGAGCTGCGCGTCTGCATCTGGCCGGACTACTACGGCATCACGTACCGCAACCCGAAGAGCGGCGAGCTCTCGGGTGTCGACGAGGTCCTCTCGCGCGAGTTCGCGAAGGACCTCGGCGTGCGCGTCACCTACGTCGACACCAGCTTCGCGACCTTCGCCGGCGACCTGCTCGCCGACCGCTGCGACGTGGCGATGTTCGGCGTCGGCATGCTGCCCGATCGCGCCGCGAAGGTGCGCTTCTCGCAGCCCTACCTGCGCAGCGACATCTGGGCGGTGACCACCAGGACGCATACGGCGGTGAAGAGCTGGGGCGACATCGACAAGCCCGGCCGGGTGGTCGCGGTGCAGGCGGGCACGTTCATGGAGCCGGTGATGAAGTCGACGCTGCGCAACGCCGAGCTGGTCTCGGTGAAGCCGCCGGCCACGCGCGAGCGCGAGCTGCAGGCCGGCCGCGTCGATGTGTTCATGACCGACTACGCGTACAGCCGGCGCGTCATCGACAACGCCGACTGGGCCAAGGTGATGCCGCCCGACCGCCCGGTCCATCCCCTGGGCTACGGCTACGCGGTCGCGCCCGGCGACGAGGCGTGGCTCGCACGGGTCGACCGGTTCGTCGCCGACATCAAGCGGGACGGACGTCTGATGTCCGCCGCCAAGGCGTTCAAGCTGGAACCGATCGTCGTGTCGCAGTGACCGAGCCGACGCCGCCCAGCGCCCGCCTGCCCGCGCGTCACGAGACGCTGCTGCGCGTCGCGAGCCTCGCGTGCGCGCTGGTGGTCGTCGCAGCGACGATCCTGCACGCGCTGCAGCTGCGCGGCGCGTTGCACACCGCGGCTGAAGGCCGGCTGCTGACGGTCTCGCGGATCCTCGCGAAGGAGGCGAACCGCACGCTGCTACACACGCTCGGGCTGATCGACCAGGTCGACGAGATGCTGCGCGCCGAGGACGGTGGGCCCGGCACCGCGTCCCGCGCCGGGCTCGAGGCGCTGCTCGAATCGCTGCCGAGCCAGCAGACGCTGCTCCGGGCGATCGCGGTCGTCGGCCGCGACGGGCGCGTGATCGCATCGTCCGACCGCCGCCACGTGGGGCTCGACCTGTCCGCGTTCGACTTCGTGCGCTCGGCGCCGGACGACGGCCGTCTGCACCTCGGCATGCCGAAGTCCGGCCGAGGCTTCGCCGAGGACGCCCGGGAGGGCTCCGAGTACGCGTTCGACGGCTGGATCACGGTATCGCGCGTCACCGTCGGGCGCGCCGACCGCCCCAGCGTGGTGGCGGTGATCGGGTCGTCGAGTTGGATCGGCGACCTGAAGTACATCTCGAGCGACGAGGACCTCGCCTTCACGATGTACCGCTACGACGGCGTGCTGCTCGCTGGCAGCGATCCGGCCATCGCGAAGCGCCGCACCCCGCATCCGATCTTCACCACGTTCCTGCCGGACCGCGAGACCGGCGCGTTCGAGGACCTGCCCGGCGACGCCCGTCGCTGGATGGCGCACTTCGACACGACCGCGGACTTCCCCGTCGTCGTCGACGTGCGGATGCCCCGGAGCGTGGTCGTCGCGGGTTGGGAACGCGAACTGATCGCACCGCTCCTGGTGATGCTGGTGACGCTGATCGCGCTGGTGCTGTACACCGGGATGACCGCCCGCGCGCTGCGCAGCCGCGCGCACTCGGAGCAGCAGGCCGCGACCCAGGAGCGCCGGCTGCGCAACATCGTCGAGACCGCGGCCGACGGCATCGTGACCGTCGACGCGCAAGGCATCGTGCGCGACTTCAACCGCGCGGCCGAGACGATCTTCGGCGTGCCGGCCACGGACGCGGTCGGCCGGCCGCTCGCCGCGCTGCTGCCCGACGACGAAGCGGCGGGCGCCCCCGCGACCGGCGACCACGCAGCCGACCCCGGCGCGGCGCTCGAGCGCTGGCGCGCCGCGCAGACCGGGTTCGACGCCGCCGGTCGCGCCCGCACGTTGCGCACGCGCCGCCGCGACGGCCATCCGGTTGAGCTGCAGTTCGCGGTCAGCGAGGTCCATGACCAGGGCGAGCGGCTCTACACCGGCATCGTGCGCGACGTGACCGAGGTGCGTCAGGCCGATGAGCGCTTCCGCACGCTGTTCCAGCGCTCCGGCGAGCCGCACCTGCTGTTCGACCGAGACGGACTGGTGGACTGCAACGACGCCGCGGCGATGCTGCTGCGCGCAGGTGGTCGCGACGCGCTGCTCGGACGTCGGCTCGACGAACTCGCCCCGCCGACGCAGCCGGACGCGACGTCGGCCGAGGTGCTCGAGGCGGCCACCGCGCAGGCACGCGCCGACGGGGTGAAGCGCCTCGTCTGGACCGCGCTCGCGCTCGACGGCACCGAATTCCCGGTCGAGATGACGCTGACGCCGATCCGGCTCGGCGACCAAGACGCCATGCTCGTCGCGTGGCACGACATCGCCGAGCGCGAGCGCCACGAGCGCCAACTGCGCGAGGCCCGCGACGCCGCGGAGTCGGCCGCCTCCGCGAAGGCGAAGTTCCTCGCGATGATGAGCCACGAGCTGCGCACGCCGATGACCGGCATCATCGGCATGATCGACCTGCTGCGCGACACGCGCATGACCGACGAGCAGGGCCGGCTCGCCGAGGTGCTGCAGGGCTCGGCGCGCGCGCTGCTCACCGTTCTGAACGACGTGCTCGACTACTCGAAGATCGAGGCGGGCAAGCTGCAGCTCGAGGCGATCGACTTCCGTCCAGACGCGGTGGTCCGAGAGGTCACCGCGCTGCTCGCGCCCTCGGCCTCGCAGCGCGGCAACAACCTGTCGGTGCGCTGGCCCGAGGGGACGGTACCCGCGCTGCGGGGCGATCCGACGCGGCTGCGGCAGGTACTGTTCAACCTCGTCGGGAACGCGATCAAGTTCACCGAGCGCGGCACCATCACGATCGTCGGGCGCACACGCGAGCTCGAGGACGGCGGCGTCGAACTCGCGTTCGCGGTGTCCGACACCGGCGTCGGCATCGCGACGGACGTGCTGCCGACGCTGTTCCGCCCGTTCCAGCAGGCCGACAGCTCGATGACGCGTCGCTTCGGCGGCACCGGCCTCGGCCTGGCGATCTGCCGCCACCTGGTCGAAGCGATGGGCGGCACGATCGACGTCGACAGCCAGTCCGGCTTCGGCTCGACCTTCCGCTTCTCCGTGCGGCTCGAGGTGGCGGGCGCCGAGCCGCAGGCGCCGCGCGACGCGACGCCGAGCGAGGCGCCGAAGGCGCGCGGCATGCGGATCCTCTTCGCCGAGGACAACGCGACCAACCGCCTGCTCGTCGGAACCCGGCTCGGCCGCGCGGCGCACCGCGTCGACCTGGTCGAGAACGGACTGCAGGCGGTCGAGGCGGTCCGCGAGCGCGACTACGACCTGGTGCTCATGGACATGCAGATGCCCGAGCTCGACGGCGTCGGCGCGACGCGGGCGATCCGCGCCCTCGCCGGGCCGCGCGGGCGGGTGCCGATCGTCGCGCTGACCGCCGACGCGCTGCCGGAGTTCCGCGAGCGCTGCATGTCGAGCGGCCTCGACGACTACCTGACCAAGCCGATCGACTGGCCGGCCCTGGAGCGGGTGCTGCTGCGCTACGCTCGGTCGAGCGGAGCGCCGTCGGCCGAGCCGCCGTCCGCCGCGCCGGCGATGCCGCAGGCGCCGCCTCCGACGGACCGGGTACCGTCGGTCGACGCGGTCGAACGCCCCGACGCGGCCTCGGTCGCCGTGATGCAGGAGGACCTCGGCGAGGACGTCTGGCAGCTGGTCGCCGAGGTCTACTGGCCGAAGGCCGGGACCGATCTCGATGCCTGCGTGGCGGCGGTCGCGGCCGGCGATGCGGCCGCTCGGCGCGCGGCCGCGCACAGCCTGAAGGGCGCATCGTCGAGCCTAGGCTTCGAGGCGGTGGCCGCCGCGAGCGCGATGCTCGAGCACTGCGACGAGGCCGAGGCGGCCGCGACGCTCGCGACACTGCGCGACGCGTTCGCCGCCGCGCGCGCGGGATGGGCGGCGCAGCCGGTCGCAGGCTGACCGGCGCGCGCCGGCCGTTCGCTAGAATGGCCGGATGGACCGTCGCTCGATGCTGAGCGCGCTGCTCGGCGCCCCCCTCGCCTGCCGCACCGTCGAGCTCGCGGGGCAGGAAGTCAGCGACCTCGACGTGCCCTACGTCACCACGCCGCAGAACGTCGTCGACGCGATGCTCGACCTCGCGGGCGTAGGCCCCTCGGACCGGCTGATCGACCTCGGCTCCGGCGACGGCCGGATCGTGATCACCGCCGCGAAGCGCTGGGGCACGCGGGGCCTCGGCTACGAGATCGACCCGCGGCTCGCGTCGATCGCGACGCGCAATGCGCGTCTCGAGGGCGTCGGCGAGCTCGCGCGGTTCGTCGTCGACGACATCTTCGTCGCCGACCTGTCCTCGGCGACGGTGATCACGATGTACCTGCTCCCCGACGTGAACCTGCGACTGCGGCCGCGGCTGCGGGCGCTGAAGCCCGGCACGCGGCTGGTCTCGCACGACTGGGACATGGGCGACTGGCCGCCGCAGAAGGCGATCGAGATCGAGGCGCCTGAGAAGCGGGTCGGCCTGCGCAAGACCAGCCGGCTGCTGCTCTGGACGGTCTGAACGGCAGCGCTCGGCGCCTCAGGGCAGCAGCAGCAGCGAGCCCGTGGTGCCGCGCGACTCCAGCGCGTGGTGCGCGTCGGCCGCGGCACCGAGCGGCCATCGGCCGCCGACGCGCACCGTCAGCAGGTTGCGCTCGATCGCGTCGAACAGCCTCGCGCTCATCTCGGCGAGCCGGCGCGGGTCCTCGGTGAAGTGGAACAGCACCGGGCGCGCGAGCGAGATCGAGCGCGCCTCGAGGCGGCCCGGGTCGATCGGCGGCAGCGGGCCGGTCGCCTGGCCGTAGCTGACCCACAGGCCGGTGGTCGCGACCGCGCGCAGGTTCTCGTCGGCGGCGTCCGCGCCGAGGCCGTCGTAGACCACGTCGGCGCCGCGATCCGAGGTCAGCTCGAGCACACGGTCGGCGAAGCGCGCGTCGGGCGCGACGATCGGATGCGCGCAGCCGTGCGCGCGCGCGGTCCGCGCCTTGTCCTCGGTCGACACGGTGCCGAGCACGGTCGCGCCGAGCCGCGACGCCCACTGGCACAGCAGCAGGCCGAGGCCGCCCGCGGCCGCGTGGACCAGGATCGTGTCGCCGGCGCCGACCCGCCTCAGGCGAAACAGCAGGTACTCGGCCGACAGGCCCTTGAGCATCGCCGCGGCCGCGGTCTCGTCGTCGATCGTCGCCGGCAGCCTCACCAGCGGGGCCGCCGCCATCGTGCGCACCGTCGCGTAGCTGCCGGGCGGCACGCACGCGTAGGCGACGCGGTCGCCCGGGGCGACGTTCGACACGCCCTCGCCGACGTCGACGACGACGCCCGCGGCCTCCATGCCGGGCACTGCGGGCGGCGACAGCAGCGGGTACTGACCCTTGCGGACGTAGACGTCGATGTAGTTGATCCCGATCGCGGTCTGGCGGATGCGCGCCTCCCCGGGGCCAGGGGGCGGCGCCGAGGTCGCGCGCAGGGCGAGCACGTCCGGGCCGCCGTGGCGCTCGACGAACACCGCCTGGCCCGCGACCGGCCCGCGCGAACGGCCGGCCGCCGGCCCGCGCGCGATCGCCTCGGCGATGCCGCCGCCGTCGCGCGCAGGCCCCTGGTCGCGCATCGACCACGGCCGCCGACCGTGGGCACGCAGCCAGTCGCGCACGCCCTGGAAGCCGGCCTCGTAGACGCCGCGACCCACCAGGTCGGCGAACTCGCGCTCGCGGCCGCGCGGCACGTCGAAGGTCGACTGCCAGTGCCAGAACGTGCGGTCGCCGTCGGTCACCCGCGAGAGCCGCACGGTGGCGACGTAGCGCCGCATGGGCAGCGTCGCGTCGAGGATGCAGTAGGTGCTGACGTGCTCGCGGTCGGACAGCGCGATCAGCTGCTCGCGGATCCGGTTGCCGTCCTTCAGTGCGAAGTTGCGCACGCAGCCGACCTGGTCGGCCGGCTCGTCGCCCTCGATGCGCGACGGGCCGACCGCCGGATGCCAGGCCCAGTGGCTGTTGAAGTCGCGGATCAGCGACCAGACGACGCCGATCGGCGCGTCGATCACCGCCGAGCGCGTGACCTTGATCACCGGCGCAACAGCTGCTTGAGCGCAGTGAACGCGGCCTGGAACACGCCCTGGCCGATCGACTCGGCGAGCTCCGCCTCGCGGCCCGGCGGCGCGTCGAACTCGGCCCACCACTCGGCGAAGGTGCGGTTGCCGTCGGTCACCGGCGTGAGCTTGAGCGTCGCGACGTAGTTCTCGACACCCATCGGGCTCTCCAGGATCGAGTAGGTGCAGGTGTAGTCGAAGTCGGAGAGCGCGAGCAGCTGCTCGCGGATCGCGCCGCCGTCCTTCAGCACGAAATTGCGCACGCAGCCCACCTGATCGGAGGGCAGGCCGCCCTCGATCCGCGAGTCGGCGACGAACGGGGTCCAGCGCGGCAGCGCGTTGAAGTCGCGTACCGTCGACCAGACCGAGTCGGCGGGGGCGTCGATGACGCTGCTTGTGTAGACCTTGATCACCTCACCTCTCCGCCTGCGGCCCCGACGGCAGCGCCGGGTTGCCGCCCCCCTGCCCGCTCGCGCCGGCCACCGCGCCCGCCCCCGCGATCGTCGCGCGCTCCAGCATGCCGGTCGCGAGGTGTCCGACGTCGCCACCCTGGATGCCGATCTCGCGCAGCAGCTGGTCGACCAGCGGCGCCTGCGCGCGGTAGCGCAGCGCGGAGTTGACGACGCCGTCGGCGAAGCCGCCGCCGCTGCCGTTCATGTCGTAGCCATTGCCGCCGCCGCCCCCGAGCCCGTCGACGTGCAGGATCTTGATGCCCTCGATGCGCTCCATCGGCTTGACCTGCTCGCGGATGATGCCCTCGAGCCTGTCGATCAGCCGCATCCGCATCGCCGACATCCGCGCCTCGAGCGTCAGCGTGTTCGCCGCCTCGTTCATCAGGCGCTGGCCCTCGGCCTCGATCTCGTGGCGGATCTTCGCGGCCATCGCGCGGATGCGCTCGGCATCCGCCTCGGCCTCGGCCTCGGCGCGGACCGCGGCGCCCCGGTCGGCGGCCGCGTCGCGCTCGGCCTCGGCGGCGAGCCGCAGCCGGATGCCGTCGCGCTCGGCGTCCTGCGAGGCCGCGATCAGCTCGATCGCCTTGCGCCGCTCGGCCATCTCGGTCTCGCGGACGGTGAAGACCTTCTCCTCCTCGGCCACCGCCTGCGCCCGCGCGCGGTCGGCCTCGGCCTGCGCGACACTCTGCGCGCGGCTCTGCTCGGCGACCGCGATCGCGCGCTGCTGCTCGGCGAGCTCCAGCGCCTTGCGCCGCTCGATCTCGAGCGACTGGACCTCGCGTTCCTTCGCGATCCGCTCCTCCTCGAGCGCGCGCTCGCTCATGATGCGCGCCCGCTCGACCGCCTCGCGCGCCTGGATCTGCGCGCGCTCGGCCGACTGCTCCTTCTCCGCCCGCTCGCGGGCGAGGTCGGCGCGCTGAGTCGCACGCTGCACCTCGACCTCTCGCTCCTGCGAGAGCCGCGCGCTCTCGAGCTCGCGGTCGATGTCCAACGCCTGGCGCTCGGTCTCCAGGTTCTTGTTGCGGATCTGGATCATCGTATCCTGTTCGATGTCGTTGCGGATCTTCTTCCTCCGCTCGATCTGCTCGGTCAGCCGCGTCAGGCCCTCGGCGTCGAACGCGTTCGACGGGTTGAAGTACTCCATCGCGGTCTGGTCGAGCTGGGTCAGCGACACCGTCTCCAGCTCCAGGCCGTTCTGCAGCAGGTCGCTCGCCACCACCGAGCGCACGCGCCTGACGTACTCGCCGCGCTTCTCGTGAAGCTCCTCCATCGTCATCTCGGCGGCCACGGTGCGCAGCGCATCGACGAACTTGCCCTCGACCAGTTCCTTGAGCTGGTCGGGCTGCATCGTTCGCGTGCCGAGCGTCTGCGCGGCCGACGCGATCGCCTCCGTCGAGGCCTGGACGCGCACGTAGAACTCCGACACCACGTCGACCCGCATCCGGTCCTTGGTGATCAGCGCCTTGTCGCGACCGCGCGAGACCTCGAGCCGCAGCGTGTTCATGTTGACCGGGATCACGTCGTGGACGATCGGCAGCACCAGCGCGCCGCCGTTCATCACCACCTTCTGGCCGCCGAGCCCGGTCCGCACGAACGCGCGCTCCTTGGAGCTGCGCAGGTAGAGCCAGTTCAGCAGCCAGACGACGATCGCGACGACGATCGCGACGACGATCAGGCCCAGGATGAAGCTTCCGAATTGGGCGCCGGTCATGGTGGGGTCTCCTCGATGCTCTGTGTCGGTGTCGTGTGCGGGGCACGCCGCTCAGGCGGCGGCCCGCGTGATCGCCTTGAAGCGGCGCGTGGTCTCGGTGAGCGCGGTCTCGGTCGGCAGCCGCTCCATGCTGGAGGCGCCGTAGAAGCCGTGGCAACCGCGCACCTTCGACAGGATCCACTGCGCGTCCGCGGGCGTGGCGATCGGGCCGCCATGGCACAGCACGATCACCTCGGGGTTCACCTCCCGCGCGGCCGCCGCCCAGGCCTCGATGCGCGGTACGCAGTCGGGCAGCTTCAGCGCGGTCTCGGCGCCGATCGCGCCGCCGGTGGTGAGACCCAGGTGGCACACCACGACGTCGGCGCCCGCGCCGGCCATCGCGCGCGCATCGGCCTCGCAGAACACGTAGGGGGTCGTCAGCAGGTCGAGCTTCGAGGCGACGCGGATCATGTCGACCTCCAGGCCGTAGCCCATGCCGGTCTCCTCGAGGTTCGCGCGGAACGTGCCGTCGATCAGGCCCACCGTCGGGAAGTTCTGCACGCCCGAGAAGCCGAGGTCGGCGAGCCGGCGCAGGAAGTGGTCGGTGATCATGAACGGGTCGGTGCCGTTGACGCCGGCGAGCACCGGCGTGCGCTTCACCACCGGCAGCACCTCGGCCGCCATCTCGACGACGATCTCGTTCGCGTTGCCGTACGCCATCAGCCCGGCGAGCGAGCCGCGGCCGGCCATCCGGTAGCGGCCCGAGTTGTAGATCACGATCAGGTCGATGCCGCCGGCCTCCTCGCACTTGGCCGACAGGCCGGTGCCGGCGCCGCCGCCGACGATCGGCTCGCCGCGCGCGATCATCGCGCGGAACTTCGACAGGATCTGGCTGCGGGCGATGCGGGGCATGCGGCCGTTCTCCGTGGGCTCAGGACACGCGGCGCGACGCATCGCGCGGCGACGCGACCTCGAGGAACGCCGCGACCAGCGCGTCGGCGAACTCCGGGTCGTTCAGGTTGTGGGGCAGGCGTACGAGGCGGCGGTCGGCGCCCGGGCGGAAGTCGGCTGCGATCGCGTCGAACAGCGCGCGGTCGGCGTCCGGGTCCCAGAACGGCTTGCCGGGCGCGTCGAGCGCGGACACGCCGCCCTCGGGGATCAGGAAACGCACCGGGCCGTCCATCCGGTTCAGCTTGCCCGCGATGAAGCGGCCGATCTTCGCGCACTCCTCGCGAGTCGTGCGCATCAGCGTGACGTTCTGGTTGTGGCGGTACAGGTTGCGGCCGCGGAACGGGGCGGGCACGGTGTCCATCGCCCAGAAGTTCACCATGTCGAGCGCGCCGCAGGAGCCGACGTAGGGCACGCGAACGCGCGACATCGCGTCCATCCGCGTGGGCCCCGCCGACAGCACGCCGCCGACGAGCTCGTCGCAGATCTCGGTGGTGGTCACGTCGATCACCGCCGACAGGAGCCCCGATTCGACGAGCTTCTCCATCGACTGCCCGCCGGTACCGGTCGCGTGGAAGACCAGGCAGTCCCAGCGGTCCTCGAGCTGCTTGGTGACCGCCTGCACGCAGGCGGTGGTGACGCCGAACATCGTCAGCCCGACCGCGGGCCGGCTCTCGGAGGCGCGCTCGTCGCGGCGTCGCCAGGCCATCATGCCGGCGAGCGCGTGCGCGGCGTTCGACAGGACCTGCTCGGAGATCCGGTTGATGCCGGAGACGTCGGTGACCGAGTACATCATGCAGAGGTCCGAGGGCCCGACGTAGGGCTTGACGTCGCCCGAGGCGACCGTCGAGACCATCACCTTCGGCAGGCCGATCGGCAGCGCGCGCATCGCGGCGGTCGCGAGCGCGGTGCCGCCCGACCCACCGGCCGACACGATGCCGCCGAGGTCGCGGCGACGGCGCACGAAGTGCTCGAACGCGACCGCCATCTCGGCGACCGCCGAGCCTCGGTCGCCGGTGAACACCGCGCGCTCGCCTTTGGGGTGGTGCCGCGCGACCTCGCGCGGGTGGACCATCGCCGGCGACGGCGTCGAGCCGGTCGACAGGTCGACGGTCACCGTGCGCACGCCGAGCTTCTCGAGGCAGTTGCGCAGGAAGAAGAGCTCGCGGCCCTTGGTGTCGAAGGTGCCCGCGACGTAGGCGGCGCGCTCGACGCTCGCCGAGACCGGGAACTCGAGCACCTTCGCGTCGCGCCCGGCGTCCGCGAGCGCCTCGGCGGCCTTCGCGATCGACGGCGGCGCGGCGGGCGCGTCGGCGCGCCCTTCGACCAGCCGGTCGAGCGGCCTCGCCTGCGGGTCCTGGGCGTTCCAGCGCGTGACGCCTCGGATCGCCCGCTCCTCGCGCAGCGTGTCGCCGAGCGCCGGGCCCGGGCCCGACGACCCGTCGGCGTCGTGCGCCCGACGGATCGTGTAGACCGTCGCCTCGATCGGCCGTTCGTCGCGGAACGGCTCGTCGTCGAGCCCGGACGCGGGACCGGCGGCCTCGCTCGGGTCGAGCGTCTCGTGCGCGCCGCGCCCGACGCCCAGCAGCCGCTGCTGCAGTTCGCGGTCCGCGGCGAGCTCGCCGGCCGGCATCGTGCGCGCGACGCGACCGTTGACCATCACCGCGATCCGGTCGGCGACCTCGATCGCGACGCCGAGGTTCTGCTCGATCAGCAGCACCGAGATCGCCCCGTCGGCGGCGAGCGTCTTCAGCATCAGCGCGACCTGCTCGACGATCACCGGCGCGAGCCCCTCGGTCGGCTCGTCCATCACCAGCAGCTTCGGGTTGAACAGCAGCGCGCGGCCGATCGCGAGCATCTGCTGCTCACCGCCGGAGAGCTGCGCGCCCCCGTTACCCTTGCGCTCGGCCAGCCGCGGGAAGGTCTGGTAGACCCGGGAGACCGTCCACGGCCCCTTGCGCGCGGTCGCGGCCGCGAGCCGCAGGTGCTCGTCGACCGACAGCGAGGGCCAGACGCGCCGGCCCTGCGGCACGTAGCCGATGCCGAGCGCGGTGATCGCGTTCGGCGCCTTGCCGAGGATCTCGTCGCCCGACAGGCGCACGCTGCCGGTCGCCGGCACCAGGCCGGTGATCGCGTTGCACAGCGTGGTCTTGCCCATGCCGTTGCGGCCGACCACCGCGAGCACGCCGCGCTCGAGCTCGAGCGAGACCGACTGCAGCGCGTGCGCGCGCCCGTAGTAGACGTCGAGCGACTCGACGACGAGGACCGGCCCGGAGCGGACCTCCTCGGCGCGGCCGCGGCCGAACCAGCGCATCAGTGGTGGCCTCCGCCCATGTAGATCGCCTGCACCTCGGCGTCGCCCTCGATCTGCTCGGGCGTGCCGTGCTTGATCACGCGGCCGTTGTGCATGACGGTGACGCGCTCGACGACGCGCAGCGCGATGTCGAGGTCGTGCTCGATCAGCACGAAGCCCATGTGCGGCGGGAAGCCCTGCAGCAGCAGCACCAGCTCACGCCGCTCGGCCGGCGAGAGGCCGGCTGCGGGCTCGTCGAACAGGATCATCCGCGGCGCGCCGGCGAGCGCCATGCCGATCTCGAGCTGGCGCTGCTGGCCGTGCGAGAGGCTCGCGACCGGCACGTCGGCGATGTGCGACAGGCGCACCCGCTCGAGCAGGTCGCGCGTCGCGCGGCGCGAGGGGCTGCCGACGCGCGGGCGCAGCCACGAGAAGCGGCCGCGGCCGACGCCGCGCACCGCGAGGAAGAGGTTGTCGCGCACCGTCAGCTCCCTGAACAGCAGCGACGACTGGTAGGTGCGGCGCAGGCCGCGCCGGATCCGCTCGTACGGCGGCAGCTCGGTCACGTCCTCGCCGAAGAACGACACGCGCCCCGCGGTCGGCGGGAAATCGCCGGTGATCGCGTTGAACAGCGTCGTCTTGCCGGCGCCGTTGGCGCCGAGCACCGCCCGCCGCTCGCCGGCGGCGACGGTGAACGACACGTCGTCGATCGCGCGCAGCGCACCGAACTGCCGGGTGACGCCCTCGAGCACGAGGGCGTCACCGGAAGCCAGCGGCCGCACCGGGGGAGGCGCGGCACTCATCTCAGCGCGTTCCCTCGATCACGGGCACGACGGGTTGTCGCGGGTGCCGAGGCCCATCTTGTCGAACTCGGCCTTGCCCAGACCCAGGGTCTGGTCGACCGCGTCGACCTTGCGGACCACCTTGTTGAAGAACCGGCCGTCCGGACCCTTCGCCACCTCGGTGATGAAGTTCGGGGCGACCGCCTGGCGGTTGCCGTCGAGCCGGTAGTCGCCCACCGGCGTCTTCAGCGTCATCTTGGACAGGGTGTCGCGGAACCGCGCCTGGTTGTTCCCCAGGTCGCCGCCGACCGCGTCGAGCGCGTCGAGCACCGCCTTGGTGTTGATGTAGTACAGGAACGCGAACAGCGATGGGCTCGGCAGGCCGTCCTTGAAGTTCGCCTTGTAGTCGCTGACGAACTGCTTCCACTCGGGCGTGTCGAGCGAGTCGGCCATCGGGCCGGCGGTCGGCGTGCCGACGATCGCGTCCGGACGGCGGCCGCGGAAGCCGAGCACCGTCTGGTCGACGGTGATCGTGCCGCCGACGATCGGCTTGGTGCCGCCGGCCTGCTCGTACTGGGTCAGGAAGTTGACCGCGTCGGCGCCGCCGAGCACCGCGAAGATCGCGTCGATGTCGCGCGGCAGCTTGGCGATGGCGGCCGCGTAGTCCTTGGTGCCGAGCGGCACCCAGATCTTCTCGACCATCTTGCCGCCCGCCTTGCAGAAGCCGGCCATGAAGCCCTGCACCTGCGAGTACGGGAAGGAGTAGTCCTCGGCGATCAGGGCCATGCGCTTGTAGCCCTTGTCCTTGAACGCGTAGTCGCCCAGGCCGACCATCCACTGGGCGCCCTCGGTGTTGAAGCGGAAGAAATTCGGCGAGGGGTCGACGAGCGTGGTCGCCTGCGCGCCCGAGCCGCCGTTGACGAAGGTCACGCCCGGCTGCGACTTGCTGTAGTTCTTGACCGCGATGCCCTCGGAACCCGACAGCGGCCCGACCATGATCTGGACCTTGTCCTGCTCGACCAGCTTGCGGGTGGCGTTGACCGCGACGTCCGGGTTGGCGTTCGAGGAGCCCTTGACGAACTCGATCTTCTTGCCGCCCGCCATCCCCTTCCTCTGCATCAGCGCGAGGTCGGCGCCGCGCATGCCGTCCTGGCCGCCGGCGGCGAACGGACCCTCCAGCGTCGCCAGCAGGCCGACCCTGACCACCTCCTGCGCCCCCGCGCCGCTCGCGAACGCCGCGAACACCGCGGCGCCGACCAGCGATCGACCGAACATCCTCTTGCCTTGCCTCACGTCGTCCTCCTTGTGGTGTGTGCGGCTTGCCCGCCGCCGGGTACGGAACCTGTCGAGCCCGGGGCGAGCCGCGCCTGGACCGGCGAGCGCGAGACGCGCGCCCGCAGCCGGTTCCAGATGCCCACCAGCCCGTCCGGGGAGAACAGCACGACGGCGAGGAACACGCCGCCGATCACGAGATTGAAGCGCTCGCGGTCGACCAGGTCGATCGCGAAGTTCTGCAGCAGCACGAAGACGATGCTGCCGACGAAGGCGCCGATCGGATGGCCCATGCCGCCGAGCACCGCGACGATCAGCACGTTGATCAGGGCACCGGTGCCGATCGAGCCGGGCGAGATCAGGCTGTTGTACCAGACCATCAGCACGCCGCCGACCGAAGCGATCAGCCCGGCGACCGCGTGCGCGGCGACCCGGTGCGCGGTGACGTCGAAGCCGAGCGAGTTCATCCGGCGCGGGTTGTCGCGGATGCCCTGCAGCGAGATGCCGAACGGGGTACGCGCGAGGTGCTTGACGAAGAAGTACGCGGCCAGCGCCCAGAACAGCGTCAGGTAGTAGAAGGGCAGCGGCGCGCGCCAGTCGATGCCGAACACCACGGGCGGCGCGACCTTGGAGAATCCCTGGAAGCCGTTGAACAGCGAGTAGTTCTGCTGCGCGAGGTAGAAGAACGCGACGCCGACGGCGAGCGTGATCATGATGGTGTAGATGCCCTCGGTGCGCACCGACAGCCAGCCGATCAGCGTCGCGGCGATCGTGCCGATCGCGATCGCGATCAGCACGGCGAGCCACCACGGCCAGCCGAGGCTGATGTTCGACACCGCGCTCGTGCCGAAGATCGCCACCGCATAGCCGGCGATGCCGGCCACCGTCATCTGCGACAGCGACACCATGCCCCCGTAGCCGGCGAGCAGCAGCAGCGACAGCGCGATGATGCCCAGCGCGAGCGACTGCGCGCCGATCTGGAAGACGAAGAACGGCGAGACCAGGAACGGGAACGCCAGCAGCCCGAGCAGCACGAGCACGTGGCGCGCCGACACCCTCTGCCAGAGCCACTTCAGCCAGCGCGGCGCGTCCTGGTCCGAGTAGTCGGGCAGGCCCTCGGCGGTGAAGCCGGGGCGGGCCGGCTCGCCGGCGTCGAGCCTCGGCGCGACCGGCGTCGTACCCGAGCGCGCCCAGGACGAGCGGCGCCAGTCGTGGGTCGAGGCCCCGGGGTTCATGGCCTTGCGCCAGCGGGCCGCGCTCACCGGGACCTCCCCAGCAGCCCCTGGGGCCGGAACGCCAGCGCGAGCGCCATGATGACGAACGTGAAGACGATGCCGTAGGTCGGGGCGTAGGCGAGGCCGAACTGCTCGGCCACGCCGATCAGCAGCGCGCCGATCGCGGCACCCGTCACGCTGCCCATGCCCCCGACGATCACGACGACCAGCGAGGCCAGCAGGTAGCGGATGTCCTCCCCCGGTGCGATCGACAGCGCGGTGCCGCCGACGACGCCGGCGAACCCGGCCATGCCGGCCCCGATCGCGAAGGTGACCGCGAACACCAGCTGCACGTTCACGCCCGAGGCCGCGAGCATCGCGCGGTCGTCGACGCCGGCTCGGATCATCATGCCGACCCGGGTACGGTTCAGGAACACCCACAGGCCCACGCCGATCACGATCGCACCGACCAGCAGCAGCAGGCGGTAGGTCGCGTACTTCTCGACGATCGGCAGCGACAGCGTGCCGAACATCCACCGCGGCGGCTCGAAGGTGTAGATCTCGGCGCCCCAGATCCACAGCATGATGTCGGCCAGCACGATCGAGATGCCGATCGTCACCAGCGTCTGGCGCAGGTCCTGGCCCTGCATGAAGCGGAAGATCGTCACCTGCATCAGCAGCCCGACGACCGCCGACGCGAGGAACCCGGTGATCACCGCCAGCACCCAGGAGCCGCTCCAGTCGCCGACCACCCAGCCGACGTAGGCGCCGAACAGGTACAGCGAGCCGTGCGCGAGATTCACGTTGCGCATCAGCCCGAACACCAGCGTGAAGCCGCTCGCGACAAGGAAGTACAACGCCGCGAGCGTCAGGCCGTTGAGCAGCGTCGAGACGAAGAGGCGCGGGTTGTCGGCGAGCGCCCACAGCACGAAGACCGCGAGCGGCACGCCGATCGCCATGCCCATCACCCAGCGGACGGTGCGGCGCCGGCGCGAGGCCGCGACCGCGGCCTGGCTCGCCGCGGTCGGTGCAGGCCCGGGGCGCCCGACGGGCAGGTCGGCGACGTTCACGAGGCGGCGACCCCGGCGGTCCAGCGCGACAGCGTGCGCGGCTGGCTGCTGCGGATCGGCGGCTCCTTGTAGAACCGCCCGTCCTTCATGATCGCGAGCAGCCGCTTCGTGTCGAGCAGCAGGCCGAGATCGGCGAGCGGGTCGCCGTCGACCAGCAGCAGGTCGGCCAGCATGCCCTCGCGGATCGTGCCGAGCTCGTCGCCCATCTTCATCATCTGGCCGCCGAACTTCGTCGCCGCGACGATCGTCTCCATCGGCGTCATGCCCAGGTACTTGACGAAGTACTGCAGGTCCATCGCATTGGTGCCGTGCGGCGCCCACGCGAAGCCGTAGTCGCCCCCGGGCAGCACGCGCACGCCGCGCTTGTGCATCGCGCGCAGGCTCTGGACGGCGGCGTCGAGCTCCTCCTGGTAGCCCATCTTCACCGCCTTCGCATGGTCGATGCCGAACGGCTCGCCTTCGTAGAGCAGCTTGATGATCACAGACAGGCCCGGCGCGACGAAGATCCGGTCCTTCTGCGCCTCGAGCATGTCGAGCGCCTCCTCGTCGGTGAACGAGGCGTGGTAGATCACCTCGCAGCCGTGGCGCAGCGCCTGCTTGACCGACTCGCAGGAGCGCGCGTGGACCGAGACGCGCTTGCCGCGCATCTTGGTCTCCCGCACCGCCATCGCGACCTCCTCGTCGCTCATCCAGGTGGTCTTTGCGTCGGCGCCCATCACGAAGTTGTCGCCCGAGAGGTTCAGCTTGATCGAGTCGACGCCGTACTTGAGGAACATGCGCACGACCTTGCGCATGTCCTCGGGGCCGTTGACGATCGCACCGAAGCTGTACTCGGGGTACTGGATGTGGGGCAGTGTCTCGTCGCCGAGCGTGCCCGGCACGGTGATCTCCTGGCTCGCGGCCAGGTAGCGCGGGCCCGGGATCTGGCCGGCCTCGATCGCGTTGCGGATCACCACGTCGAGCCGCGGCTTCGCGGTCGCGGCGCCCACGCACGAGGTCCAGCCGTGCATCAGGTACTGCCTGGCGACGCCCGCGGTCCAGAGCACGTGCTCCTCGGTCGGCATCACCTGGATGCCGTCGAGCGTCGCCGAGTTGTTCCAGGCCATGTGCGTGTGCGCCTCGCACAGGCCTGGCATCAGCGTGGCACCCGCGCCGTCGATGACGGTGACGCCCGACATCGACGCCGACTGCGGCGGCGAGCCGCCGATGCGCGAGATCCGTGCGATCCGGTTGCCCTGGACCAGCACGTCGCCGGGGTACGCCGCGACGCCGGTGCCGTCGAGGATCCGGACGTTCGTGAAGAGCACGTTGGCCATGGTTCATCGCCTCCGCAGGGTCGGTCTACATCCGCCGCGCGAGGAAGCCGCGCAGCAGCGCGGCGCACTCGGCGGGCTTCTCGATCGGGGTCCAGTGGCCGCAGCCGCGCAGCACCTCGACCCGAGCGTCCTGCAGCCGGTCGCCCATCGCGCGCACCGCGGCCGGCGGCGCGACCGCGTCCTCGTCGCCGGTCACCAGCAGCACCGGACAGCCGACGCGGGACAGGTCGGCCGGCTGCGCGTCGGCGAGCGCGTCGCAGGTCCGCGCGTAGCCGTCCGGGTCCTGTCGCATCAGCGACTCGCGCACGAACGCGACCGCGGTCGGCCGCTGCGCGCGGGTCTCGGCCGATGTCGACGCGCGGGCGAGCGCGTCGGCGATGTCGGCCATGCCGGCGACGCCCTCGGTGCGGGCCTTCTGGCCGCGGGCGCGGATCGCGGCCCGCGCGGGCTCGGGCGGCGCCGGCAGCGGACCGAACAGCGCGAGGCTGCGCACGAGCTTCGGCTCGGCCAGCGCCAGGTGCTGCGCGACGATCGTGCCGAGCGAGTGGCCCAGCACGTGAACGCGTTTCTCGCCGGCGGCGGCGAGCACGCGCACGCAGGCCTCGACCAGCCGCGCGATCGACAGCGGGCCCTCGGCCCGCATCGATCGGCCCGAGCCGGGCAGGTCGAGGCGGACCAGCGCGTGTCGGGCGAGCGGGCCGTCGTCGCCGGCGAGCGCGGTCCAGGTGTTCGACGAACCGCCGAGCCCGTGGATCGCGAGCACGGCGTCGCCCGAGCCCTGGCGCTCATACGCGATCCGCTCGACGATCCGGGTGGGCACGGTAGCGGGCTCCGGGTCAGGCCGCGCTCAGCGACCAGCGGCTGCGGGCGGACAGGACCTCGGGCTCCTTGTGGAACACGCCGTCCTTCATCACCGCGAGGATCCGCGCCGGCTCCTGCAGCACAGCGATGTTCGCGAGCGGATCGCCATCGACGAGCAGCAGGTCGGCGAGGAAGCCGTCCCTGACCTGCCCGAGCTCGTCGGGCCGCATCATGATCTCGCCGCCCAGCTTCGTCGCGGCCAGCAGCGCCTCCATCGGCGTGAAGCCGAGGTACTTCACGAAGTACTCCAGGTCCTTCGCGTTGGTGCCGTGCTCGATCCACGCGAAGCCGTAGTCGCCGCCCGGCAGTATCCGGATGCCGCGCTTGTGCATCTTCTTCAGCGACTCGATCGCGACCTCGAGCTCTCGGTGGTAGCCCATGTTCTTGGCCACCTCGGGCGTGATGCCCCACTGCGACGCGTGGTACGAGGTGTTGATCAGCCACGCGATGCCGGGCGCGACGAAGTGCTTCTCCTTGTTCTCCTCGAGCATGTCGAGCGCCTCCTCGTCGGTGAACGAGGCGTGGTAGACCAGCTCGATGCCGTGGCGCACGCACTGCTTGACCGACTCGCACGAGCGCGCGTGCGCGGCGAGCCGCTTGCCGCGCTTCCTGACCTCCTCGACCGCCGTCGCGATCTCGGCCTCGGTCATCGGCGTCGCCTCGGCGGGCAGCCCGGCGATGTACTCGCCCGACAGGTTCAGCTTGATCGTGTCGACGCCGTACTTCAGGAACATCCGGACGCACTTGCGCATCTCGTCGGCGCCGCTGACCACCGCCCCGAAGCTGAACTCGGGGTACGGCAGGTGCGGCGGCGACTCGTCGCCGAGGCCGCCCGGCACGGTGATCTCCTGGCTCGCCGCCAGGTAGCGCGGGCCGGGGATCTGGCCCGACTCGATCGCGTTGCGGATCACCACGTCGAGCCGCGCCTTGGCGGTCGCGGCGCCGACGCAGGAGGTGAAGCCGCGCGACAGGTAGCGCTCGGCGACATGCGCACACCAGAGGATATGCTCCTCGACCGGCATCTTCTGGATCGCGCCGAGGCTCGGCTGGTCGTTCCAGGCGAAGTGGGTGTGCGACTCGGTCAGGCCCGGCATCAGCGTCGCGCCGCCGGCGTCGATGACGGTCGCGCCGGTGACCGGCAGCGTGCGCGCACCCTTGGCGACGCCGCGGATCCGGTTGCCACGGACCAGCACCTCGCCGGCGTAGGGCAGCGCACCGGTGCCGTCGAAGATCCGGACGTTCGTGAACAGGGTGTCGGCCATCGCGCAGGTGCTCCGGGTGACGGGCCGGTCTCAGGCGACCGGGTTCTCGAGGACGCCGAGGCCCTCGATCTCGATGCGGACGACGTCGCCCGCGCGCAGCCAGCGCGGCGGGTCCATGCCCATGCCGACGCCGGCGGGCGTGCCGGTGGCTATCACGTCGCCGGGGTACAGCGTGATGCCGCGCGAGCAGGTCTCGATCAGCGTCGGGATGTCGAAGATCAGCTGCGAGGTCCGGGCGTGCTGGCGCATCTCGCCGTTGACGCGGCAGGTGAGCTCCAGGTCGGTGGCGTCGACCTCGTCGGCGCTCACCAGCCACGGCCCCATCGGGCAGAAGGTGTCGAACGACTTGCCGAGGTCCCACTGCGAGTGCCGCATCTGCACGTCGCGCGCGGTCACGTCGTTGACGATGGTGTAGCCCCAGACGTGGGCCATCGCACGCGACGCGCGGATGTCCCTGCCGCCGGTGCCGATCACCACCGCGAGCTCGGCCTCGTAGTCGATCCTCTCGGAGATGCCGCGCGGCAGGCGGATCGCGGCGCCCGGCGCGATCACGCACTCGGGCACCTTGGTGAACACGATCGGCCACTCGTCGAGCTTCGCGGCGTCGGCTCGGAACACCGATCCGGCGAGCTCGGCGGCGTGCGCGCGGTAGTTGCGGCCGACGCAGAAGAGGTTGCGGCGCGGCATCGGCAGCGGCGCCTCGGGCTCGATCGCGGACATCGGCAGGGACGGGCCGGCGGCGCGCGGCACCGGGGCGCCCTCGGCCATCGACTCGATCAGCGCGAGCGCGCCCAGGCGCTGCGCGCGCTCGCCGAGCGCCAGCGGGGTGACGCGGGCACCGTCGTCCGACACGAGGCCCGCCTGCCGGCGCCCGCCCCATCGGAAGGTCGCGACCTTCACCTGTCCGTCTCCTCCGGGCTCTCGTGCGCTGCACAAGACGACCGATTCGTTTCGAGACTCGCGTCTCGTTTTTCTTGCGACCGATCGTACGCAGCGCCTATCATCCGCGTCAACCCCGGACCGCCGTCGATGACCCTCACCCCGACCCTGCGATCCGCGCGTCCGCGTACCACCGCGGCGAGCGCGCGGGTCGGCGCACCGGGGCGCCGCGCCGCGCGCGAGGCGGCGCCCGTCCCGGCCGCGACCGACGTCGCCGGCCGCGGGCCCGCGGCGCGGATGCGCCGGCTGCTGCTCGACACCGCGAGCGCGCTGATCCGCACGCAGGGCGCCGTCCCGTCGGTGAGCGACGTGGCCGCCGCGGCCGGCGTGTCGCGGGCCACCGCATACCGCTACTTCCCGACCCGCAGCAAGCTGATCGCCGGCGTCGTCGACCACAGCCTGGGCGAGGTGCGGCGGCGCCCGCCGCTCGCCGACGCGCCCGTCGACGCGCAGGGCGCAGACCGGCTGAGGCGGCTGTTCGAGTCGACCTTCGGGCGCTTCCAGGAGTACGAGCCGCAGATGCGCGCGGCGCTTCAGCTGTCGCTCGAGCACGCGGCGCTCGACCGGGCCGGGCTGCTGAAGGAGGAGCGCTACCGGCGCGGCTACCGCGTCGGCCTGCTGAAGGACGCGCTCTCGCCGCTGCGCGGGCAGCTGACCCGGCGCAACCATGAGCTGCTCTGGAAGGCGCTGTCGATCGTCTACGGGATCGAGCCCTACGTGATCCTCAAGGACATCTGGGGGGCGCGCGACGCCGAGGTCGAGGCAGTCGCGCGATGGATGGTCGAGGCGCTGACGCAGCACGCCCTGCGCGAGGCGCCGGGCGCCGGGCGCCGCCGGACGGACGGAAGCCCCGATCGCGACGACGGCGACGGATCCGGAGCGATCGAACTGCGATAGAGTTCGGGCTCGCCCGGTCGCCGCCCGGGTGCCCCGTCCACCTCGCCGTCGCCCCCCCGCGCTCCGGAGTCGCGCCATCATCGGTCCCCTGCCCGTCCGTCCGGAGGTCCTCAGGCTCGTGCTGACGGCCGCGGGCGCCCTGCTCGTGCTGTGGCAGAAGCTGCTGGTGCCGGTGCTGCTGGGGCTGCTGGTGTACGCCTGGACGTGCCTGCTCGCCGACCGGCTGTCGCAGCGCTTCGGGCCGTCGCGCAGCGTCGCCGCGGCCGCCGGTGCCGTGGTCGGCACGCTGGTGTTCGCCGCGTTCGCGGGGCTGGTCACCTGGACGGTCGCGCTCGCCTCGGCCGACGACCTGCGGACCTTCCTGCTGAAGATCGAGGACTCGCTCGACACGCTGCGCGCGGCGTTGCCCGAGGCGCTGGCCGCCTCGCTGCCGTCGGACCTCTACGAGCTGCGCACCCGCGTGTTCGGCTGGCTGCGCGACCACGCGGCGAGCCTGGGCGGCCTGGGCGGCAAGGTCGCGCACGCGCTGGTGCAGGGCATCTTCGCGATCCTGGTCGCGGCGATGGCGGCAGCGTCGACCTGGCAGCCCCGGGCGCTGCAGTCGGACGAGAAGTTCATCGGTCGGCTGCTGCTGGTGCTCGAGCGGGTCGTGCTCGCGCAGATGCGGATCGCTCTGTTCAACACCACGATGACCGCGCTGTACCTCTTCGTGATCCTGCCCTCGTTCGGCTTCGTGCTGCCGTTCCGCGGGCTGCTGTGCCTGTTCACGCTGGTGACCGGCGTGCTGCCGGTGCTGGGCAACGTGCTGGCCAATTCGCTGGTCTTCCTGATCTCGCTCGCCGTCTCGCCGTGGCTCGCGATCTCCTCGCTGGTCTACCTGATCCTCATCCACAAGACCGAGTACTTCATCAACGCCCGGACCGTGGGCTCGCGCGTGCAGGTGGCCTCCTGGGAGATCCTCGCCGCGATGCTGACCGGCGAGGCGCTGTTCGGCGTGCAGGGGCTGGTGGCCGCGCCGCTCCTCTACCCGTTCTTCAAGCGCGAGATCGCCCGGCTGCGCGGTCCGGGCGGCGACGACCAGCTGGTCTGACCGCGCGGCGCCGGCTCAGCGCGGCTGCCAGCGCAGGCCGATGGTGCCGATCCGCTGCGGGCGGAATGGATAGGTCTCGAGCGGGGAGGAGAACGGCACCGAGTGCATCGCGAAGGTGAACTCGAGCCGCCAGTCGCGGATCGGGCCGACCGAGGCGCCGATGAAGGCCGAGCCGGCGAGCGGCTCGCGGCTCACCTGCGAGTCGTAACCGAAGGCGGCGCCGTCGATCAGCGTATCGCGCGCGACCGCGCGGGCCTCGACGCCAGCGTACACCTGCCAGCCCGACGGCTCGCGCACGCCGAGCGACTCGCCGGGCCAGGTGGGGCCGGCGCCTGTGCCACCGAAGCGCAGCATCGCGCCGAGCTCGGCCTGGGTCTGCGGGGTGCCGAGCAGCACGCCGGTGCGGGTGACCGCGTCGACGCCGGGCACGCCGAGCCGGTGCGCGGCGAGCCGCGACCAGCCGACCTGCGCGAGCGCCTGCGGGCGCAGCTGCCACGGCCAGCCCTGCGTCTTCGCCTGGCCGAGCATCGCGTGGATGCCGTTCTGCACCGGCTCGCCGAGCGCGGCCGGCCCGATCGTGCCGAGCTGCAGCTCGAGGGACTGGCGCGTGCGCTCGCCGACGACCACCGACGCCGCGCCGAGCGCGAGCGCGGCGCCGTACGGCCGGTCGTACGGCTGCGGCCCGGCTATCCCGGTGGAGGCCGGCGTGTAGATGCGGTGCGCGAGCGACGCGACGCGCAGCGTCCGCGCGCCCGGGTCGCAGGCGACGACCCGTGCGCACCACGCGGCGGCGAGCCGCGCGTCGGCCGCGTCGGCCGGCGCATCGAACGCGAAGCGGACGAACGCGCCGGAGGTGTACCAGCGCTCGTCCTCGCGCCGCGGCGTGACGAAGGTGTCGTTGTCGAGCCGGAACTCGAAGGCGCGAAGCTGCGCCGCGCCCGGCGTGGGCGCACCGGCCAGCGCGGCGCCGAGCGCAGCGGCGGCGAGAGCCGCGCGGATGGCCGCCTCGGGGCGCGGCGTCATCGCACGGCCTCCTTCGAGCGCCGCTCCAGCGCCTCCCAGCGCTCGAGCAGCTCGAGCAGTTCGGCTTCGATCGCCTGCACGCGCTCCTGGTCCGCGCGCAGCTCGCGCGCGTCGCGACGGAAGTACGCCGGGTCCTCCATCCGTGCGGCGAGCGCGACCTGCTCGGCCTCGAGCGCCTCGATCCGCGACGGCAGCTCCTGCAGCTCGCGCTGTTCCTTGAAGCCGAGCTTGCGCGGGCGCTCGGCCGCGGCGGGCTCGGCGCCCGCGGGGGCGGCGGCCTTCGGCGCCGCGCGCGCGGCCGGCGTCGCCGCGGGCGCGGCCTCCGGCTCGGGCCGCATCCGCAACCAGTCGGACCAGCCGCCGACGTATTCGCGCCAGGTGCCGCCGCCCTCGGCGACCAGCACCTGGGTCGCGACGTTGTCGAGGAACGCGCGGTCGTGGCTCACCAGCAGCAGCGTGCCGCCGTAGCCCTGCAGCGTGTCCTCGAGGAGCTCGAGCGACTCGATGTCGAGGTCGTTGGTCGGCTCGTCGAGCACCAGCAGGTTGGCCGGCCGCGCGAACAGCCTCGCGAGCAGCAGCCGGTTGCGCTCGCCGCCCGACAGCGTGCGCACCGGCGAGGCGGCGCGGCGCGGCGGGAACAGGAAGTCGCCGAGGTAGCTCATCACGTGCTTGCGCTCGCCGCCGACCTCGACCCAGTCGGAGCCCGGACTGATCGTCTCGGCGACGCTCTTCTCCGGATCCAGCTGCTCGCGCATCTGGTCGAAGTAGGCGACCTGCAGCTGCGTGCCGAGCCGCACCGAGCCCGAGTCGGGCTCGAGCTGGCCGAGGATGAGCTTGAGCAGGGTCGACTTGCCTGCCCCGTTGGGGCCGACCAGCGCGAGCCGGTCGCCGCGCTGCACGGTCAGCGTCAGGTCGCGGACGATCGGACGGCCGTCGAAGGACTTCGAGACGTCCTTCAGCTCGGCGACCAGCTTGCCGCTGCGCTCGCCCGAATCGATCGACATCCGCACGTCGCCCTGTCGCTCGCGCCGCGCCTCGCGGTCGGTGCGCAGCTGCTCGAGGCGCCGCACCCTGCCCTCGTTGCGCGTGCGGCGCGCCTCGACGCCCTTGCGGATCCAGACCTCCTCCTGCGCCCAGAACTTGTCGAAGCGACGCGCGGCGACGCGCTCGGCGGCGAGCTGGTCGGCGCGCACGCGCTGGTAGTCGGAGAAGCGACCGGGGAACGAGCGCAGCACGCCGCGGTCGAGCTCGACGATCCGCGTGCAGACCGCGTCGAGGAAGAACCGGTCGTGGGTGACGAACACCGCCGCCGGCACCTTCTGCAGCAGCGACTCGAGCAGCTCGATGCCGGCGATGTCGAGGTGGTTGGTCGGCTCGTCGAGCAGCAGCAGCTCGGGCTCGAGCGCGAAGGCGAGCGCGAGCGCCGCGCGCTTCCTCTCGCCGCCCGAGGCGCCCGCGGGCGAGGCCTCGGGGTCGAGGCCGAAGCGCTGCAGGTACTCGCCGAGGCGCGCCTGCGCGCGCCAGCGCTCGCGCTCGTCGTCGATCGACTCGAGCCGGCCGCGCACGAGCAGCGCCTCGTGCAGCGTCGGCGCCTCGGGGAGCGCCGGCTCCTGCTCGACCGAGGTGATCCGCAGGCCGTCGCGCCGCTGCAGCGTGCCGTCGTCGAGCGGCACGCGGCCCTCGATCGCCGCGAGCAGCGAGGACTTGCCGGTGCCGTTGCGGCCGACGAGGCCGATGCGCTCGCCTGAAAGCACCGAGAGGGAGGCGCGATCGAGCAGCGGGAGGTCGCCGTACGCGAGCTGCGCGTCGACCAGGGTCAGCAGGGAGGGGGCGCTCATTGACCCCGCACGATACCGGAAGTTCCAGGCGACCCGGCCCGCGTCGCTATACTGCGCCGTCCGTCGCGCAGGCCCCCGGAACGCCCCACAACGACCTCCGCCCCATGACCGTGCTGCTGCTCTTCCTCCTCGGGCTGGCCGCACTGGTCGCCGGCTCAGAACTGCTCGTGCGCGGCGCCTCGAAGCTCGCGATCTCGTGGGGCATCTCGCCGCTCGTCGTCGGCCTGACGGTGGTCGCCTTCGGTACCAGCTCGCCCGAGATGGCGGTCTCGGTGCAGGGCGCGCTGTCGGGCTCGACCGACATCGCGATCGGCAACGTCGTCGGCAGCAACATCTTCAACGTGCTGCTCATCCTCGGCCTGTGCGCGGCGATCGTGCCGCTGACCGTCGCGAGCCAGATCATCCGGCAGGAGGTGCCGATCATGATCGGGGCATCGCTGCTGCTGGTCGCGATGACGCTGGACGGCCGGATCTCGCGCCTCGAGGCCGGCGTGCTGTTCGGGCTGCTGGTGGCGTACACGGTGTTCCTCGTCGTGCAGAGCCGCCGATCGGCCGGCCAGCAGGTCGGCGAGGACTTCGCCCGCGAGCTCGCGCCCGCGGCGGTCCGCGGCTGGGACGACCGCACGTGGGTGCAGGCCGCGCTGGTCGCGGCCGGCCTCGTGCTGCTGGTGCTGGGCTCCGAGTGGCTGGTGTCCGCCGCGGTGCAGTTCGCGCGGGTGCTGGGGCTGTCGGAGCTGATCATCGGCCTCACGATCGTTGCGGCCGGCACTTCGACGCCCGAGGTCGCCGCCTCGCTGATGGCGCTGCGCAAGGGCGAGCGCGACATCGCGGTCGGCAACGTCGTCGGCAGCAACACGTTCAACATCCTCGGCGTGCTCGGGCTGTCGGGCCTCGCCTCGGACGGCGGACTCGGCGTCGCGACCTCGGTGCTGCGTTTCGACCTGCCCGCGATGGTCGCGGTCGCGATCGCTTGCCTGCCGGTGTTCTTCTCCGACCGCCGGATCGGGCGCTGGGAAGGGGTGATGTTCCTCGGCTACTACGTCGCCTACGTGGGCTGGCTGATCCTCGACGCGCGCGGCCACGATGCGCTCGAGGGCTACCGGACGGTGATGCTGTACGTCGTGATCCCCCTCACCGTCGTCACCCTTGCGGTCGTCACCGGCCGGGGCGCCCGCCCGCCCGCGGGAGCGGCGCGTTGACCGGCTCGCTGCTCGTGCTGGTGCTCGCGCCGTTCGCCGGCGCGTTCGTGCTCGCGTGTCTCGCGCCGGTGATGGCGCCATCGGAGCCGACATCGCGGCTGCGGCACTCGGCGTGGGTCGCGGCGACCGCGATGGCGATCGCGGCCTTCGCGTTCGTGCTGCTCGCGCCGGACGTGTTCGGCGGCGCGATCCAGCGGCAGCGCTGGGAGTGGCTGCCCGCGCTCGGCGTGGGCTTCGGGCTGCGGATGGACGGGCTCGCGCTGCTGTTCGCCGGCCTGATCCTCGCGATCGGCCTGCTGATCGTGCTCTACGCGCGTTGGTACCTGTCGCCCGAGGAGCGGACCGCGCGCTTCTTCGCGCTGCTGCTCGCGTTCCAGGGCTCGATGCTCGGCATCGCGCTGTCGGACAACCTGATCCTGCTCGCGGTGTTCTGGGAGCTGACGAGCCTGTCGTCGTTCCTGCTGATCGGCTTCTGGCAGCACCGGGCCGACGCGCGGCAGGGCGCGCGGATGGCGCTGACGATCACCGGCACCGGCGGGCTCGCGCTGCTCGCCGGGGTGCTGCTCCTCGGCTGGATCGCCGGCGGCTGGGACCTCGACACGGTGCTCGCGGCCGGCGACCGGATCCGCGCGCACGCGCTCTATCCGGTCTGCCTCGGGCTGCTGCTGCTGGGCGCGTTCACCAAGTCCGCGCAGTTCCCCTTCCACTTCTGGCTGCCGCATGCGATGGCGGCGCCCACGCCGGTGTCGGCCTACCTGCACTCGGCGACGATGGTGAAGGCGGGCATCTTCCTGCTCGCGCGCCTGTACCCGGCGCTGTCGGGCACCGACCTGTGGTTCTTCGCGGTGACCGGCGTCGGCGCGGCGACACTGCTGACCGGCGCGTGGCACGCGATCTTCCAGCACGACCTCAAGGGCCTGCTCGCGTACTCGACGATCAGCCACCTCGGCCTGATCACGATGCTGCTCGGGCTGAACTCGCCGCTCGCGGCGGTGGCCGCGGTCTTCCACCTGCTGAACCACGCGACATTCAAGGCCTCTCTCTTCATGGCCGCCGGCATCATCGACCACGAGACCGGCACGCGCGACATGCGGCGCATCAACGGGCTGCGCCGGCAGATGCCGGTGACCGCCACGCTCGCGATCGTCGCCTCGGCGGCGATGGCCGGCGTGCCGCTGCTGAACGGCTTCCTGTCGAAGGAGATGTTCCTCGCCGAGACGCTCGCGGTGCAGGGCGAGGGCGTCGTGCGCTTCCTCGTGCCGACCGCGGCGACGATCGCGACCGCGCTGTCGGTCGCCTACTCGGTGCGCTTCGTGCACGACGTGTTCTTCAACGGCGCGCCGCGCGACCTGCCGCACGAGCCGCACGAGCCGCCGCGCTGGATGCGCGTGCCGGTCGAACTGCTCGCGCTGCTGTGCGTGCTGGTCGGGCTGCTGCCCTCGCTCACCGTCGGCCCGCTGCTCGCGCTCGGCGCGCGCGACGTGCTCGGCGGCGTCCTGCCCGACTACTCGCTGGCGATCTGGCACGGTTTCAACGCGCCGCTCGCGCTCAGCATGCTCGCCCTGGCGGCCGGGACGTCGCTCTACTTCTGGCTCGCCCGCGACCGCAACCTGCACGCGGTCGCCGACGAGACGGGCGCAGGAAAGCGCGGCTTCGACGCGACGGTCGCGGTGGTGCTCGCGGCTGCCCGGCGCCTCACGGATGCGCTGCAGGCCGGCGGCGCACGGCGGACGCTCGCGCTCGCCTGCGTCGTCGCGATCGCCGCGGGCGTCGTGCCCTGGATGGTCGGTGTGTCCCCGCTCGAGGCGAGCGCCCGCGCCCCGTTCGACGGTGTCGCCGCGGGACCCGCGGTGCTGTGGGCGATCGGGGTCGCCGGCACGATCGCGACGGTCGCGTTCGCGCGGGAGCGGATCGTCGCGCTGGTCGCGATCGGCTCGGTGGGGCTGGTCGTCGCGGTCGCGTTCGTCTGGTTCTCCGCACCCGATCTCGCGCTGACCCAGCTGCTGGTCGAGACCGCGACCGTGCTGCTGATGATGCTCGCGCTGCGCTACCTGCCGGCGCACTCGCCGCACGAGGCGGACGACCGGCGCAAGCTGCGCGACGCGTCGATCGCGGCGATCGCCGGCGTCGGCATCGCGGTGATCGCATGGGCGATCATGGTTCGGCCGTTCGACCAGTCGATCGCAGGCTTCTTCCTCGAGCGCTCGCTGACCGAGGGCGGGGGTACCAACGCGGTCAACGTGATCATCGTCGACTTCCGCGGCTTCGACACCTTCGGCGAGATGACGGTGATGCTGGTCGCCGGGCTGGTGATCCACGCGCTGCTCGCGCGCGTCGCGCTGCCCGCGGTGTCCGGCCCGCCGCGCGCGTCGGGGGAGGCCGCCGAGCGGCGCCACCCGCTGCTGCTCGAGACGCTCTCGCGCACGCTGCTGCCCTTCGCGCTGCTGGTGTCGGTCTACTTCTTCCTGCGCGGCCACAACCAGCCGGGCGGCGGTTTCATCGCCGGGCTGGTCACCGCGATCGCGCTGCTGATGCAGTCGGTGGCAGCGGGTCCGGGCGCGATGCAGCCGGGCCGCACGGCCGACGATGCGTTCCGGCGCAAGCTCGACCTGCTGCACCTCGCGCTCGGCGCGTCGCTGCTGATCGCCTGCGCAACCGGGCTCGCCAGCTGGCTGCTGGGCTATCCGTTCCTCACCAGCAGCTTCGCCCACCCGGTGCTGCCGATCGTCGGCGAGCTGCCGCTCGCGAGCGCGGCGGCGTTCGACCTCGGCGTCTATCTCGCGGTGGTGGGCGCGACCGTGCTCGCGCTGACCGGGGTCGGCCGACTCGCCAGGACGGAGCGCTGACATGGAACTGCTGATGGCCACCGGGATCGGCGTGCTGACCGCGGGGGGCACCTACCTCCTGCTGCGGCCACGCACGTTCGACGCGATCCTCGGGCTCACGCTGATCTCGTACGCGGTCAACCTGTTCCTGTTCTCGATGGGCCGGCTCGTGGTCGGCCGCGCACCGATCCTCGAAGCCGGAGGTTCGGGCCATGCGGACCCGCTGCCGCAGGCGCTGGTGCTGACCGCGATCGTCATCAGCTTCGCGATGACGGCCTTGCTGCTGGTGCTCGCGGTCCGCGCGAACGCCGAGTCCGGGCACGACGATGTCGACGGCGGCGAGCCGCCGCACGGCGGCACCGAAGGGCCGGCGCGATGAACCACGCGCCGATCGTCCCGATCGTGCTGCCCGCGCTGGTCGCGGGCCTGATGCTCGTCGACCGGCGCATCGGCTCGCAGCGCGCGCTCGCGTGGCTGTCGGCGCTGCTGCTCGCCGGCTGCGGTGCGTGGCTGGTGGCGCTCGCCGGCGATGGCTGGCGCGGCGTCTACCTCGTCGGCAACTGGGCCGCGCCCTGGGGCATCGTGCTGGTCGCCGACCGGCTTTCGGCGATGATGGTCGCGCTGACCGCGCTGCTGTCGCTGGTCACGCTCGCCGCCGCGCACCGTCGCTGGGACGAGCGCGGCGAGCACTTCCACCCGCTGCTGCAGGTTCAGCTGATGGGTCTCAACGGCGCGTTCCTGACCGGCGACCTGTTCAACCTGTTCGTCTTCTTCGAGGTCCTGCTGATCGCCTCGTACGGGCTGCTGGTGCACGGCGACGGCCGGGCGCGGATGGCGGCCGGCGTGCGCTTCGTCACGCTGAACCTGGTCGGCTCCTCGCTGTTCCTGATCGGCGCGGGCATCGTCTACGGCGTCACCGGCACGCTGAACATGGCCGACGTCGCGCAGCGCCTGCCGCAGCTCCCCGCGGGCGACGCGACCCTGCTGCGCGCCGGCGCCTGGCTGCTGCTCGCGGTGTTCTGCCTGAAGGCGGCGATCCTGCCGCTGCAGCTGTGGCTGCCGGGCGTCTACTGCGCGGCGAGCGCGCCGGTCGCCGCGCTCTTCGCGGTGATGACGAAGGTCGGCGTCTACGCGGTGCTGCGGGTGTTCACGACGGTGTTCGGCGCCGACGCGGGGCCGCTCGCGAACGCGGCCTTCCCGTGGATCGTCGCGCCGGCCGCGGCCGGCTACGCGCTCGCGATGGTGGGCGCGCTCGCCGGCGGCGACCTGCGCCGCCTGACCGCGTTCCTGCTGCTCGGCTCGGCCGCGTTCCTGCTGATCGGCGTGGGTCTCGCCAACGAGGCGTCGGTCGCCGCGGCGATCTACTACCTGCCGCACACCACCCTGTCGGCCGCGGCGCTCTACCTGGCCGCCGACGCGGTCGCGCGGGGCCGCGGCACGGCGGGCGACCGGATCGTGCCCGGCCCGGAGGTGCCCGGCGGCGCCGCGATCGGGCTGCTGTTCTTCGCGGCGGCGGTCGCGATCGCGGGGATGCCGCCGTTCGGCGGCTTCATCGGCAAGGCGATGCTGCTCGCCTCGATGCTGCCCGAGGGCGGCGCGCCGGGCGCCGCGACCGCGTGGCTGTGGGCGGTGGTGCTCGGCGGCAGCCTCGCCGCGATCGTAGCGCTGTCGCGCGCGGGCAGCACGCTGTTCTGGAAGGCCTCGCCGTCGTCCACGGGGCCGGCCGCGGAGCCGGGCGCGCCGCGCCTCGCGCTGGGCGACCTCGCGCCCGCCTCGATCGCGCTCGCCGGCGTGGTCGCGATCACGGTGTTCGCCGCGCCGGTGCAGCGCTACGCGCAGGCCGCCGCGCGTGACCTGCTCGAGCCGTCGTCGCTCTTCGACCAGGTGCTGCGGACGGTGCCGAAGGCCGGGCCGCACCAGCCGCGACCGGAGTCCTTCCGATGAGCGCGACCCCCGACGCGCGGTACGCGCCGCGCCCGGGCCCGCTGCGCCGCCTGCTTCCGCGGCCCTGGACCGCGCTCTGGCTATGGCTCGCATGGCTGCTGCTCAACCAGACGCTCGCCACCGGACACCTGCTGCTCGGCGCGGTGCTCGCGCTGGTGCTGTCGCGCTGGCCGGCGGCGCGTCGCGACGACGCGGGGCACCCGGTCGCACGCGGCGGCGCGTGGCGCCGCGCGGCGATCGCCGCGCGCCTCGCGTGGGTGGTGCTGCACGACATCGTCATCGCCAACCTGCAGGTCGCGAAGCTGATCCTCGGCCCGCGCGAGGCGCTGAAGCCGCGCTTCGTCTGGGTGCCGCTCGATGTGCGGCGGCCCCGCTCGATCTCGCTGTTCGCCGGGATCATCACGATGACGCCCGGCACCGTGTCCGCCGAGCTGTCGGACGATCACCGCCACCTGCTGGTCCACGGGCTGCGCGTCGACGACCCCGACGCGCTCATCGCCGAGGTCAAGGCCCGCTACGAGACCCCGATCCGGGAGCTGTTCGAATGATCGACCAGGCCACCACGCTCGCGATCGCGCTGATCTGCGTCGCGCTTCTGCTCACCTGCTGGCGGCTGCTCGTCGGCCCCGACGTGCTCGACCGCGTGCTCGCGCTCGACACGCTGTACGTGAACGCGCTGGCGCTCGTCGTGCTGCTGGGCATCAAGTTCCGCACGCAGGTGTACTTCGAGGCCGCGCTGGTGATCGCGATGCTCGGCTTCGTCGGCACCGTCGTCACCGCTCGATTCGTGGGCCGCGGCGACGTCGTCGACCCCGACTGAGGCCCGACCCGATGACTCCCGAGCCCCTGCCCTTCGTCGTCGAGCTGATCGCGAGCCTGCTGATGATCGCGGGCGGCGGCTTCGCGCTGGTCGGCGCGATCGGCCTGGTCCGGCTGCGCGACCTGTACATGCGGCTGCACGCGCCGACCAAGGCGAGCACGCTCGGCGTCGGCGGCGCGCTGCTCGCCTCGATGCTGGTCTTCGGCTGGACCGGGCAGCGCGTGGTGATCCACGAGCTGCTGATCACCGCGTTCGTGTTCCTGACCGCGCCGATCGCCGCCCACCTGCTGGTGAAGTCGGCGCTCGAGCGCGAGCCGCTTCGCCGCCCGCCGGTGCCGGAGGGCGACGCGCAGCTCAGCGCGTCGCCGAGCGCACCAGCCGACCCGGGCGCGCCCCGGTGAGCGCGCCGTACTCGACGATCGGCACGCCGGCGACCATCGTCGCGAGGTAGCCCCGCGCGCGCTGCACGAAGCGCCGCCCGCCGGCCGGCAGGTCGCGGACCAGCCGGGGCGGCTCGAGCGCGATCGCGGCCGGGTCGATCAGGTTCAGGTCCGCGCGCTTCCCGACGGCGACGATGCCGCGGTCGGCGAGGCCCATGTGCCGCGCGTTGCGCGCGCTCAGCATCGAGATCGCGGCAGGCAGCGGAATGCGCTCGCCGCGCCGGTCGCGCACCCAGTGGGACAGCAGCGTCGTCGGCATGCTCGCGTCGCACACCGTGCCGACGTGCGCACCGGCGTCGCCGAGCGAGACCAGCGCGAGAGGGTGCATCAGCATCGCGTGCACCGTGTCGAGCGAGCCGCGCAGGTAGTTGAAGATCGGGAAGTAGACGAGGTTCGTCCCCTCGCCCTCGGCGAGCCAGTCGTAGATCAGCGCGAGCGGGCGCGCGCCGCTCGCGCGCGCCCGGACGCCGAACGAGGTCCGCGGGTCGGGCTCGTAGTCGGGTACGTCGTCCTCGCCCGCGGGGAACGGGAACATCAGCATCGACACGTCGTCGATGCGGGCGAGGATCTCGTCGGCGAGCGGCGGCACCGACGAACCCGCGCCCGACAGCGTCGTGCGCGGCTCGCCGAGGATCCGCTCCCGGACCTCGGGCTCGCGCATCCGCGCGGCGCGCTCGGGCGGCGGCAGGTGCGCGATCGCGCGGTACGAGGGGAACGCGACCAGCGCGTTGAAGCTCGTGTCGAGCCCGTTCAGCAATCCGATCGCGCGGCTCGCGGCCTGCAGCCGCACGTCGACGCCCGAGGCGACCGAGCGCTCGGCGCGCTCGGCGAGCCAGCGCCACTGCTCGGGCGCGTTGATCCGCTCGAGCCAGGTGAGCGCGAGCGGCCGCGCGGCGAGCCGCGCCACCGACTCGAGCATCGCGTACTCGGCATCGAAGCGGGCGCGCTGCCCGGCCGGCTCGCCGCGCATGCACTGGAAGTCGGAGACCGCGTGCAGCACGCGGTACGGCAGCCCGCGGAACACGTCGGCGAGCGCGAGGAGCTCGGCCGCATCGGCCTCGGAGCCCGGCGTCGGCGCGCCCTCCCGGGTGCGGTGGTTGTCGGTGCGGCCGATCGACAGGCCCGCGGCGCCGGCGACGAGCGCGTCGCGCAGCAGCTTCGCCATCGCGTCGCGGTCGGCGGCGAGCGCGCACTCGCCGCGCGCGGCGCGATCTCCCATCACGAACAGGCGCAGGCAGTCGTGCGGCACCAGCGTCATGAAGTCGATCGCGTGCGGGATCGCGTCGAGCGCCTCCATGTAGCCCTGGAAACTCGTCCAGTTCCAGTGGATGCCCTCGGCGAGCGCGGCGCCCGGGATCTCCTCGACGCCTTCCATCAGCGCGATCAGCCGGTCCTGGTCGCCGAAGCGCACCGGTGCGAAGCCGACGCCGCAGTTGCCGGTCACGACGGTGGTCACGCCGTGCCACACGCTGGGCGAGAAGGTCTCGTCCCACGAGGCCTGGCCATCGTAGTGGGTATGGATGTCGACAAAGCCCGGCAAGACCAGCGCGCCGTCGGCGTCGAGCGTGCGGTGGGCGCGGCGTCCGACGCGCCCGAGCTCGACGATGCGGCCGTCCTTCACGCCGACGTCGGCGGCGAACGGCTCGCCGCCGGTGCCGTCCACGACGACGCCGCCTCGGATCAGCAGGTCGATCATGGTGTCCTACCCTCCGCCTGCTCGCACAGGCCGCGGATGTAGCGCGAGAACTCCGGGTCCTCGCCGATCAGCAGATCGGGCAGCGCCTCGCGGAAGTCGCGGCGCGCGCTCCACTGCGTCATGTAGTCGGCCCAGGACTGCCAGCGTCGCGCGCCCTGCGCGTCGAGCGCGTCCTCGTACAGCAGGATGTAGGCGCGCTCGAACAGCGCGATCAGCATCTCGAAGAGGAGCAGCTTTCGCGCCTGCTGTTCCGGGTCGAGGTCGGCGGGCGCCGGCAGGCGCGGGTGCAGGCCGAGCTCGGGGTAGCGCAGCACCGACTCGACGAATTGGGTGTACTGCTCGGACAGCTGGAGGTAGGTCTCCTCGTCGCGCTGCTCGATCTCCTCGCGCTCGTTGTCGCGCTCGGTGCGCGCCTCGCGCCACAGCGCGAAGGCGGCCAGCGGCAGCCCGAACACCGTGACGAGGTAGCTGCCGAACTCCCAGATGCGGAGGGTGTCGTCGTCGATCATCGCGGGCCCGAGCGCGGCCAAGACGCGACCGAGAGGTCGCACATCGCTGCAACGTCAGTGTAGCGCCGCGCCGCCGGGACCTCTTCGACGACCGCCCGTCGGTACGGGGCATTCGGTCACAGTAGCGGCGCGGGCCGGTCGATAGCCTTGCACGATGCCGATCGACCGTTCGTCCCGACCGCTTCCCCGATGAAGCGACCGGTCCACCCCCTGCTCGCCCGCCCGCTGCGGCGGCTCGGCCTCGACCGTGGCGGCGCGTCGGCCGATCCAGCGCGGCTGCGCGCGCTCGTCGACGCGGTCGGCCGGCGCTACGCGCGCTTCGAGGCCGCGGTCGACGCCGAGCGCCAGTCGCACCGGATCGCGGCGACCGGGCTCGCGCACGCGAACGCGGCGCTGCGCGCCGAGCGGCGCACGCTCGAGTCACACGTGCACGAGCGCACCGCACAGCTCGAGCAGAGCCGCGTCGACCTGCTCGAGGCGCAGCTGCTCGCCGGGCTCGGCAGCTGGTCGTACCGCGAAGGCGACCGCGGCATCGAGGTGTCGGCGCAGCTCGCGCAGCTGCTCGGCATGGACCCGGACGCGCCGCCCGCGTCGATCGAGGAGCTGCTCGACTACGTCGTCGAGGACGACCGGGCCGGCGCGCAGCGCTCGGTCGAGGCGGCGCTGCGCGAGCCGCGCCGCCTGACCGGGGAGCTGCGGCTGCGCGACGCGCGCGGCGAGGTGCGCTGGTTCGCGAGCACGATCGCGTCGCAGGCCGACGAGGACGGTCGCGTGACGCGGCTGCGCGGCGCGATGCTGGACGTCACCGCGCGCCGGCTCGCCGAGAGCCGCGTGCAGCGGCTCGCCTACCACGACGACCTGACCGGGCTGCCGAACCGCGCCGCCTTCATGGAGCACATCGGCGAGTCCATCGCGCAGGCGCGCGCGCGGAGCTCTCGCTTCGCGCTGCTGTTCCTCGACCTTGACGGCTTCAAGGAGATCAACGACTCGCTCGGGCACGACGCCGGCGACGACCTGCTGCGCCAGGTCTCGCAGCGGATCCGCGCCTGCCTGCGGCAGGCCGACCGGCTCGCGCGCTTCGGTGGCGACGAGTTCCTGGTGCTGATCGACCCAGTGCGCAAGCGCCGCGACGTCGAGGTTGTGACCCGCAAGATCCTGAAGGCCGTCGCGACCCCGCTCAAGCTCGACGGGCTGATGGCGACCGTCAGCGCGAGCATCGGCATCGCGATGTTCCCCGACGACGGCGGCGACCCGCCGCGGCTGCTGAAGAACGCCGACGCGGCGATGTACCAGGCCAAGCAGGGCGGGCGTAACGCGCTGCGCTTCTACGCGCCACAGATCAACGCGTCGCTGCGCGAGAAGGTCGCGATGATCAACGACCTTCGCGCGGCCGTCGCACGCTCGGCACTCGACGTCGCCTACCAGCCGATCGTCGACGGCGAGACCGGCCGCGTGCTCGGCCTCGAGGCGCTCGCGCGCTGGGACCACCCGGAGCGCGGCCCGATCACGCCGGCGGTGTTCGTGCCGCTGGCCGAGGAGACCGGCCTGATCGGCGCGATCGGCACGTCGGTGCTCGCCCGCGCCTGCGCGCAGCTGGTCGCGTGGGATGCGACGCGCGCACCACCCCCCGGCACCGGTGGGCGGCCCTACCTGTCGGTCAACGTGTCGCCGGTTCAGCTGCGCGAGGAGACCTTCGTGCGCGAGCTGCGCGCGCTGCTCGCCGCCACCCGGCTGCCCGCCTCGCGGCTGCAGCTCGAGCTGACCGAGGGCACGGTGATGGACGAGCCCGAGCGCGCGGCGCGCGTGCTCGGCGAGCTGTCGCGGATGGGCATCCGGATCGCGCTCGACGACTTCGGCACCGGCCACTCGTCGCTCGCTTACCTGCGGACCTTCCCGATCGGCTGCATCAAGATCGATCGCGCGTTCGTCGTCGACCTCGGCCGGGAGGGCCCGGGCGTGCGGCAGGCGGCGATCGTGCCGGCGATCGTCGCGATCGCGCGCAGCCTGGGCGCTGGCGTGGTGGCAGAGGGCGTCGAGACCGGCGCGCAGCGCGAGGCGCTGGTCGCGATGGGCTGCCGCGAGATGCAGGGCTACCTGTTCTCGCGGCCCCTGACCGCGGACGAGTGCGGCGAGCGCTTCCTCGGCGCCGAGACGCCGGCCGCAGCCGGCTGAGCGCCGTCGGCACCCGCGTCGGGCGCCCACAGCCGCGAATGCCGCGGCACGCCGGCGAGCAGGAACGCCATCTGGTCGGCGAGGATCCGCCGGTTGGCGAGAATGAACGCCTCGTGGCGGTTGGGCACGTAGGGCACGTAGAGCAGCGGCATGCTCGCGGCCTCGGGCGTGCGGTTGCCCTTGCGCTGGTTGCACGCGCGGCACGCGGACACGACGTTCTGCCACACGGTACGCCCGCCGCGCGAGCTCGGGGTCACGTGCTCCATCTCGAGCGTGTTCTGCCCGAAGCGCCCGCCGCAGTAGGCGCAGACGTGGCGGTCGCGCGCGAACACCATCGAGCGCGAGAGCGGCGCGCGGTCCTCGGCGCCGCGGACCCTCCAGCGCGGACCGTCGATCGCGATGATCGCGGCGATCTCGAGCCTCGAGCGGTGCCCGTGCAGCCGGCTGATGCCGCCATGCAGCACCGTGCGGTCGGCGCCGAGCTCCCAGCGCACCTTGCCGCTCGCGTAGTACCCGGCGGCCGACTCGTGATCGACCCACCTCACCGGGGTGCCGGCGACGTCGAGGACGAGGATGTCGTGCATCGGGCGCATCCGTTCCGTATGACCGCGGAGTGACCATCATACCGTCGCACCGCGACGATGGTGCGACGCAACCGTGCCCGCCGGGACGGTAGCATCGGCCGAATGGACCGACCCCGACTGCTGCTGATCGCCACCGGAGGCACGATCGCCGGCGCCGCCGCCTCCGCCGACCGGACCCAGGGCTACGTGCCCGGCGCGCTGCCCGCGAGCGCGCTCGTCGAGGCGGTGCCCGCGCTGCGCGGGCTCGCCGACGTCGTCGTCGAGCAGCCGTACTCGATCGGCAGCCAGCACCTGACCTCTGCGCACTGGCTGACGCTGCTGCGGCGGCTGCGAGCGGCGGCGGCCGACCCCTCGCTCGCCGGCGCGGTCATCACCCACGGCACCGACACACTCGAGGAGACGGCGCTGCTGGTCGACCTCGCCTGCGACAGGACGCTGCCGGTCGTCGCGACCGGTGCGATGCGCCCCGCCACCGCGCTCGGCGCCGACGGCCCGATGAACCTCTATGCAGCCGCGGCGACCGCTGTCGACCCGGCCGCGCGCGCTGCCGGCGCGATGGTGCTGATGAACGACCAGGTGCTGCCGCCCGACCGCGCCGCGAAGGCGCACACCTCGCGCACCGACGCGTTCGTCGCCCGCGACGGCGCAGCGCTCGCCGAGATCGTCGACGGGCGGCCGCGCTGGCGGGTGCCGCCCGCCGAGGCCGCCGCGCGCCGACCGTCGCTCGCGGCCGCGCTCGATCCGCTGCCGCAAGCGCTGCCGCGGGTCGACCTGCTCGCGCAGCACGTCGACGCCGATCCGGGGGTCGTCGACTGGCTGGTGTCGCGCGGCGCGCGCGGGCTGGTGCTGGCGGGCACCGGCCACGGCACGATGCCCGATCCGATGCGCGACGCGCTGTCGCGCGCAGCCGCCGCGGGCGTGATGGTGGTCCGTGCGAGCCGGCTCGCATCCGGACCGGTGAACCGCAACGCGGGCGTCGACGACGACCGCTGGGGCTTCGTGCCTGCCGGCTGGCTGTCGGCGCACAAGGCCCGCGTGGTGACCGCGCTCGCGATCGCGGCAGGACTCGACCGCGACGGGCTGAGGGCGCTGATCGACCGGTACTGAACGCGGCGCGCGCGGCGCCGCGGCACGTCAGGCGCGGGCGTCGCGCCCGAGCTTCGACTCGAGCCGACCTATGCCCGCCTCGAGCTCGCGCAGCACGTCGGTCAGCGTGCGCATCTCGTCGCGGCCGACCAGTTGCCGGTCCTCACGGACCAGGAAGTCGCGCACGCCCGTCTCGGCGCGTTCGCGCAGGTCGTCGGCCTGCCGCACGCCGTCGCGCACGGTCTCGCCCATGCGGTGCGCGACGCGGTCGCCGAACACGCGGCTCAGGTCTTCCTCGACGTCCCAGCGCAAGTGCTGCGCGACCTCGCCGACGGCGGCCGCGACCATCACGTCGCCGTCGACCTTCAGCGCCCCGGTCAGCCCGCGCGGGCCGTCCCGAAGCAGCCCGAAGAGCGCATCGACCGAGGGCGTCAGCGTGAGCGTGACGGTCGGTGCGTCGACCGCCGCGATCTCGAGCGTGCCGTCTTCGGCGATCCGTGCGCCGGCCGACACCGGGCCGAGCGGCGACTCGACGACCACGCGGACCGAGCGGCCCGCGTGCGCGCGCAGCCGGTCCCGCGCCCACGACTGCTGGCGCAGCACGTGGTTCAGCGCCGACAGCGCGGTCTGCGCGAGCGGCAGCGGGACCGCGGGCACCGGCCCGTCCGTCAGGCCTTCGACAGCTGCTGGATGCCGGCGAGCACCCAGCCGCCCTGGCCGGCGGTCGGGCGCGTGAAGTTCCACACCTCGTCGAACGCCTCGGCCGGCGTACCCGGCTGCTCGCGCAGCATCCCGGAGAAGCGCACGCTCGCCATATGGTCGGCCGCGATGGTGTCGACGCCGAGCAGCTGCGCGTCGAGCGACACCACGTCGGTCTGGTTCGGCACGCCCTTGCGCTCGTCGATCTCGTGCTTGAGCTCGGCGAACGTCTCGGGGCTGGTGAACTCGCGCAGGT
>JADCHE010000063.1 GCA_020248665.1 Burkholderiales bacterium | reverse complement strand
ACCGGCACGCAGGCGCGGCAGCCGTCGCAGTGCGGGCGGTAGGTGAAGATGCCGCTGCGGCGGAACCCCGAGCGCACGAGCTCGGAGTAGACGTCCGCGTTGATCAAGTGGTTGGGGGTGGCGACCTGCGAGCGGGCCTGGTGCCCCGCGAGGTAGCTGCACGGATAGGGTGCTGTCGCGTAGAACTGGAGCGCCGAGAACGGCAGTTCCTTGAGATGCGTCACGTGCCTGCCCGAGTGCTGCTCAAGTGTCCGGAACTTCCACCTCCAGCGCGGACCAGTCCGGCGGCGGCTGCGCGGTGAGGTGGGCGACCCGGTCCAGGAACGCGTCGCGCGGGATCTCCCGGCCGCCCAGGGAGGCGAGATGCGACGTGGCCTGCTGGCAGTCTATCACGCTGAAATCGTGCTCGCGCAGCAGCGCGACGAGCGCCGCGAGCGCACATTTCGAGGCGTCCGGACGGCGCGCGAACATCGACTCGCCGTAGAACATCCTGCCGATCGACACGCCGTACAGGCCGCCGACCAGGACGTCGCCCTCGCGCACCTCGACCGAGTGCGCGTGCCCCATCCGGTGCAGCCCCACGTAGGCCGCGACGATCTCCGGCGTGATCCAGGTACCGTCCTGGTCGGGGCGCGGCTGCGCGCACATCCGCATCGTCGCCTCGAAGTCGCGATCGAGCTCGATGCGCCACGTGCCCTCGCGACGGATGCGCCGCAGTGTCTTGGACAGCGAGCGCGACAGCTTGAACTCGTCGAGGAACAGCACCATCCGCGGGTCGGGCGACCACCACAGCACCGGCTGCCCGGCGGTGTACCAGGGGAAGATGCCGCCGCGGTAGGCCTCGAGCAGGCGCTGCGGGGAGAGGTCGCGTCCGGCGGCGAGCAGGCCGTTCGGTTCGCGCATCGCGCGCGACGCGTCGGGCAGCCTTCGGCCGGGCTCGACCCAGGTCAGCATGCGCGGCGGTCGGGCCTCAGGCCGACGGGCGCGGCACGTAGCGGATCGCGCTCGTGTGCAGCCCGAACGCACCGGCGCGGCGGTCCTCGAAGAACCATCGCAGCGTCTGGCCGACCGTGCGGAACGCGATGTCGTCCCAGGGGATCTCGGCCTCGGTGAACAGCCGCGCCTCGAGGCTCTCGGTGCCGGGCTCGAAGTCGAGGTGCAGCAGCGTCGCGCGGTAGAAGAGGTGCGCCTGCTCGACGTGCGGCACGTCGATCAGCGAGAACAGCGGCCCGAGCTCGATGCGCGCGCCGGCTTCCTCGAGCGTCTCGCGCGCGGCGCCCTCGGCCGTGGTCTCGCCGTTCTCCATGAAGCCCGCGGGCAGCGTCCAGTAGCCGTAGCGCGGCTCGATCGCGCGCTTGCACAGCAGCACCTTGTCCTCCCACACCGTCACGGTGCCGACCACCATCTTCGGGTTCTGGTAGTGGATCGTTCCGCACTGCCGGCAGCAGTACCTCGGACGATTGTCGCCGGCGGGCACCTCGTGGACGACGTCGTGGCCGCAGGCCGAGCAGAACTTCATGCGCGTGCAGGGAAGGGGTGTGCGATCGAGTGTAGCAGCGAACGCCGTGCGCCCGCGCCGGGGGTTTGCGGGCTGCTGTCGGGACGTGCTATAGTCTCTCGCTCCAGACGCGGGGTGGAGCAGTCTGGCAGCTCGTCGGGCTCATAACCCGAAGGTCGCAGGTTCAAATCCTGCCCCCGCAACCAGATTCCCGATGACGCCGGTTCCGAGAGGGGCCGGCGTCGTCGTTTGTGGCGGCCGGTTCGGTGGATGACTTGATGTCGGCATTGAGCAGGCCGCATGCTCGAGCGCATCCAAGCGACCGGTCACCCGCCTGCGCGCTCCGTCCCGACGAGCCGCTTGCGCGCCTCCGGCGGCGGCATCAACGAGCGCGCCGCGCTGCATCGTCCCGAAGCGGTGTTCGAAGTCGCGCCGATCACCGGTCACGAGACGTTGCCGACGGCTCCTTCGCATCGATCGCAGAAGGAGCTGGAGGCGGCGCGAGGGCTTGGCGCATCTGCATGTGCTGGATCCATGCCCGCTGAACGAACGGATCGGCGACTTCGAACTGGCCGTGTCCGCGTCGCAGGATCAGGTTCGCGGCCACCAGCTTGTCGATGACCGGAATCATGTCGTTCGTCGAGATCTCGCGGCCGAGCGCACGGGAGAATGCGGCGAGTGTGTCCGCGGCGTACAGGCCGCGATTCTGGCCGCTTGCGATCCGCGAGAACGCCAGCACGGCGAGTTCCCCGGCGTCTTCGATCGACTGGACCTCGATGTCCGCCGCCGTCGTGGCGATCGTCGCGCAGATCGTCGTGAACGACACGGCCGGATCGAGGCTGCGGCCGGCGGCGACTTCGTCCTGGAACTGTCGGATCGCCTTGGCCAGTTCCTCCGGCCGGTGTCCCATCCGCTGGAAGCCGTCGTACGCCGCGTCCACTGGCGGGGCTGCGAGGTTGGCGGCCTCGATCCGACGCAGGAACCAATCGACGTACTCCCTGCCCAACGGTTCGAACGAGGCCGTGTGGGCGCCGGCGAAAGCCTGAGATCGGCGGGTGGCCATGTCCGTGACCAGCGACTTGTGGGATCCGGTGCCGACGATGAGCAACTTGCCCGGAAGGTCGGTCGCCGTGTTGACAGTGTCCCGGGCGGCCTTGAGGGCGAACAGCATGTCCTGGCCGTCCTGTGTGGCAACGGCCTGCTGCACCTCGTCGATGATCAGCACGACGTCCCCCTCGGCCTTTCGGACGAGATCGACGAAGACGTCGGCGAGGGTCGCCCCGCCCGGCTCCCCGAGGGTGTCGAGCTGGATCCCGAAGGAGAAGCCCGCGGCTCCGAAGTTCATGCCCTTGGTCTTGCGGAGCCGGTCGAGGAGGGAGGAGCCGGGCTGCGCGAGGCTGGCGATGGCCTGTCGGACCGCCTCCTTCACCAGCGCCATCGGCGGGCGCGATCGGTCCGTCCACAGGTCGACGTAGAGCGTGAGCGCGCCTCGGTCCTGCAGCGCGGGGATCAGATCCTGGCGGACGAAGGTCGTCTTGCCGATTCGGCGGATACCCGACAGGAAGACGCCCGAGCGCAGCGCTTGGTCGAGCGGACCTGGCCTGAGCAACTGCTGAGCCAGAGCGTCGGCGTACCCTGGGCGGTGGAAGATGCTCTGATCGGCCATGACGAATTGTCTAGATTTCGAATCAGACCAAATTTCATCTCAAGGACAAATTAAGTCAAGATCTTCCCAGCGACCTCCTTGCGTCGTGCCTGGGGGCGTCGCCCGCAAACCGGCATGCCCAGGCGTAGACAAACGACGAAGCCTGCCCCCGCAACCAGATTCCCGATGACGCCGGTTCCGAGAGGGGCCGGCGTTCTTCGTTTCGGACGCGGCGTCCGGTCGCCGCGTCGTGCAGCCCCGTCACTGCGCCTTGATGTTGTTGCGCCGCGCGACCTCGCCCCACTGCTCGTAGGTCTGCCGCGCGAAGACGAGCCACTGCTCGCGCGGCATGTTGTCGACGACCAGCCCCGCGTCGACGATGCGCTGCTGCATTGCCGGGTCCGACAGCACCTTGCGCAGGTCGCGCGCGACCTTGGCCACCACGTCGGCGGGCGTGCCCTTGGGCGCCACGACGCCGCCCCAGCCTTCGCCCGAGAAGCCCGGGTAGCCGAGCTCGGCGATCGTCGGCACGTCGGGCAGCTGCGGGGCGCGCCCCGCGCCGGTGGACGCGAGGGCCCGGATCTTCCCGGCCTTGATCTGCGCGAGATGCGCGGGCACGCCGTCGATCGCGAGCTGGATGTGGCCGCCGAGCATGTCGGTGACCACCGCGGCGCTGCCCTTGTACATCACGCCCTGCACGTCGATGCCGGCGACCTGCTTGAACAGCTCGCCGGTCAGGTGCTGCGTCGTCCCGGCCCCGGGGTAGCCCCACTGGAGCTTGCCCGGCTGCTTCTTCGCGGCGTCGACGAGGTCCTTGAGCGACCGGATCGGCGAGGACTCGCTGGCCACCACGATCAGCGGGTTGCGGAAGACCGGCCCGATCAGCACGAAGTCGTTCATCGGGTCGTAGGGCAGCTTGTCGATGATCGCCGGATTGACGACCAGCACCGCGCTGGTTCCCATCACCAGCGTGTAGCCGTCGGGCGCCTGGTCGCGGCCGTAGACCATGCCCGGCACGCCCGCGCCGCCGCCCTTGTTCTCGACCACGACCTGCTGGCCCCATTCGCGCGACAGGGCCTCGGCCAGCAGCCGCGCCGCGACATCGGTCGCCTGGCCGGTCGGGAAAGGGACGACGAGCCGGACCGGGCGGTTCGGATAGCCGGCCTGGGCCTGCGCGCCGGCCGGGACCGAGGCCAGCGCCGCGAGGCACAGCAGGGCGGCCGCGATGCGTTCGAACATGAAGGGTCTCCTCGGGGTGGACGGACGCCGCGGCGTCCGAGCGCGGTGGTCCGCGCGTCAGCTCCGCACGTGCGGATCGTTCGGATTCTCGCGCGCCTTGCGCAGGATGATCTCCCGCGTCGCGCCGGCGCCCCGGTGGCTGCGCACCGGGATGT